>CALWGL010000270.1 GCA_944380025.1 uncultured Lachnospiraceae bacterium
ATGTCAAATGCGGGGAAAAGCATCCTGGCAGGCGGACTGTGCCGTGTCCTGAAGCAGGACGGCTATCGTGTGGCGCCTTTTAAATCCCAGAATATGGCCCTCAATTCTTTTATCACAAAGGAAGGTCTGGAGATGGGCAGGGCTCAGGTGATGCAGGCGGAAGCGGCGGGAATAGAACCCTCCGCGGCTATGAATCCGATTCTGCTGAAACCGACCAACGATACCGGATCCCAGGTGATCCTGAACGGGAAGCCTGTCGGCGTCATGCCGGCGGTGGAATACTACCGGCATAAAAGAGAATATATTCCTTATATAATGGAAGCATACGAGAAACTGAAGCGGCAATATGACGTGATTGTGATCGAGGGGGCGGGAAGTCCTGCGGAGATCAATCTCAAAAAGGATGATATTGTAAATATGGGGCTGGCGGAGCTGGTTGACGCGCCGGTCCTGCTTGTCGGGGACATAGACAGAGGCGGAGTGTTCGCCCAGCTGATCGGCACCATTATGCTTCTGGAGGAAAAAGAACGTCAGAGAATCAAGGGAATGATCATCAATAAGTTCCGGGGAGATGTATCGATTCTGAAGCCGGGACTTGACATGCTGGAGGAGCGGGCCGGGATTCCCGTGCTGGGAGTGGTGCCCTATTTTTATCTGGATATTGACGAAGAGGACAGCCTGACGGAACGGTTTCAGAAAAAGCAGAGTACAGGGCTTGTGGATGTGGCCGTGATCCGGCTGCCCAGAATTTCCAACTTTACGGATATTGCTCCTCTGGAAGCCAGTGAGGAAGCAGGGGTCAGATATGTCAGTTCTCCGGCAGAGTTCGGAGAGCCGGACGCTGTGATCCTGCCGGGCAGCAAGAATACGATCCGGGATCTGTTATGGATGAGGCAGAACGGACTGGAAGCGAAAATACTGCGGTACGCGTCAGAAGGAGGCATTGTGTTCGGCATCTGCGGCGGGTATCAGATGCTGGGAGCAGAGATTTCCGACCCTGAGGGCGTGGAGCAGAAAGGAACGGTCAGAGGGATGGGGCTGCTTCCGGTCCGGACCAGATTTACCTTGGAAAAGCGACGGACAAGAATACAGGGACATTTCCTTGAACTCCGGGGAATACTGAAAGATCTGTCCGGCATGGAATTTGAAGGATATGAGATCCATATGGGAGAAAGTTCGCCTCTGCAGGGAGAAGATCCCGTGGGAAGTTCCCATGCCGGATCACTTGTGGAATTTACTGATATAACAGAGGCAGAAAATATATCCGGAGCAGGCCGGCTCCGCCCGGACGGGGCGCAGCGGGGCAATGTTTACGGATGTTATGTCCATGGCATCTTTGACGCTCCGGGCTGTGCCGAAGGATTTATAAGCGCGCTTCTGAAGCGCAAAGGATACGACCCGTCACAGATTCAGGCGAGGGACTGGAAAGCATATAAGGAAGAACAGTATGACAGGCTTGCGGATATTATCCGGGAGAGCCTGGATATGGAACGAATCTATCAGATTATAGAGAAAGGAAATGATGCGCCATGCAGTCTGTAATCAGAATCGGCAGCAGGGAGAGCCTGCTTGCGGTAAGACAGGCAGAGATCATCCGGGATCAGATTTTAAGGTGCGATCCGGAAGTGAAGGTTGAGATCATTACAATGAAAACAACAGGAGATAAGATCCTGGATAAAAGCCTGGCGAAGATCGGCGGAAAAGGGCTGTTTGTAAAAGAGCTGGACCGGGCGCTTCTGGACGGACGGATTGATATTGCTGTGCACAGCCTGAAGGATATGCCTATGGAAGAGAATCCGGAGCTGCCAATCCTGGCATACGGGAAAAGAGAAGACCCCAGGGACGTGCTTCTGTACCGGCCGGATCTGGACAATCTTCCGGAACATCCTCTGATCGGTACGTCCAGCAGGCGGAGAATGATACAGATGGAAAAACTGGTGCCGGACTGCAGCTTCCGGGGAATCCGGGGAAATGTGCAGACAAGAATGAAAAAACTGGAGACAGAGGGCTACGACGCAACTCTGCTTGCGGCAGCAGGACTGAAGCGGCTCAGGATGGAATCGGTAATCAGCCGTTATCTGTCAGTGGATGAAATGATCCCGGCGGCAGGCCAGGGCATTCTGGCCGTACAGGGAAGAAAAGGAGATAATTACGGCTGGGCGGCCCGGATAGACGCGCCGGAGAGCCGGGCAGCAGCGCAGGCGGAACGGCAGTTTATCCGGGTGACCGGAGGAGACTGTACTTCACCCTGTGCCGCCCATGCGCAGATAAGCGGCAGTGAACTGAAACTGACAGGACTCTATTATAAGGAGGACTCCCGGGAGTACTCGGTGAACACCTTTGTGACTGACATATCTGAAGCGCGGCAGGCAGGAGAGACGCTGGCGCTGCGGATGATGGAACAGGGATAAATAATCCAGGAAGGAACAGCACAATGACAGTAAATCAGAACGGATCAGAAAAGAAGAGAAAAAAAGGTAACAGCGGCAGAACCGGAAAAGTATGGCTTGCCGGCGCAGGTCCGGGGGACGCCGGACTTCTGACAGTGAAGGCTGCTGAACTGATTGAACGGGCAGATGTAATCGTCTATGACGCCCTGATCAGCGCGGAACTGCTGAGCCGCATTCCACGGGATACAGAGACAATCTATGTGGGCAAACATGCGGGAAAGCATCCGGTGCCCCAGGAAGAGATCAATCAGATTCTTGTGAGGGAGGCGGAAAAAGGGAAAAACGTACTTCGCCTGAAAGGCGGAGACCCCTTTGTCTTCGGCCGAGGGGGAGAGGAACTGGAGATGCTTGTACAGTCGGACATTCCCTTTGAAGCAGTGCCGGGCATTACGTCTTCCGTGGCGGTTCCGGCCTATGCGGGCATACCGGTGACCCACAGAGATTATACCTCCTCTTTTCATGTAATTACCGGGCATGCCAGAAAGGACGGCAAACTGAGTATTGATTTTGATTCTCTGGTGCGTCTCAATGGTACTCTTGTATTTCTGATGAGTGTGTCCTCTATGGAAAAGATATTAAGAGGACTGCTGGATGCCGGGATGGATCCGGATATGCCTGCGGCGGTGCTGGAGCGGGGAACGACGGCGCGGCAGAGAAGAGTAACCGCCACAGTGAGCACTCTGAAGGAGGCAGCGGACCGGGCGGATATCCGTACCCCGGCTATTATCCTTGTGGGAAAAGTCTGCGCGCTGGCGGAGGAACTTCACTGGGCGGAAGACAGGATCTTAGGCGGCCGTCAGTTCCTGCTGACCCGGCCCAGGCAGAACCTCTCCGCACTTGCAAAACGCCTGAGAGAGCTGGGCGCTCAGGTGATTGAAATGCCGGCCATCCATACGGAACCCATTTCTCCGAATGAACTGCTGAGATGTGCGCTTGCGCAGTTCAGGGAGAGAGACTGCGGAAAATGGCTTGTATTCACCAGTCCCATTGGTGTGGCAGTCTTTTTTGACGCATTAAAAGAAATGAAGGCAGACCTGAGAAATGTCCTGGGAGGGAAGGGAACGGTCCGGATCGGGGCGATCGGTTCGGCAACCGCTTCCGCCCTTGAAGCACATGGCCTGTTTCCCGATGCGGTGCCCGAAACATACAGCGCCGGCGAACTGGGGAAAAGGCTGGCAGAATTGTCACAGCCGGGAGAACACGTGCTGATTGCCCGGGCAGAGAAAGGATCGGAAGATCTGATTCCGCCCCTTACAGAGGCAGGACTTACCGCAGAGGATATTCCTCTGTACCGGACGGTGTATGAGGTGAATCCGGTTCTGAAAGAAACCGTGACGGATATGCTGGAGAGCGGGGAGATCGACGCAGTGACATTTACCAGCGCGTCCACAGTCCGCGGATTTGTACGGGCTATGGGAGAGATGGATTACAGCCGGATCCGGGCCGTGTGCATCGGGGAACAGACTGCCCGCGCGGCAGCTGAGTACGGGATGCAGACAGAAACTGCGGCACAGGCGTCTATGGACGCTATGACGGAAAAGATTGTGGAGTTATACGGAAATTGCAGATAAGGTACAGGTAGGCAGGATATGAAAAACGAATATGATGACGAGCATTTTTTCAATGAATATGCGCAGATGACACGAAGCAGAGAGGGGCTTGCGGGAGCGGGAGAATGGCATCAGTTCCGCAGGATGTTTCCGCCTCTGGAAGGCAGCCGCGTGCTGGATCTGGGATGCGGCTACGGCTGGCACTGCAAATATGCTGTGGAGCAGGGCGCAGAGAAAGTTC
>CALWGL010000271.1 GCA_944380025.1 uncultured Lachnospiraceae bacterium
CCTGTCCGTTGCCCGTCGAATATCCGCGTGTCTGTGCAGGCACGCCTGCACTCCCACGCGGCTGCTCTCCGGGCTTATCGCGCAAAAAAGCCCCCTCTGCGAGACCGCCGCCGGCGTCTGCGCAAAAGGGAGCCAGATCTGTTCACAAGTTTTCAGTTTCCGGTGCTTCCGAAGCCGCCGTTTCGGATCCCCTGCGCGTCATCGTCCTCCGTGACGCCGTAGGGAAGGAAGATCCCCTGCATGAAGCCGTCTCCCGCGTTCAGGGACAGCTCTTTTCCTTCATTGGAATCATTGGTGAGCTTGGCGAAGATATGGCCCTCGTTGTCGCTGTAATAATAGTCGCTGTCGATGATGCCCACCGTATTGTTCAGCTGCAGGCGGTATTTGAAGCCGAGACCGCTTCTGGGATAGAGGGAAAGCACCCAGTCCTCCTCCATCCGCACCCGCACGCCCGTGGGGATCTTCACCGTTTCGCCGGGCTTCAGGTCGCAGGGAACAGGCATGTAAAAATCATACCCCGCGCTTCCCTTCGTGGCCCGCTCAGGAAGGCGCAGCGACAGGTAGATTTCCTTCGCCTGCTCCTTTGTATATTCCGGAAACGCGTCCGTCAGATCGCTGACAAAGCGTTCCTCGCTCACCTTTTCAAATTTCGCTACTCTCCGCATGCGGATACTCCTTTCTGCCATGCGTCCTCCGCCGGCGCGTAGTCCGGGCAGTGGAGGACGGGGATTTCCGGGTTTTCTTTCTGAAGGGAGGCCTGCACGTCGATCACTCTCTGGTTGGAGCTTCCCTTCCACATCAGATTCACGTCTCTTTTTTCCAGAACGAACTCTCCGTCCACCAGCACATCCACATCCTGCAGGATGGAATCCCGGCACAGTCTCTCCCACACCTCTCCGGTGTAGAGCCAGATGGTTTTCTCCGGATACCTCTGTCTGATCTCCCGCATCAGCCTGCGCACATCCCCCTTATTCGCGGGATGGAGCGGATCTCCGCCGGAAAAGGTGATGCCGGAGATATAGGGTTTGTCGAGCTGTTCAAAGATTTCCGCCTTCGCGGCTTCGTCAAAAAGCAGGCCGCCCTCCGGATCCCAGGTGACCGGGTTCTGGCAGCCCTCGCAGCAGTGGGCGCAGCCCGCCACCCAGAGGACGACCCGAAGGCCGTCCCCGTTTTTCATATCGTCTTTTGTAATATCATGGTAGCGCATGGCCTACATCGATTTCCTTTCCGCGATCTCCGCCATCTTGGCGTCGTTCAGCCTGGTGTCCCCGTGGACTCTGGAATAGGAAAGATAGCCGTTCATCCGGTCGATCTTGGTCAGGTTCCGGCTGCCGCATTTGGGGCAGACATCCATTTCCAGCTCCTGATGGCCGCAGTCGTCGCAGTAGGCCAGAGACAGGTTGACGCCCTCATAAAATCCCTTGTCCATGGCTCTGCGGATCAGGGTCTTCACCGCTTCGATATTATAGTCGATGGGATACTTCACATACTGGATCTTGCCGCCGTTGCAGAGATTCCAGAAGCGTCCCTCCTTGTCCTGCTTTTCAATGGGTGTGATGTCCTCCGTCACATGGCAGTGGAAGCTGTTGCTCACATACTCCCTGTCGGAAACGCCCTCAATGATGCCGTATTTGTTGCGGAACTGCTTCACCTGCAGGCCGCAGAGGTTTTCCGCAGGCGTTCCGTAAATGGCGTACAGATGGCCGTCCTCTTCCTTGAACTGATTGATCCGGCTGTTGATGTACTCCATCACCTCCAGGGCGAACTGGCCGTCCTCCACCAAGGATTTTCCATTGTAGAGCATCTGAAGCTCGTTTAAGGCCGTGATGCCGAAGGAGGCCGTGGCCGACTTTAACAGCGGCTTGATCTTGTCCGTCAGCTTCAGATGGCCGCCCAGGAAGCCGCCCTCGCAGTAGGCCAGCGGATTGGTGGACGCGCGCATCTCGCCCAGATAGGCATAGGTGCGGATATGGAGCTGGCGGATCAGGTTCAGGTAATAATCCAGCACTTCATAAAAATCCCGGCTCTCCTTTCTCGCCTTCGCCAGGATCATGGGAAGGTGCAGGGATACCGCGCCGATGTTGAAGCGGCCCACGAACACAGGCACATCGTTCTCGTCCGCCGGATGCATGCCCCCTCTCTCGTACCAGGGAGACAGGAAGGCGCGGCAGCCCATGGGAGAAATGATCTTGCCGTACTTTTTGTACATGCTGGCCACATAGCCCTCGCCGGTCAGGCTCAGCCAGTCCGGGTACATGGTCTTCGCGGAGCAGCGCACGCCCGCCTCAAACACATCCTCCAGCGGCTTTCCGGGGCCGTGCAGATTCTCGTCGTACAGGAACACGATCTTGGGGAACAGCACGGGCTTTTTATGACCTTCCTTTCCCTGCCCTTTGCGGCGCACGTTCAGCATGCTCATGGTAGCAAGCTTCGCGAAGCGGCCCGTTCCCGTTCCCGCGGTCACGGTGATGAAGGGATAATCCCCGCGGCTGCTCGCCACCGTATTGAACTTGTATTCCCAGCCCTGGAAGCCCTGCTCCATCTCCTTGACCACGTCGGCCCAGGCGACCTCCTCCGCTTTTTGGGCCGGAACGCCCATATCGGCATATTTTTTCAGATATCTGTCATAGGACTTCTGCGCATAGGGCTCCAGGATCAGATCCACGCTGGGCACGGTGAAGCCGCCGTACTGCTGGCTGGCCGCGCTCAGGACGATGTCCCCGATCACGTCGAAGGCCACGTCCAGGGTCTTGGGCTCGTTGTACCAGATATTCCCCATCTCAAAGCCGCCGGACAGCACATGCTCCACGTTGAACAGACAGCAGTTCATGGTATCCCTTCTGGCGGACATGTCATGCACGTAGATATAACCGTCCCGGCACGCCTGGATCTCCTCCGTGGTCATGAAAAATTTCTGATACAGCTCCTTGTTGAGCTGATTGAAGATCAGGCTCCGTTTGGTGGAAACCAGGGCGGAATCCGTGTTGGAATTCTCCTTGTCCCCGATGTACATGATGGACTGGCTCTTCTTATACACATCATCCAGCATCCGCACGAAATCCTGCTTGTAGTTGCGGTAGTCCCGGTAGCTCTTCGCCACGATGGGCTTCACCTGCTCCAGGGCGCTCTCCACCACGTTGTGCATCACCGGGATCGGGATCTCATCGCTTCCCAGCTCGTCCACCTTCTCGATCACGCAGGTGCAGATCTTCCGGTTTTCCTCGTCCGTAAACCGGGTCAGGGCGCGGTAGGCGCTCTTTCCCACCGCATTGATCACCTTCTGGACGTTAAACGCTTCCTTCGTCCCGTCCTTCTTGATCACCTTCACATCCCTCTTCGGCCGGTATTCTTTGCCGTAATCCGTGTTCTCCTTCCTGCTCAGTTCTTCCACCGTATATTCCATCCTGTACGTTTCCCTCCGTTTCTTCACGCTCATTTCCATCGGACCGGTTCCGTCGTCCGCCGCTTTTCAGGCTCCGCGGTCCGTCGCTTTTCAGACTTCACGGTCCGTCGCTTTTCATCTGTCCTGTCCGGCATTCTTTCCCCGACGGAGTACCGGGTAAAAAATCCGGATGCGGAGGTTCTGTCTGCAGCCCTTTCCGCATCCGGCCCTGTACGCGCCGTTTCCAATGATTCCCTCATGGATTCTCTTTATGGTCTTATGAATCGCGGCAACAACATCTTGTTCCATTCAGATGGTTCTCCACAATATCTGGTGCTGTCTGCCACGTATGACAGTATACCCAAAAAGGCGGCGGCTGTCAATTCCTTTCCGGGGGATTTCTGTCCTGGCGGATTTCTATCGTTACTGTTCAGACAGGTCTGCGCATTTACTGCGCAGACCGTACAAAAACGTACAGGAAGGAAGCATCCGGCCCATCGCGAAGCGATTGGAATGGCCGGATGCCGTACTGTTCTGCCGAAGGCTGAACAGTAACTCAACGTTATTTATCATGAGCACGGGGATATTGCGGTTGAATCCTTTCTCCCTATCGGGAAATCCCGGTTTGATCCCCGGCAGGATGCTCCGATACGGTTTAAAATGCGAATCTGCATTGTATAGCCGTACAAAAAGTCCTAAATGACGGTTAAAAAAGAATTTTCCGATTCTTAACCGTACTTTTTGCCCCTATTTTGTGATCAGTACGGTTATATACCTGATTTTCTCATCTGTAACCGTACTTTTGGGCTATCTGATACGGTTAAAAACAGGATTTTCAATTTTTTAAC
>CALWGL010000272.1 GCA_944380025.1 uncultured Lachnospiraceae bacterium
TTCCCGTTTACCGTATTGACAATGCTGTTCTCCGCATTCAGGCCGAACACCCACATGGGCATATGGTTGTCCCTTGCCAGGATGGAAGCGGTCATGTCCACCACCTGCAGGTTCTTCGCGATCACCTCGTCGATGGATACCTCGTCGTATTTCTTCGCGTCAGGATTCTTCGCCGGATCGTCGTCATACACGCCGTCCACGGACTTGGCCAGCAGGATCACATCTGCTTCCACCTCGATGGCCCGAAGCAGCACGCCCGTATCGGTGGAAAAATAGGGATGTCCGGTCCCTCCCGCGAAAAAGGCGACGCCTCCCGCCTCCATGCACGCTACCGCGTCATCCTTGGAAAAAAGCTTCGTAAAGGAGCCGCAGGCAAACGGCGTGAAAACAGCCGTCTGAAGCCCTTCCGCCCTGCACATCTCGGATACATAGATGCAGTTCATGACCGTGGCGAGCATGCCGATCTGGTCCGCCTTCGTCCGGTCCATGTTCTCGCTGGTCCTTCCCCGCCAGAAGTTCCCGCCTCCGATCACAACGCCCACCTGGACGCCGCTCTTTACGACCTGCGCGATCTGCGCGGCGGCCTTTCTCACCGTCGCCTCATCGAAGCCGTGCTTTTTATCTCCGGCGAGAGCCTCCCCGCTCAGCTTCAGCAATATTCTGCGCATAATGTCCTCCCTTTCTTTTCTCGTTCCTCCGGCAGCTTCTCTCATCTCAATTCTTTTATCTCAATTCTCTTTTCTCAGCCGTCTGGCCTGCCGCCGGATCCGTCTGGCAAAATTATAGCATCCATCCCCGCGGGTGCGCAATCACTTTTTCCAGGTATAAGGCACAAACAGGAGAAGCAGAGGGAAGATCTCCAGTCTGCCCGCCAGCATGTCGAACATCAGCACAAACTTGGACAGATCGGAAAAGAAGGCGAAATTCCCCATGGGGCCGACCAGGGACAGGCCGGGGCCCACGTTATTGAGGGTGGTGATCACCGCCGTGACCGTGGTGGTAAAATCGCTGCCGTCCAGGCTCACGATCAGGATGGAAAACGCCAGGATCACCAGATAGGTGATGAGGAAAATATTGGCGGCGCGGACCACCGTGTGCTCCAGCCTCTTGCCGTCCATCATGACGATCTTCACGCTCCTTGGATGCACCAGAAAGGCCAGCTCCTTTTTAATGGTCTTTAGATACATCAGGATCCGGGAAACCTTGATCCCGCCGCCGGTGCTGCCCGCGCAGGCGCCGATGAACATCAGGAGCACCAGGAGCGTCCGGGAAAATTCCGGCCACAGGTTGAAGTCCGTGGTGGCAAAACCCGTGGTGGTCATGACGGAGGACACCTGAAAGGCCGCATGCCGGAAGCTGTCCGCCAGATTTCCCACCTGAGAAAGGATGTTGAAGGCGATCAGCACGGTGGAAGCCGCAAAGATCCCGAAATAGGCGCGGACCTCCTCGATCTGAAAGGCCTCCTTCACCCGCTTCGTCAGGAGCAGATAATAGAAGCTGAAATTCACGCCGAACAGGAACATGAAAACGGTGACCACGATCTGCAGATAGGGGCTGTAACGGGCCATGCTGTCTCCCCAGATGGCGAAGCCGCCCGTTCCGGCGGAGCCGAAGGTGGTGCAGAGGGTATCAAACAGCGGCATTCCGCCGATCAGCAAAAAGAAGATCTCCAGCACGGACATGGCAAGATAGATCCCGTACAGCACAAAGGCGGTCTCACGCACCTTGGGAACCAGCTTGCTCACGGAAGGGCCCGGGCTTTCCGCCCGCATCAGATACATGGTCTGGCCGCTGGAAAGGGGAATGATCTGCAGAAGAAAGACCAGAACGCCCATGCCGCCGATCCAGTGGGAAAAGCAGCGCCAGAACATGCCGCCCCGGGAAATGGCCTTCACATCCACAAGGATGCTGGAGCCGGTGGTGGTAAAGCCGGAAATGATCTCAAACAGGGCGTCCACAAAATGGGGGATATCCCCCGCGGCCCACAGGGGCACCGCGCCGATCAGGCTCATCAGGACCCAGCCCAGCGCCACGGCCACATAGCCCTCTCTGGCAAACAGCCGGAAATTCCCGCTTCTTTTCCAGGAAAGGGCGAGCCCCGCCGCGAACGTCAGCGCCGCGCAGATCAGATACACCGTCCAGGTATCCTCCCCGTAGATCAGGGCGACGATCATGGGCAGGAACAGGAAAAAACCTTCCACCCGCAGGATCCAGCCAAGGATATAGAAAATGCTTTTGTAATTCATGAAGTCATCCCTCGATTCCGTACTTTTTATCAGGCGAGAATATCCTCGATCTCATCCAGGCCCTTGTGGGTGGTCACCACGATCACCGTATCCCCGGCCTGTATCCTGTCCTGGCCGGAGGGCAGGATCATCTTCCCTCTGCGCACGATGCTGCACAGAAGCAGATTATCCTTCAGCTTCATTTCCGCCAGCGGCATATCCAGCACCTTCGCTCCTTTTTTCACGGAGAATTCCAGCGCCTCCACCTTGTTGTCCACCATGCGGTAGACGGCCTCCACGGCGCTTCCCATGGAATTCTGCATGCAGCGCACATACTGGCTGATCAGCTCCGTGGTCAGATGCCTGGGGCTTACGATGCTTCCCACATCGAAGCTGTCCATGATGCCGCCGTAGGTGATCTTATTGATCTTGGTGACCACCTTCGCCCTGGAAACCCGGGCCGCGTAGCAGCCAAGCATCACGTTTTCCTCGTCCAGACCGGTAAGGGACACAAAGGCGTCCGCGTTTTCCAGCCCTTCCTCCTTCAGGAGCTCCGTATTCGTGGCGTCTCCGTATATGATCATGGCTTTGGGAAGGAGCTCGCTCAGCTCGTCGCATCTCGCCCGGTTATTCTCTATGATGCGCACCTGGATCCTGGAGCGCAGAAGCTTTGACGCCAGATAATAGGCGAGCCTTCCTCCGCCCGCGATGATCACGTCGTGGATCATCCTGCTTTCGATCCCGATGCTGGAAAACAGCGCCTTCATCCGGTCGGGCGGGACGATCACGGAAATATAGTCCCCCTCATGAAGGACCACGTTTCCGTCCGGGATCAGGACCTGATGGTTCTCCCGCTCGATCACGCAGATCAGAAGGTTCCCTCCCACCTTTCTGCTGGCGTCGATGATCTTCTTCCCGTTCCAGGCCGAGCCCTTGGGGATCCGGAAGCGCACCATGTCCACCTTTCCCTTGGCAAAGGTATCCACCTCCATGGCGGACGGGATCTGAAGCAGCCTGGCAATATCCGCCGCCGCGGCCAGCTCCGGATTGATGGCCATGGAAAGCCCCAGCTCCTCCTTGATGAAGCCGATCTCTTCATAATAGCCGGGATCGCGCACCCTTGCGATGGTCTGGCAGTGTCCCGCCTTTCTGGCGATCAGGCAGCACAGCAGGTTCACCTCGTCCTTGTTGGTAACGGCGATCAGAAGATCCGCCTCCTTCACGCCTGCCTCCTCCTGCACCCGGTAGCTGGTGGCATTGCCGTGGATGCACATCACATCCAGGAGGTTTCCCACCATCCCAATCTTCTCCTCGTTCGTGTCGATGATCGTAATCTCGTGTCCTTCCTCATTGAGCTGCTCGGCCAGAATATAGCCCACCTTGCCGCAGCCTGCGATAATGATCCTCATCGGTCTGTCCTTCTTCCGTCTTTTTTCTGACTTTTCCGTCTGTTCCTGCGGAACCGTTCCGCTGAAATGGCATCCCTATTATACGTTGGGTTTCTGAAAAAGGCAATCCCCAGGCACTGCGAAAACCGGGCGTACGCCGAAAGGCCGCCGTCCCACTGTTGGAACGGCGGCCTTTTTTTCAGTCAGCCTGACCGGTTATCTGGTTCTCACAAACACCTGCATCTCTCCCTCGCCCCGGTTTGCCCAGGTGAAATAGGGAATAAAGACGAGTCCGGAAGCATCATATTCAGCCTTCTTACGCACATGGTAAAGCTCCCCGGAAGGTTCCGCCGGCGTCTGTCTCTGTCTGAATCCGTCCGCAGAAAGCTTCACCACGGGCACGCCCTGGATATCGCTCTTTTCCTCCGTGAATTCCGCCTCGTCCGGAAGGACGCACAGATGCAGGTCCTTTCCGTTGTCCGCCTCTTCCATGCAGTAGACGACGGGTCCTCTGGTCACAGCCGCTCTGCCGATGTCCTCTCTCACCCTGGTATCCGCTTCCATCACGCGGACGGTCATCGGGAAATCCAGCTCCAG
>CALWGL010000273.1 GCA_944380025.1 uncultured Lachnospiraceae bacterium
CCGGAAAACCGTCTGGATGTGAAGGTATCCGAGGAAGAGATGCAGAAGAGAAGAGAAAAATGGCAGCCCAGACAGCCCCGCGTGACCACAGGTTATCTGGCAAGATACGAGAAGATGGTGACAAGCGCGAACAGAGGAGCTGTTCTGGAGATCAAATAGAAAGGCGCTGATGTACATGCAGCTTACAGGAGCTGAGATCATTGTGGAATGTCTGAAGGAGCAGGGGGTGGATACCGTCTTCGGCTATCCCGGCGGCACCATCCTGAACGTGTACGACGCGCTCTATCAGCATCAGAACGAAATTTTTCATGTGCTGACCTCCCACGAGCAGGGGGCGGCGCATGCGGCGGACGGCTATGCCAGAGCGACCGGAAAGGTGGGCGTCTGCATGGCGACCAGCGGCCCCGGAGCCACCAACCTGGTCACGGGGATCGCTACCGCGTACATGGATTCCATCCCGGTGGTCGCGATCACGGCCAACGTGAATCTCCCCTCCCTGGGAAAGGATTCCTTCCAGGAGGTGGATATCGCCGGCGTGACCATGCCCATCACCAAGCACGGATACATCGTAAAGGATGTGCGGATCCTGGCGGATACCATCCGGAAGGCGTTTCAGATCGCCGCGTCAGGCCGCCCGGGACCGGTGCTGGTGGATGTGACCAAGGATGTGACGGCGGCGGTGTGCGAATACACCCCGGTGAAGCCGGAAGAGCCGCGGCATCAGAACCGTTTTGCGGAAACGGAGCTGGAGGAAGCGCTGAAGCTCCTTCAGTCGGCAAAGCGTCCTTTTCTGTATGTGGGAGGCGGAGCCGTGCTTTCCGGCGCATCGGAGCAGGTGCGTGCCTTCGCGCGTCTTCTGGATGCTCCGGTCTGCGATTCCCTGATGGGAAAGGGAGCCTTTGACGGGACCGATCCCCGCTATACCGGAATGATCGGCATGCACGGGACCAAGGCATCCAACCTGGGCGTGAGCGGCTGCGACCTCCTTGTGGCCCTGGGAGCCCGCTTCTCCGACCGGGTGGTCGGGAATGTGAAGACCTTCGCTTCCCGGGCAAAGATCCTTCATATCGACGTCGATGCGGCGGAGATCAACAAAAACGTCCGCGCGGACGCGTCTCTTGTGGGAGATCTGAAGGATGTGCTCAACCTCCTGAACGAAAGGCTGCCGCAGCAGTCCCATGAAAAGTGGATGGCGCATATCATGGAGCTGAAGGAGGAATATCCTCTTTCCTATGACAAGTCGCAGCTGAGCGGCCCCTATATCATAGAAGAGCTGGAACGCCTGACCCAGGGAAAGGCAGTGATCACCACGGACGTGGGCCAGCATCAGATGTGGACGGCCCAGTACTACCATTTCATCCAGCCGAGGACTTTCCTGTCCTCCGGGGGCCTTGGCACCATGGGCTACGGCCTGGGAGCCTGCATCGGCGCGAAGATGGGACGGCCGGATAAGATCTGCGTGAACATCGCAGGAGACGGATGCTTCCGCATGAACATGAACGAGCTGGCCACGGCCAGCCGGTATCAGATCCCCGTCATTCAGATCGTGTTCAACAACCACGTGCTGGGGATGGTGCGGCAGTGGCAGACGCTCTTTTACGGCCACAGATATTCCCAGACCGTGCTTTCCGACCGGGTGGATTTCTGCAAGGTGGCGGAAGGGCTGGGCTGCAGGGCCATCCGTGTGACGAAGAAGGAAGAAGTGGTTCCTGCGCTGAAAGAGGCCATTGCGGAGAACGGCCCCGTGCTGATCGAGTGCGTGATCCCGGAGGACGACAAGGTATTCCCGATGGTGTCTCCCGGAGGTTCCATCAGCGAGGCGTTCGACGCGGCGGATCTGAAGAAAAGGGAAGAAGCCGGCGCGCAGTCATAGAAACGATGAGGAGGAGAAAAAAGTGTCAAGAGTATATAATTTTTCCGCGGGCCCTGCGGTCCTGCCGGAGTCGGTACTAAAGGAAGCGGCGGATGAGATGCTGGACTACAGAGGCTGCGGCATGTCCGTGATGGAGATGAGCCACCGCTCCAAAACCTACCAGACGATCCTGGACGAGGCGGAGGCGGATCTGCGGGATCTGATCGGGATCCCGGACAATTATAAGGTGCTTTTCCTGCAGGGAGGAGCCAGCCAGCAATTTGCCATGACCCCCTTGCACCTGATGAAGGACCGGGTCGCCGACTATATCGTGGCCGGCCAGTGGGCGAAGAAGGCCTGGCAGGAGGCTTCCAAATACGGAACGGCGAACAAGATCGCTTCTTCGGAGGATCAGACCTTTTCCTATATTCCGGACTGCTCCGACCTTCCTGTTTCGGAGAATGCGGATTATGTTTATATCTGCGAAAACAACACCATATACGGCACCAAGTTCAAAACCCTTCCCAACACGAAGGGAAAGCCCCTGGTGGCGGATGTGTCCTCCTGCTTCCTTTCCGAGCCCGTGGACATCACGAAATATGCCCTGATGTACGGCGGCGTGCAGAAAAACATCGGCCCAGCGGGCGTGGTGATCGTGATCATCAGAGAGGATCTCATCACGGAGGATGTGCTTCCCGGCACGCCCACCATGCTTCAGTATAAGATCCACGCGGACGCGGGCTCCCTTTACAATACCCCGCCCGCGTACGGCATCTACATCTGCGGCAAGGTGTTCAAGTGGCTGAAGGGACTGGGCGGACTTTCCGCCATCCAGAAGGTGAACGAGGAGAAGGCGAAGCTTCTGTATGACTTCCTGGATGAAAGCAGCCTGTTCAAGGGCACGGTGCGCAGACAGGACCGTTCCCTGATGAACGTGCCGTTCATTACGGGAAGCGACGAGCTGGACGCGAAGTTCGTAAAAGAGGCGAAGGAACACGGCCTGGAAAACCTGAAGGGACACAGGAGCGTGGGCGGCATGCGCGCGAGCATTTACAACGCCATGCCGACAGAGGGCGTGCGCAGCCTTGTGGAGTTTATGAAAAAATTTGAAATGGAGAACAGATGACATGTTTCATTATTATTGCCTGAATCCCATCTCCAGTGTGGGACTTGAAGGGTTTACAGAAGGATATGAGGCGGTACAGAATCCGGCGGAGGCGGAGGGCATCCTGGTCCGCAGCGCTTCCATGCATGAAATGGAGCTGCCGGAGAAACTTCTGGCGGTGGCCAGGGCCGGAGCGGGCACGAACAACATCCCCCTGGACAAATGCGCGGAAAAGGGAATCGTGGTCTTCAACACGCCGGGCGCAAACGCCAACGGCGTAAAGGAGATCGTGATCGCCGCCATGCTGCTGGCCTCCCGGGACATCGTGGACGGCATCAACTGGGTGAAGGAAAACAGCGCCGATCCCGAGGTGGGAAAGAAAGCCGAGAAGATCAAAAAAAATTTTGCGGGAACCGAGGTGCAGGGAAAGAAGCTCGGCATCATCGGCCTGGGAGCCATCGGCGTGAAGGTGGCAAACACGGCGAAGCATCTGGGCATGGAGGTCTACGGCTATGATCCTTACGTGTCCGTGGACGCGGCCTGGAACCTCAGCCGGGACGTGAAGCACGTGATCGATGTGAATGAGATCTATGAGAAATGCGATATCATCACCATCCACGTTCCCCTTCTGGACAGCACGAAGGGAATGATCGGAGAGGCCGCTCTGGAAAAGATGAAGGACGGCGTGATCCTTCTGAACTTTGCCAGAGATCTTCTGGTGGATGAGCCGGCCGTGGTCCGCGCCATTGAGAGCGGAAAGGTGCGCCGGTACGTATCCGACTTCCCGAATCCGGTGACGGCCGGAAAGAAGGGCTGCATCGTCATCCCCCATCTGGGAGCGTCCACGGAGGAATCCGAGGACAACTGCGCGGCGATGGCGGTGAAGGAGCTGATGGATTACCTGGAAAACGGAAATATCAAAAACAGCGTGAATTACCCTGCCTGCGACATGGGCGTATGTACCCAGGCCGGCAGAATCAGCATCTTCCATAAAAACGTGGCGAACATGATCACCCGCTTCGCGGCCCTGTTCGGAGAGAAGGGGATCAACATTTCCGACATGATCAACAAATCAAAGGGCGAGGTCGCCTATACCATGCTGGACGTGGAGGAGAAGGCGTCGGAGGAGATCATCGACACCCTGCGCGCCATTCCGGGCGTGTTCCGCGTGCGGGTGGTAAAATAGCGGGAAGAAGGTCC
>CALWGL010000274.1 GCA_944380025.1 uncultured Lachnospiraceae bacterium
ACCGGCCTTCGCGCGGACGGGATCGAGATCGACGATCCGGGCTGCTGCCGGAAGACCTTTGCCGGATATTTTGAGGCGCTGGATCGGGTGCTTGGGGAGCTGGCCGGAAAATGATCAGAAGATCCGGTATGCTGCCGCACTAAATTCTTAGTGCGGCGCACCCGTCAGTATTTTTAAACCGCTTCTTATTCCTTCCCATCCCAGCAATACGTACAGAGCTTGCACCGGTCGATGCCGACGGAGTCGATCATGTCGTCCAGCCGGTTGTAGCGCAGGGTGGTAAAGTTCAGCTGTTTCCCGATGTTTTCCACCATCTCGTGATACCGTTCGGATTCCGGATCGGCATAGGCGTCCAGATCCACACGCTTGTTTTCTCCCTCCATATCCCGGATGACCCGTCTGGTGATCAGATCCATCTCCGAGGTGGAACGGGAGAAGTTCAGATATTTGCAGCCGTAGAGCAGCGGCGGGCAGGCCGGACGGATATGGACCTCCTTCGCTCCACTGGAATACAGGAATTCCGTGGTTTCCCGCAGCTGTGTGCCGCGCACGATGGAATCGTCGATCAGGAGCATGCTCCGGTCCTGGATCAGGTCGCGCACCGGGATCAGCTTCATTTTGGCGATCAGGTTCCGCTTGCTCTGGATGGTGGGCATGAAGGAACGGGGCCAGGTGGGCGTATATTTGATGAACGGACGGGAGAAGGGAATGCCCGAAGCGTTCGCGTAGCCGATGGCATGGGCCGTTCCCGAATCCGGAACGCCGGCCACGATATCCGGGGATACATGGTCGCGGCGCGCCATGGAAGCGCCGCAGTTATACCGCATTTTTTCCACGCTGATCCCTTCGTAGGAGGAGGAAGGATAGCCGTAGTAAACCCAGAGGAAGGTGCAGATCTTCATATCCTTCCCCGGCTGTACCAGGGTCTTCGCCCCTTCCGGCGTGATGACGGCGATCTCTCCCGGCCCAAGCTCACGCACGTTGGTGTAGCCCAGGTTCAGATAGGCGAAGCTCTCAAAGGAAACGCAGTAGGCGTTGTCCTTTTTCCCGATCGCCACAGGCGTGCGGCCAAGCCGGTCTCTTGCGGCGTAGATGCCCTTGGGCGTCATCAGCAGGATGGTCATGGAGCCGTCGATGATCTCCTGCGCGTACTGGATGCCCTCCACCAGATTTTCCTTCTGGTTGATGATGGTCGCCACCAGCTCCGTGGCGTTGATGGTGCCTCCGCTCATTTCCAGGAAATGGATGTGGGAAGAAAACAGCAGTTTGGAAAGGATCTCTTCGGTGTTGTTGATCTTCCCGACGGTGGCGATGGAAAAGGTGCCGTGATGGGAGCGGACGATCAGGGGCTGCGGCTCGTAGTCGGAGATGCATCCGATTCCGAGATTGCCCTTCATCTCATTGGCTTCCCGGTCAAATTTTGTCCGGAAAGGCGCGTTTTCTATATTGTGGATGGCGCGGTCGAAGCCGTAATCCCTGCTGTACACGGCCATGCCCGCCCTGCGGGTCCCCAGATGGGAGTGGTAGTCTGTTCCGAAAAAAAGATCGAATACGCAGTCTTCCTTTGATGCAACGCCAAAAAATCCGCCCATGCTTTTACCTCTCATTTCTGTGTGTGATGCGTGATGTTCTGTCTCTGCAAAAAACAATCCAACTTAATTTTATCATGAAAAAACCGGCTTGTATAGAAATGGATTTTCCAAGAATTGTTTTCTTCCTGACGGGCAATGCGTGTATATGAACGAAGAAGATCATGAGCGGATGGAAAAGTTCCACAAGAGAAAAGAAGCATATGCATGAAAGATATAAAAAACGACCAAAACAGACAGAAAAGACGGACTTTCGACGGCGGGAAGCAAGAAAAGGGCTTGGCATCAGGCTGAGAGCGTAGTACAATAAAGGATGGCGGGAAAACGGAAGATTTTCCGCCGGGATCGCGCAGCTGCCCGATTCCAGAGGAAATCAGCCGCTGCCTGTACGGCAAGAGAAATGGTGGGATAGTATGGACATTGGATCTGTGAATCATGAAGTGGCCTTCTGCAAGGTATATGACATGGCCACGAAGGAGAAGGTGGAACGGATCCTGTTAAAAAACAGGATCTCTTACTATGTGGAGTGGGAAGATAAGGGTTTTGGGGGACTGTTCATGTTCCGGAAGCCGAAGGGGAGAACGGCCTGCGTATTCCGGATTCACAGTGACGAGGTGGCGAGGGCCAGAGAGCTGCTGCGCTCTGTCCTTGGCTCGAAAAAGAAAGAAACGGCAAAGAAGGAGGAAGAAGAGTGATGGAAAGAAAGAATGTATGGAAGACCTGGTCTGAGGAGCAGGTAAAGGCGGCGGACGCGTTCGCCAGAGATTATATGGACTTTCTGGACAACGGAAAGACGGAGCGGGAATGCGTGGACACGCTGGTAAATCAGATCGAAAAGGCCGGATACCGGGAGCTGAACGAGCTGGTGGAAAAGGGAGAGAAGGTTAAGCCCGGCGACAAGATTTATGCGGTGAACATGAATAAGTGTCTGATCATGTATCAGATCGGAAAGCAGCCGATGAAGAACGGCATGAATCTTCTCGGCGCGCATATTGACAGCCCCAGAATGGATGTGAAGCAGAACCCCCTGTTTGAGGAGGAGAACATCGCCTATCTGGATACGCATTATTACGGCGGCATCAAGAAATATCAGTGGGTGGCGCTTCCGCTCGCCCTGCACGGCGTCGTGGTGAAGAAGGACGGCACCACGGTGGAGATCAATGTGGGTGAGGCCGAGGACGATCCGGTCTTCTTTGTTTCCGATCTGCTGATCCATCTGGCCGGAGAGCAGATGGAGAAGAAGGCGGCAAAGGTGATCGAAGGAGAAGCCCTTGATCTGGTAGTCGGAAATATCCCCCTGAAGGACGAGGAAAAGAACGCCGTTTCCGCAGGCGTTCTGAAGATCCTGAAGGAGAATTATGATATCGAGGAAGAGGATTTCCTTTCCGCCGAGCTGGAGATCGTTCCCGCCGGACATGCCAGAGAGGCCGGCTTTGACCGCAGCCTGATCCTGGCCTACGGACAGGACGACAGAGTCTGCGCCTATACCTCCGCAAGAGCTCTCCTTGAGGTGGCGGACGAGGTGACGGAGCGCACCGGCTGTTGCATCCTGGTGGACAAGGAAGAGATCGGCAGCGTGGGAGCCACCGGCATGCAGTCCCGCTTCTTTGAAAACGCGACGGCGCAGCTGATGGAGCTGGCAGGAGAGTACAGCGAACTGAACTTAAGAAAGTGCCTGGCGAATTCCTGCATGCTCTCCTCCGATGTGAGCGCAGGGTATGACCCCTCCTATGCTTCCTGCTTTGAAAAGAAAAACGCCGCTTTCCTGGGAGAGGGCATGGTATTTAACAAGTTTACGGGCTCCAGAGGAAAGTCCGGCTCCAATGACGCGAACGCGGAGTATGTGGCCCATATCCGTGACATCTGCGACAGCTCTGACATCGTGTTCCAGACCGCGGAGCTGGGCAAGGTCGATGTGGGCGGCGGCGGAACCATCGCCTATATCATGGCTCTGTACGGCATGAACGTGATCGACTGCGGCATCGCCGTGCTCAACATGCACGCGCCCTGGGAGGCGACCAGCAAGGCGGATGTCTATGAGACCATGCGCGGCTATGTGGCCTTCCTCAAGAAAGCCGGGATGTAAGACATGGACGGACTGAAAACATCCGATTATTTTTATGAGCTTCCGCCGGAGCTCATCGCTCAGGATCCCCTGGAGGACCGTTCATCCTCCAGGCTGATGGTCCTGGATCAGAAAACGGGGGCGGTTTCCCATCATGTATTCCGGGAGATCCCCTCTTTTCTCAGGCCCGGAGACTGTCTGGTCCTGAACAACACCAGGGTGATTCCGGCCAGACTCCTGGGCGTGCGGGAGGAAACCGGCGGCGCTGTTGAGGTGCTCCTGCTAAAGCGCCGGACGGGCGACGTGTGGGAATGTCTGGTAAAGCCCGGAAAGAAGGCGAGACCCGGCACAAGGCTTGCGTTCGGAGACGGTCTTCTGCATGCGCAGGTGGAGGACGTGGTGGAGGACGGAAACCGTCTGATCCGCTTTTTTTATGATGGGATCTGGGAAGAGGTTCTGGACCGCCTGGGTGAGATGCCCCTGCCTCCCTACATC
>CALWGL010000275.1 GCA_944380025.1 uncultured Lachnospiraceae bacterium
TATCTGGATCAGCACACGGTGCTGGAAAAGGGAACCACCATCCGGGAAACCCTGGCCTCCGCCTTTTCCTTCCTGTTCGACCTGGAAGCGCGGATGAACGAGATCTGTGAAAAAATGGGGGATGCTTCCGAGGAAGAGCTGGAACAATATATGGAGGAGCTTGGCACCATCCAGGAGCTTCTGACCGCGCACGACTTCTACCTCATCGACAGTAAGGTGGAGGAGGTGGGCCGGGCGCTTGGCCTTGCGGACATCGGTCTGGATCAGGACGTGTCCCGGCTTTCCGGCGGCCAGCGCACCAGAGTCCTTCTGGGAAAGCTCCTTCTGGAAAAGCCGGACATCCTGCTGCTGGATGAGCCCACCAACTATCTGGACGAGGCCCACATCGAATGGCTGAAGCGCTACCTTCTGGATTATGAAAACGCCTTCATCCTGATCTCCCACGACATCCCGTTTCTCAACAGCGTGGTCAATCTGATCTGGCACATGGATAACCGGACGCTCACCCGCTACGTGGGAAACTATGATAAGTTCACGGAGGTTTACGCCGCCAAAAAGGCCCAGCTGGAGGCCGCCTACAACAGGCAGCAGAAGGAGATCGCGGATCTGAAGGACTTCGTGGCCCGCAACAAGGCCCGCGTCTCCACCCGGAACATGGCCATGTCCCGCCAGAAAAAGCTGGATAAGATGGACGTGATCGAGCTTGCCGCCGAGAAGCCGAAGCCGGAATTTCATTTTAAGGAGGACCGCGTGCCGGGCCGCTTTATTTTCACCACGAAGGAGCTGGTCATCGGTTATGAAGAGCCTCTCTCCTCTCCCCTGAACCTTTCCATGGAGCGTGGGCAGAAAATCGTCCTCACCGGGGCCAACGGCATCGGAAAGACCACTCTGTTAAAAAGCATCCTCGGCCTGATCCCGCCGCTTTCCGGCAGCGTGGAGCAGGGGGATTATCTGAGCATCGGCTACTTTGAACAGGAGATGGAGACAGAGGACGACACCACCTGCATTCAGGCCATCTGGGACGAATTTCCGTCCTACACCCAGTACGAGGTGCGCTCCGCTCTGGCAAAATGCGGCCTGACCACAAAGCACATCGAAAGCCTGGTGCGGGTTTTAAGCGGCGGGGAGCAGGCAAAGGTGCGGCTCTGTAAGCTCATCAACCGCCCCACCAACGTGCTTGTGCTGGATGAGCCCACCAACCACCTGGACGCGGACGCCAAGGCGGAGCTGAAGCGGGCGCTCTCCGTCTATAAGGGCAGCATCCTGATGGTCTGCCATGAGCCGGAATTTTACCAGGATATCGTGGACGCGGTCTGGGACTGCACCAAATGGACGACGCGGGTATTTTAAGGTTTTACGCAAAAGGAAGGAGGTGAGAGCCCGAATGGATCTCATCAGTCAGTTTATCGAGAATTATAAAAAGAAAATCAGTTTTTACGAAACAGCCGGCCATGTGGCGGAGGATCTGCTGCGGGAAGCCCTGCACTCCTCCGGTATCCGCGCCATCGTCACCTCCCGGGCCAAAAGCCCCGTCCGGCTGAAAAACAAGGTGGCCCAGCGGAATGAAAAGAGGGAACAGCCCTACCGGAGCATGAACGAGATCTATGCGGACATCGCGGATCTGTCCGGCGTGCGCGTCTCCCTGTACTTCCCCGGCGACCGGGCCAAGGCCGACCAGGTGATCAACAACCTTTTTACGGTGTCGGAAATGAAGAAATTCCCCGGCCAGTCCAGACAGCCTTCCTACAATAAACGTTTTTCCGGCTACTGGGCCACCCATTACCGGGCATCCATGAAGGAAGAGCTTCTGGAGAAAAAGCAGCTCAAGTACGCCTCCGTGCGTCTGGAGATCCAGGTGGCCTCCGTCCTGATGCACGCCTGGTCCGAGGTGGAGCATGATCTGGTTTACAAGCCCATGCAGGGGGCGCTTTCCGACGAAGAGCTGGCCATCCTGGATGAGCTCAACGGCCTGGTCCTCGCCGGAGAGATCGCCCTGGAACGGCTGCAGGCCGCCGGAAACGCCCGTCTGCAGAGCAAAAACGCGGCCTTCGGCAGCCAGTACGATCTGGCCGCCTACCTGTACGATCACCTGAGCACCCGGTACAGGCGCTTTGACATCGAGCCGAAGATGGGCAACGTGGAGCAGCTTCTGCGGCTGATGAACCGCCTGAAGCTGGACAGCGCGAAGGAGCTGGAGCCCATCCTGAAATCCACAAAACTGGTGGACGACAGCCGGACCATTTCCCAGCAGCTCATCGATCAGATCATCTGCGGCAGCGAAAAACGCTACGAGCTTTACCGGGAGTTTCGCGCTTCTTCGGAGAAATCCGACGGCGCTTCCCGCAAAACGGATCGGGGACGCCTGGAAGCGGAGGAATATTTCCTGAAGCCCTGGATCAGCCTGGAAACCGTTCTGATGAAGCTGACCCGCCAGAGCAATCCCAAGGCCCGCGGCACCTTCAACCTCAACAGCCTCAAGCGCATGAAGCTTT
Organism: uncultured Lachnospiraceae bacterium; assembly: GCA_944380025.1. Lineage (GTDB taxonomy): Bacteria > Bacillota > Clostridia > Lachnospirales > Lachnospiraceae > Eisenbergiella. The sequence continues at coordinate 2,493 of CALWGL010000275.1, forward strand.
TGAAAAAGGACAGCCTGGAAAAGCTTCAGAAGCTGCGCAATTTCCGCAACGGACTGGTACACGGCATTGAGAGTCCCGCCCCTGCCGTTCTCATCCGGATGGGCGACGACGTGCGTGAGATCCTTTCCGAGCTGACGGCGGCGCAGACCTCATGACTTCCTTTCCAGCTTCTTTTCACACCACTCCGCGAGCGGACATTCCTCACACCTGGCCCGGCGGGCGGTACAGACGGAGCGTCCCAGATAGATGAGCTGGAAATTGATCCGGTTCCAGTGGTCCACCGGAAGCGCCTTCATCAGCTCCGCTTCCGTTTCCACCGGATTTTTCCCCTTTGCCCAGCCCAGCCGGTGGGAAATGCGGAACACATGGGTGTCCACCGTCACGCCGGGCGTCCCGTAGGCGTCCGCCAGAAAAAGCGTCCCCGTCTTTCTTCCCACGCCCGCCAGCTTCAGCACCTCCTCCAGCGTATCCGGCACCTTTCCGCCGTACTCCTTCCAGATCTGCTCACAGCATTTCTTCAGATTCTTCGCCTTGTTCTTATACAGGCCGACCGAACGGATATAGCTTTCGATCTCTTCCACATCCGCCTCCGCCACCTCTTTTGCCGTATGAAATCTCCCGAACAGCCCCGGCAGCGCCTCGTCCACCTGCTTATCCGTGCTCTGCGCGCTCAGCATGATCGCCGCCAGAAGCTGCCAGTCCGCGTTGTGGTAAAAGCCTTCCTTCTCGGTTCCGTACAGCTCGTCAAGACGGGCGAGGACGTGATCGCGTTTTTCTTTTTTCGTCATTGGTATTCCTCTTTCCGGGAAGTTGCAACTATATTAGTCTCCGGTCCGGAGCGTCAATCTATCTCCGCACATACTTTTGTTTCGGGCTTCTGGGTCTGTCAGGAATCGTTTTATCGATGAGTCCGGCTGACAGCATGGGCAGAAGAATTTTCTCCCGAAAATATCTTTCACTTTTGATATTGCAGTGTTTCTGCATTTCCACCCTCGTACGGGGGGCTGAGCAGAATTCCAGAAGAGACTGAATGCGGTCGGCATCTAACTGAATTTTATCCTCAACTTCGGCACCAGCTTCATCACTAACTTCATCACCAGCTTCGGCACTAACTTCATCACCAGCTTCGGCACTGGTCTCGTCAGGATCTTCTTTTCCAGTTTCAGACAGCGCAGGGCCAACCGTTGCCGTCGCCGCTTCTTTCAGCGGAACGATCGTTCGGAATATATCGCCTTCCACAAATTCCGGTTCACTCCCGGAATATAATCGAGTGTATTTATATGTGTTCCGCATTCCGGAACCAAGCTCATCGGCCAGTCCGATTTCCCGGAAAATCTTGGAAATAGGCGGATTTTTTTGAAACGGCTCAAAAGAAGCGAGTTCAAGCACGCCCTGTCCGTGGGAAAGGTTTGCGTTTTCCGTATAAATCCGCGTCCGTTCGATCACGAACTTTGCGACATATCCGCTTGAAAAATCTCTGTGGACCAGAAGATTGGATATGATCTCGCGCAGGATTTTGTCTCTTGCGCTCACGCTGATCATGCCGTCCATTGTGAAAAGGGTTACCCCGTCTTCTCCTTCTTTCGGATCTTCTCCTCCGTATCCTTCACCGCCTGCTCCTGCAGCTTTTCCAGAAAGGGAAAACCG
>CALWGL010000276.1 GCA_944380025.1 uncultured Lachnospiraceae bacterium
TAAGCTGAATCGCTTTGACCCTTAACCTGATTTGGGTAATGCCAACGTAGGGAAACAGAGAGTTTGCATGCGCGGGCGTTCCCAGATCGGGAAGCCCGTTTTTTGCGCGATAAGCCCGGAGAGCAGACGTATGGATGGGCAGGCGTGCCTGCACAGACATACGGATATTCGACGGGCAACGGACAGGGAGCAGCGTTGCTGCGAGCTGGCCCCGGAGAAAAGGAGAGAATGAGGACTTTATGCTGAAGGAATGTCTGGAAAATGTGAGGCGGACGGCGCCGCTGATCCACTGCATCACCAACTATGTGACCATCAATGATGTGGCGAATGTGCTGCTGGCCTGCGGGGCGAGTCCGATCATGGCGGATGCGGCGGAGGACGCGGCGCAGATCACCTCAGGCTGTGCGGGACTGGATCTGAATCTGGGCCAGCTGCACCGAACGGGCCTGGAAGCGATGCTTCTGGCAGGAAGGAAGGCAAACGAACTGGGCCATCCGGTAGTCCTGGACCCGGTGGGCGTGGGCGCAAGCGACTTCCGCAGAGAAGCGGCGCTGCAGCTGATGAAGGAGATCCGTTTCACCGCGATACGGGGAAACGCTTCGGAGATCCGGGCTCTGGCCGCGGAGCGGCATACGGAGGGCGGCGTGGATGCGGATGCGGCGGATGCGGTGACGGGAACCGGACTGGAACGGGACGCGGCCTTTGTAAGGGCATTTTCTGCCCGGATCGGGTGCATCGTCGCCATGACGGGCAGCCTGGATCTGGTGGCGGATGCAAAGCGATGCTATCTGGTCGAAAACGGAAGGCCCGAGATGAGCCGTGTGACCGGGACCGGCTGCCAGCTTTCGGGACTGATGGCGGCTTATCTGGCCGCCAGTCCTGAAAGGCCTCTGGAAGCAGCCGTCAGCGCGGTCTGCGCCATGGGAGCCGCCGGAGAGCTGGCCTGGGAGCGGATGCGGGAAGGAGAGGGAAATGCGGCCTACCGGAACCGGATCATCGACGCCGTTTTCCTGATGAGCGGGGAAGAGCTGGAGCAGAGAGCGCGGTTTCGGGCTCTGTGAAGGAAAAACCCGGCGATAACGGCTTTGGAAGGGAGGTGAAGAAGGCATGGAAAGAGAACGGACAGGAAACCTGAAAAGAGAAGCTCTGCTGCTGTATGCCATAACGGATTCCGGCGCGGAGAGGGACCGGCCGCTTGCCGTGCGGGTGGAGGATGCCCTGAAGGGCGGCGCGACCTGCGTCCAGCTTCGGGAAAAGAAGCTGACAGGAGAGGATCTTTACCGGGAGGCGGAGCAGGTCCTTGCGGTCTGCCGGAGCTATCATGTGCCGCTCATCATCAACGATGATGTGGAGCTGGCGCTTCGGCTCGATGCGGACGGCGTGCATGTGGGCCAGAAGGATATGGAAGCAAAAGAGGCCAGAAGACGGCTTGGGCCGGGAAAGATCGTCGGCGTTTCCGCCAGAACGGCGGAGCAGGCGGTAAAGGCCTGGGAGGACGGAGCGGATTATCTCGGCGTGGGAGCTGTGTTCCCCACCGGCTCCAAGGCGGATGCGAGGCAGATCGATCACGAAACGCTTCGCCGGGTCTGCGCTGCGGTTCCCATTCCGGCGGTCGCCATCGGCGGCATTACGGAGGAGAATGCGCTGCAGCTTGCGGGCAGCGGCATCAGCGGGATCGCTGTGATCAGCGCCATTTTCGCGAAACCGGATGTACAGGCGGCTGCCGCCAGACTGCGCGCGCTTGCCGGACAGATCGCCGGAGCGCCGCAGAGGTGAAGGGCGGCGGGATTTTTTCAGCGGCAGACCGGGGGCACCACCTTCTGTCGCTTAATAAAATTAGTGCGGGATTCTGTAAAAGAAAAAAAGAAAAAGGAGAAATTGCAGATGAAAACAGCATTAACGATCGCTGGAAGCGATTCCAGCGGAGGCGCCGGGATTCAGGCAGATATCAAGACCATGACCGCAAACGGCGTGTTTGCCATGAGTGCGGTTACGGCCCTGACAGCGCAGAATACGACCGGCGTAACAGGAATCATGGAGGTATCTCCTGAATTTTTGAAGCAGCAGCTGGACTGTGTTTTTACGGATATCCGTCCGGATGCCGTGAAGATCGGAATGGTTTCTTCGCCCGGGCTGATCGAAGCGATCGCGGACAAGCTGGAGGAATACCATGCGGAAAATATCGTGGTCGATCCGGTCATGGTGGCGACCAGCGGGGCCAGGCTGATCAGCGAAGACGCGGTGGAAACACTGAAAAAGAGGCTGCTTCCCATGGCGGATGTGCTGACGCCGAACATTCCGGAGACGGAGGTCCTTTCAGGTATGCAGGTACGCACCCCGGAGGACATGGAGCGGGCAGCTGCCCGGATCGGGGAAGCCTGCCGCTGCGCAGTCCTGGTAAAGGGCGGCCACCAGCACAATGACGCCAACGATCTTCTGTACCGGGACGGAGAGCTGAAGTGGTTTTATGGAAAGCGGATCGACAATCCCAACACCCACGGAACCGGCTGCACCCTGTCCAGCGCCATCGCCTCCAATCTGGCGAAGGGCTTCAGTCTGGAGGAAGCAGTGGAGCGGGCGAAGGCCTATCTTTCCGGCGCGCTTGCGGCCATGCTGGATCTGGGAAAGGGAAGCGGGCCCATGGCGCACGGCTTTGATATCAGAAGCAGGTATATGGAGGGACCGGAGAGATGAGCGCAGAAGGAAAAAAAGGACTGACGAAGAAAACCTCCGTCTTTGAAAACGGCCTGATCTGGTTCGGCGCGGGCGTTTCCATCGCGGAGATCCTGACAGGGACCTATCTGGCTCCCCTGGGGATGGCAAAGGGCGTCGCGGCGATCCTTCTGGGTCACCTGATCGGCTGCTGCATGATGTTCGCCGCCGGACTGATCGGCGCAAGGACAGGGAAAAGCGCCATGGAGACCGTAAAAATGAGCTTTGGAAAGAAGGGAGGGCTTCTGTTTTCCTTTCTGAACGTGCTCCAGCTGGTGGGCTGGACGGGCATCATGATCTATGACGGCGCGCTTGCGGCAAACGGAACCGTGAATACGGGCGCGTGGGTATGGTGTCTGGTGATCGGCGCGCTGATCGTTCTGTGGATCGCCATCGGCGTTACCAACCTTGGAAAGCTCAATACGGTGGCAATGGCGGCCCTTTTCCTTCTTACCATCGTCCTGAGCGCCGTGATCTTCGGAAACGGCATGGGACAGACCGCGGCAGGAGAGGCCATGACCTTCGGCGCGGCGGTGGAGCTGTCCGTGGCGATGCCCCTTTCCTGGCTTCCCGTGATCAGCGACTACACCCGTGAGGCCCAAAAGCCCGTGAAGGCCACGGCTGCCAGCGTGATCGTTTACGGTCTGGTGAGCTGCTGGATGTATATCATCGGAATGGGAGCCGCGCTTTTCACCGGGGAGACGGATATCGCCGCGATCATGGTGAAGGCCGGCCTGGGGATCGCCGCCCTGCTGATCATCATTTTTTCCACGGTGACCACCACCTTTCTGGATGCCTATTCCGCCGGCGTGTCCTGGGAATCCATTTTCCCGAAAATGAAGGGAAAGCAGGTGGGGATCGCGGTCACGGTGATCGGCACCCTGGCGGCCATCCTCTTCCCCATGGATGATATCACGGATTTCCTTTACCTGATCGGCTCCGTATTCGCTCCCATGATCGCTGTCCAGATCGCGGATGTCTTCCTTTTGAAGAAGGAAGAGGAAAGGAAGGACTTCGGCTGGAAAAACCTGCTGATCTGGCTGATCGGCTTTGTGATCTACCGCTTCCTGATGACCGTGGACATTCCGGTGGGGAATACGCTTCCGGATATGGCCGCGGTGATCCTGATCTGCCTGATCGTGCATGCGTTTGCCAGGAGGAAGGGCGCGAAAGCCTGAGCGGCTGCCCCTGCCGGCTGTATACCGGAAAGGAAGCCGGAGATTCTGCGGAGAAAGGCCGTTATTTTTCACGGGGCAGGGGATCAGACGAAATGTTCCATGAATTTTTGCAGGAAAACATTCCGCAGGGGCTTCCAAAGAATCCTTTTGCCCATATACGGTTGAAAAATGAAGAAATAGCTTTGTAACCGTACAAAAATTCATTTTTTACGGATTCAATTCCGGAAAATACTATTCTGAACCGTA
>CALWGL010000277.1 GCA_944380025.1 uncultured Lachnospiraceae bacterium
CGGGTGGTGAAGATCACCCGGTACAGATTCAGCTCCGACTGGCTGCAGGCGGCAAGGATCTCCTCCTTCGCGGAGTCATAGCTGCTCACATTGTCCACAGGAGTCCCCTTGTCCCGGAATTTTCCATAGGGCAGATCGGAAACCTTTATGGTATACAGCTGTCCGGTGTTGGTGAACAGACAGATCCTGCCCGTGTTTCTGCACCGGAACACGAAGCGGTTTTCCGCCTCTGCCGCCTCCTTATTGCGCTCATAGGCGGTCATGTCAATGGTCTTCGCATAACCGAAGCGGTCCATCAGGAACATGACGTCCGTCTCTTCCTGCTTCTTCTCCTCAAACACCGCCTCCGCACAGTTGTCGATCACCGTCCTGCGGGGACGGGCGAACTTCTTTCTGATCTCGTCCAGTTCGTTTATGATGACCTGAGTCATGGACTCCCTGCGCTCCAGGATATCCTCATAGCGGTAGATGTTCGAAAGGGTCTCCTCATGCTCCTTTATCAGCGCTTCCAGCTCCAGCCCAATCAGCTTGTACAGACGCATCTCCAGAATGGCGTTGGCCTGGTTTTCCGTAAAGGAAAGCTGTGCGGCCATCACCTTCGATTCCTTCGACCGGAAGCGGATGCCGTCTGTCTTTCCTTCCACCAGACAGGCCTTCGCCATGGCCCGGTCCCGAGACCCCCGCAGGATCTCGATGATCAGATCGATCACGTTGCAGGCCCGAATCAGGCCCTCCTGGATCTCCCTGCGGCTTTTCTCCCGGGCAAGCAGATTTTCATATTTTCTTGTGGTGACCTGATACAAAAAGTCCGCATGGGCCTTCAGGATTCCCTTAAGCCCCAGGGTCTCGGGACGTCCGTCCGCGATGGCGAGCATGTTCACGCCGAAGGTGTCCTCCAGCCGGGTTTTCTTATAGAGCATGTTGATGAAATTATCAACGTCCGCATCCTTTTTCAGCTCGATCACGATGCGGATCCCTTCTTTTGAGGACTGGTTGGAGATATCGCTGATATCCGCGGTCTTCTTCGTTTCCGCAAGGGCCGCCACATCCGACAGGAACTTGCCGATGTTGGCGCCGATCATGGGATAGGGGATCTCGGTGATGACCACGTTCGTCTTTCCGCCCTTCCCCTTCTCCACCTCCACCTTTCCCCGGATGCGGATCTTTCCGCTTCCCGTTTCGTAAATGGAAAGCAGCTCGTCCTTGTTGGTGACGATGCCCCCGGTGGGAAAATCCGGTCCATGAAGGATCTCCAGAAGCTCCGCCGTGGAGACAGCCCCGTTTTTCAGGAAGGCCTTCTCCGCCTCGATCACCTCTCCCAGGTTATGGGAGGGGATGCTGGTGGCCATGCCCACCGCGATGCCCTCGGAGCCGTTGACCAGAAGATTCGGGATCTTTACCGGGAGGACAAGGGGTTCCTTTTCCGTTTCGTCAAAATTCGGTCCGAAATCCACCACGTCCTTATCCAGGTCCGCGAGAAAGGTCTCCTGGGTCACCTGTTCCAGCCTGGCCTCCGTATAACGCATGGCTGCGGCCCCGTCGCCCTCGATATTCCCGAAATTCCCGTGTCCGTCCACCAGCGGAAGTCCCTTTTTGAAATCCTGAGCCATCACCACCAGGGCGTCATAGATGGAGCTGTCCCCGTGGGGATGGTATTTGCCCATGGTATCTCCCACGATACGGGCGCATTTCCGGTAGGGCCTGTCATAACGGATGCCAAGCTCATACATGTCGTAAAGGGTCCGGCGCTGTACGGGCTTGAGCCCGTCGCGCACATCAGGCAGCGCCCTTGCCACGATAACGCTCATGGCGTAATCGATAAAGGACTTCTGCATGACCTCGGAATATTCTGTTTTTATGATCTTCTCGTCCAAATCTTCCATCTCCGTTAAATATCAAGCTGCGCATCCGGCGCATATTCATAGATAAAGGTCCGTCTGGGCGGCACATCCGTTCCCATCAGAAGCTCCGTCACCTCCGAAGCCATTCTTGCGTCCTCGATCTCCACCTGTTTTAACAGCCGGGTCTCCGGATTCAGCGTGGTCTCCCAGAGCTGGGAGGCGTCCATTTCTCCCAGTCCCTTATACCGTTGCAGGGTAAAGGGGCCCTTATGCTTTTTCCGATAGCGCTCCAGGGCCTTGTCGTCGTACAGATACTCTTCCTTCCCTTTGGAGGGCATGGCCTTATAAAGCGGCGGCATGGCCAGGTATACATGGCCCTCGAAGATCAGCTCCGGCATGAAGCGGTAAAACAGGGTCAGAAGCAGGGTGGAAATATGGGAGCCGTCCACATCCGCATCCGTCATGATGATGATCTTGTCGTAGCGCAGCTTTGAGATGTCAAAATCGTTCCCGTAGCCCTCGGAAAAGCCGCAGCCGAAGGCGTTGATCATGGCCTTGATCTCCGCGTTCGCAAGCACCTTGTCGATGCTTGCCTTTTCCACGTTCAGGATCTTTCCCCGGATGGGCAGGATCGCCTGATAGGAACGGTCCCTCGCCATTTTGGCGCTGCCTCCGGCGGAATCTCCCTCCACGATGAAGATCTCGCAGCGGGAGGCGTCCCTGGATTCGCAGTTCGCCAGCTTTCCGTTGGAATCAAAGGAAAATTTCTGTTTGGTGAGCAGGTTGGTCTTCGCCCGCTCCTCCGTCTTTCTGATCTTCGCCGCCTTCTCCGCGCAGCCGATGATGCTCTTTAAGGTCTCCAGGTTCCGGTCAAAATAACGGACCAGCTCCTCGCCGGTCACCTTCCCCACCACCTTCGCCGCGTCCTGATTGTCCAGCTTGGTCTTGGTCTGTCCCTCAAAGCGGGGATCGGGATGCTTGATGGAGATCACTGCGGTCATGCCGTTCCTTACGTCCGGCCCGGTAAAATTCTGATCCTTTTCCTTCAGGATATTCAGCTGTCTGGCATAGGTGTTGATGATGTTGGTAAAAGTGGTCTTGAAGCCGGTCAGATGGGTGCCGCCCTCCGCGTTGTAGATATTGTTGCAGAAGCCAAGCACATTTTCGTGAAATTCATTCACATACTGGAAGGCGCCCTCCACGGAAATGCCGTCGCTCTCTCCCGAAAAGGAGATCACATCGCATACCGCCTCCCGGGATTTGTTCAGATCCCGGATGAAGCCCACGATCCCCTCCGGCTCATGATACTCGATCACCTCCGGCTCTTCCTTCCTTTTATCCGTAAAAACAATGGTGAGCGCAGGGTTCAGATAAGCCGTCTCATGCAGCCGGCTTTTGATCTCATCCTCCTTAAAACGGGTCTTCTCAAAGATCGTATCGTCCGGGAGAAAATTGATGCAGGTCCCCGTGTTCTTCGCCTTTCCCACCACGGGAAGCAGCCCGTCGGCGAGCTCCACCGTGGGAATGCCCCGCTCGTACCGGTCTTCATAAATTTTTCCGCCGTGGCGGACGCGCACGGTCATTCTGGCGGAAAGGGCGTTGACCACGGAGGAACCGACGCCGTGCAGGCCGCCGCTGGTCTTGTACGCGGAATGATCGAATTTTCCTCCCGCATGCAGCGTGGTGAACACCAGGCGCTCCGCGCTCACGCCCTTTTCATGCATCCCCACAGGGATCCCTCTTCCGTTGTCGTCCACGGTGGCCGAGCCGTCCGCCTCCAGAGTCACGCAGATCCGGTCACATACGCCGGCCAGATGCTCGTCCACCGCATTGTCCACGATCTCATAGACCAGATGGTTCAGTCCCTTCGTGGAAACGCTTCCGATATACATGCCCGGCCTTTTCCGGACCGCTTCAAGGCCCTCCAGCACCCTAATGCTGGAGGCGTCATAACTGTTCTGATTCATTCCGTTCTCCCTATCAGTCATTTCTCATCGTAACCGCCACCGCCAGCGCGCCGGGTCCGATGTGGCAGGATACGCTTAAAGAAAGGGGATCCACATGGCTTTCCGCGCCCGGAAAATGGGCGAGAACTTCCTTCTGGAAATCCAGGATCGCCTCTTCATTCTGCGTATGAGCAAAATCCACCCACATCCCGCAGTCCGAAAGCGGCCTGTGAAACCGTTTCGTCACATCATTCATCACCGCGTTCAGCATGATCTG
>CALWGL010000278.1 GCA_944380025.1 uncultured Lachnospiraceae bacterium
CAATCGGATAGAGGAAGTTCCTTCCCTGTCCGATTTCACGATACACACAGCTCACGGCATAAATGCCGCTCGCTGTACTTGCCCGGCAAATGGCCGCTCATGCGAACATGGCGGCCGCATGCCGGGCTTATCGTACAAAAACGCCTGCGCGGACCGCGCAGGCGGTATAGTTCTACTATACTAAACATAAGAGCAAAAGTCAAATATCGGAAAAGCGCTTTACAGCCTTTCACGCAGCACCTCCACCTTACACTGGTGCCGCTTTTTCTTATCACCCTTCTGGTATGCGATGCCGACAGCAAGGATCCGCCCCGTATACTCCGGCCTTTCTCCAATCCGGCCTTCAAAGCGGAGCGCGTAACGACGTTCCCTGATCTGCCGGACAGCCTCATCCGCCGTATGATCCACCTTCAGTTCAATGATGATCGCATCGTCGCTCTTCACATAGGGATAAAAGATAAAATCCACGTATCCCACACCGGCCCTGTCCTCCCGCTCGATACGGTAATGATCGCGCGCCTGCAGATAAACCAGATTCAGGATTGCGGAAAGCTCCGCTTCATTATTATACGCGATAAGAGGGCTTTCCGTATCATGGACAAACTGCAGGATCTTCTCCATCGTATCCGTATCTCCGGCCTTCGTTGCCGCCAGCATACGTCCGGATTCTCTGGTCAGCCGGTATACATTTCCAAGAGACGGCTCTTTCTGAACCATTTCAGCAAATTTATCCATCAGCTCCTTGTTTGGAATGGAAACGCAGCCGTTTTCATAATTCAGGAATCCATAAACCACCATTGCGGAAAATATCTCATCCCGCGTTTTCAGTTCCATTGACGTGGCGGCATATTCCTGAACCTTAGCCGGTACGGGAATGCCGGAAAGCAGAAGGCCGACGTCATCCTTTACCTGATCCACATTCGCCCCGATATAGTAAAACAGCTCATCATAAGGACCGGAACTCGTCCAGTAATTACCCAGATTATTGTTTTCCAGCGCAAGGACTACGGAACGCGGATTATAGACCCGCTCCCCTGCCTTCGTGTGATATCCGTCGTACCAGATTTCCAGCCCTTCCCGCGTGACTTTTCGGTCCTTCAGCGTCCGCTGCAGATACCGGTCAAAAAGTTCATCAGCCTCTCTGTCCGTAAATCCAAAATAAGCGCTGTATTTTTCCTCCGTCACCATGGTATACTCGCAGAACATGTTCAGTTCCGAACCGCTTGAATATTTTGCAATCGGCAGGATTCCCGTCATATAGGCCATTTCCACATAGGCGTTGTCCTTCAGCAGATTGCTGAGAAAAGCCGTAAAGCTTTCCTTATCCTCCTCCGTCACAAAATCCTGATGATAGATATAATCCCATTCATCGAATACAAAAATGAATTTTTCCCCGTTGCAGTATTCGTAAATTTGCGCCAGCGCGTCCCATACTGCATCGCCGCTCTTAATTCCGAGATCCGGATAGGCCTTTCCAAGATCCGCAAGCAGCCCTTCCTCATATCTCTCAATATACTGTTTATAGGAAGTGCAGTTTCTCGGCAGCTTATTAAATGAAATATGAATCACATTATGCCGGTTCAGATGTTTCTCAAACCAGTCATACGACGCTGCTTTCAGATTGCCGAAAAGCCTGCTGCTGTCCACGCCCTTTCCAAAATAGGAAACGATCATATTCGCCATAACCGTTTTCCCAAAACGGCGGGGTCTTGTGATGGCAACATACTTCTGCCCCTTTCCCTGCTTTGGGCCGGCTTCTTCCATATCCTTTTCATCCAGCTCCACAAGGGGCACAAGCTCCGCCAGGATCTCTGTCTTATCCACAAAATATGCGGATGCACAGTCCCTGCGGAACAGACCGTATGCGCTTCTGCCGTTCAGGTAAACGCCCATTTTGTATTCACGCTCCTTTTTACCGGTAAGGAAGGTTCCTGCCGCCGCCTCCCTCTTGTAGTTAAACTTATCATAAAGAAAGAACGATGGCAAGCGTCGTGCAGAAAAACAGCGCCATCCGCTCCGGCTCTGTTACTGTTCAGCCTTCGGCAGAACAGTAACGGCATCCGGCCATTCCAATCGCTTCGCGATGGGCCGGATGCTTCCTGCCTGTACGTTTTTGTACGGTCTGCGCAGTAAATGCGCAGACCTGTCTGAACAGTAACCCGGCTCTCGCCAAAGCGGACAACGCTGCTACAGATTCCCGGGCATTTCCCCCGCCGCTTCCTCTATATGTGCTTTCTCCATATGTGCTTCCTCCATACGCCCCTCCTCAACCGGCGTCCCGCCGCGTCTGTTTTTCATGGTATACAGAACCGCTCCCGCCGCCACGGTGATCGGCACGGAGAGCACCACGCCGAAGCTGCCGGACAGGCCCTGCATGATGGCGATGCCGATGTTGTTGGAGTTGATGATCTGAAGATACGGCAGGTCGTAGGCATAGTCCAGAAGGAGCATGCTCAGGCTGCCGCCGGCGAAGGCGAGGATCAGCGTATTGCTGTCCGTTCCCATCATGTCCCGGCCCACCCGGATGCCCGCCTTCCAGAGCTCCTTCCGGTTCAGGGAAGGGTTCTGGGCAAGGATCTCGCTCATGGAGCTTCCGATGGACATGGCCACATCCATCACCGCGCCGAGGCTGGAGATCAGAAGGCCGGCGAAAAGCAGGCTTCCTACCTGGATGCCCTGCACGGTCCAGAGCGTCATCAGCGTCTCGATATCCGAGACGTTATAGCCCGTAATTCCGGACGCCAGGCTGAACAGCGTGGCGGATATTCCCGCCGTCAGCACGCCTCCCACGGTTCCGATGGTGGCGACGAGCGTTTTTTTCGTAAAGCCACCGATCAGGAGCATGGTCACAAGCGTCGTGATGATGCAGATGAACACCGCCGACCAGAACGGGGAAAAGCCCCGGTAAACCATGGGAAGATACCACAGAAGGATGGAAAAAAAGGTGAATACGAGGCCGATGCCTCCCTTCACGCCCTGCTTTCCCCCCACAAGGACCAGCACCACAAGATAGAGAATACCGAACAGGTAGATCACCCACTCTCTGTCCTGCGAATAGACGCTGGCAATGGTGGTATCTCCCGCCACGCTCTGCATGACGACCACCCGCATGCCCGGCGTACAGGGAGCGCCGAACAGAAAGCCTGCGCTGCTGGTCACCTCCAGCAGTTCGCCTTTCTTTTCACCGGTGAGGATCTTCACCTCCACCACCTGCTCTCCCACACGGGTTCCCGTCTCCGTCCTATTGTCCTGAAGGATCTGCGTCACCACAGCTTTTTCAAAGGTCTGGCCCTCCCGGGATACGAGCGGCACGATCTCCACCCGGTTCAGCCAAATCGTAAACAGCAGCAGTCCTATCCCTGCCGCCGCAAGCAGAATCAGGCGGGCGGCCGTCCTGCCGGACAGCCGCCCGCCCAAATGAAATCTCTCCACGGTTATTTCGTCTTGATGATCGTGAAGGTGTCGTCGATCTTCTCAGTCGTGCCGTCGTTCAGGATCTGATAGGTGTCGATCGAGAACGTATCGTCCGTCATGGTGATGACAGAATAGCTGGGAAGCCAGTTCTGGCTGCGGTTTGCGACATAGTCCTGCTGCGTGCCGATCAGCTCGTAATACTTGGAACCGGAAGCGGAGTTTGCGGTCATATACAGGATGCCCTGAGGATCCACAACGGTGTTGCCCGTGGTGTTCTCAATGGTATAGCAGTTGTTGTCCGCCTGGAAGGCTGCCAGAGCCGCCGCTCCTGCCGCATCGTCCTCTTCGGGCGCCAGCGGGATGCTCTCGCCGCTCGCCACGTTATAGGCGTGATCCCAGTCATAATCGGTTCCCTCCTCATTCAGGCGGAACTCATAGCCGGAATGCACCTGGCCGTCGCCGTAAAGCATCTTCGTTCTGCTGTAGGTATGGTCATGTCCCTGCAGGACCACATCGATATCATAGCTGTCAAATACCGGAGTGAGCTGGGTCCTTAAAATCATGCCGTCCGTGTCGGAGTGATCCAGGCCGGAACCGTAGATATCCTGATGGATGGTAACCACTCTCCAGGTCGCGGAGGGATCGGAAG
>CALWGL010000279.1 GCA_944380025.1 uncultured Lachnospiraceae bacterium
GAATATCTGACCAGAAGCAATCTGATGAAGGCCTTCCGCGAGGATTCCGATACGCCCATCATGCGCGGAAAGAAGGTTGCCGTGGTAGGCGGCGGAAACGTGGCGATGGACGCCGCGAGGACTGCCCTGCGTCTCGGCGCTGAAGTACATATCGTATACAGAAGAAGCGAGGAAGAACTTCCTGCCCGTGTGGAGGAAGTGCACCACGCGAAGGAGGAGGGCATCATTTTTGACCTTCTGACCAATCCCGTGGAGATCCTTGAGGATGAGAACAACTGGGTCTGCGGCATGAAATGCATCCGCATGCAGCTGGGTGAGCCCGACGCCTCCGGAAGAAGACGCCCGGTGGAGATCCCCGGCTCTGAGTTCGTGATCGACTGCGATACGGTGATCATGTCCCTGGGAACCTCTCCCAATCCGCTGATCTCTTCCACCACGGATGGGCTGGAAACCAACCGGCATAAATGCATCGTCGCCGACGAGGAGTTCGGAAAGACCTCCAAGGAAGGCGTATACGCGGGCGGAGACGCCGTGACCGGAGCCGCCACCGTCATCCTGGCAATGGGAGCCGGAAAAGCGGGCGCGAAGGGGATCGACGAATATCTGTCCAGGTAACGCAGCCGCAGGCGGTGCCATTGTGACAAAGCAGCCGCAGACAGGGGCATTGCCGCTGTCTGCACATACCATATCCTGCGGGCCGCTGCCCCGCGCCGCGCGGGAAAGGCGGCCCGGGCAATGGCAGGATCATTTGACAACACAGGAGGACAGCATGGTCAATCATATCGTAATGTGGAATTTTAACCCGGAGCTTACGGAGGAGGAACGTCAGGAGGCCGGCCGGAAGATCCGCCGGATGCTTTTGCACGTGGCGGACGAGGCAAAGGGCGTGTTCAGCCTTCAGGTGTATACCAATGAGCTGGCGTCCAGCAACCGGGATATCGCCCTGGTCTCCCGCTTTGAGACACTGGACGACCTGGCAGCCTATCAGGTCCATCCGGAGCATGTGAAGGCGGCGTCCTACATCAAGACCGTAGCCTGTGACAGAACCTGCTTTGACTATGTGGATTCAGAGGAATGACCGCAGCATGGAAAGGAATGCGCCGGAGGAAATATGAAGTTTTCCATTTTATGCGTTGGAAAAATCAAGGAGAGCTTTTACCGGGAGGCAGTCGCGGAGTACGCAAAGCGGCTGTCCCGGTATGGCAGGCTGGAAATTCTGGAAGCGGCGGATGAAAAGACGCCGGATGAGCCCAGCAAGGCCCAGCGGCTCCAGATCCTGAAAAAGGAGGGCGAACGGCTGCAGAAAGTCCTGGCAAAGGATGCTTTTATCGTGGCGCTTGCCATTGACGGACAGAAGATGGATTCTGTCCGTTTTGCCGCCCGGCTGGAACAGCTCGGCGTTTCGGGAGTCAGTCACATCCAGTTTCTGATCGGCGGCTCGCTTGGCCTGGATCAGGAGCTTTTGAACGGCGCGGATCTGAAGCTCAGCTTTTCCGATATGACATTTCCCCATCAGCTCATGCGGGTGATCCTTCTGGAACAGATCTACCGGGCATGCCGCATCACGAGCGGGGAGCCGTATCATAAATAGGCCGGAATAACGGAGGACGATGGATTAAGGTTTATGGTGGACGGATAATCCGTGAAGCGGGTTATCCGTTTGCTTCATTAAAAGTAATTTCGGCGGCATGGAGGTAAGATTGAAAAATGCGCTCGATAGCGCATTTTTCAATCAGGATTTGCGCCGAAGCGTCGCAAATCCCGAGAATACAAATTCCGTCACGGGATTTGTATTCTTGCGCAGACGCCGAACTGGAGGTTCGGCGCGCGTGCCTCAGCGTAAAACGCTTCGGCATGGAGGTAAATATGGAAAAAATATTGCCGGATACGGATATTGGCGGAGATATTGACGAGAACGGTGCGCCGCAGGAAGGAGAGAGGGCGGCAGAAGAATCCCTGGAAAGCCCGGATCTCTGGCGGGAGGGAGCGGTCTATTATGAAGGGGGAAAGATCCGGATCCGCGCCATCAGAGAGCCGGACCCGGAGGTGATCTGTGCGGAGGAGGTGGCTCAGGGCTGGATCCATCAGACGAGAGACAAATACGATAAGAGGATCGCAGACCATGCGGCACACAGATCGATCAGCATGGTGGCGGAATATGAGGGGAGCACGGCGGGCTACATCAATGTGTATCCCGACGCGCCATGGGGACCTTTCGGCGGAAGGGGCTGGTGTGAGATCGTGGATTTCGGCGTGCTGGCAAAGTACCGCCGCCGGGGGATTGGTACGGCGCTCATGGACTGCGCGGAAAAAATCGCCGGGACGTTCGCGGATACGGTCTACCTGGCGGTGGGACTGCACGGCGGCTATGGAAGCGCCCAGCGGATGTACTGCAGGCGCGTCTATATTCCGGACGGCTCCGGCGTCTGGTATCACAACGCTCCGGCAGAGGAAGGCGCGCAGGTATATAATGACGACGAACTGAACCTGTATTTCAGCAAAAGACTGAGATAAAAGGGCTCCGTCCTGACGAAAACCGGCATGGGACAGCTCTTTGCGACATATACTGGAGCATGAGCAGAATAGGCAGAAAAAAGGAACAGCTTGCGGACGCTCTGAAGCTTCCCAGGGATATGGTCCTTGGCGAGTCCATCCTCACCATGACGGGAAATCATGAGCTCTGGATCGAGAATTATAAGGGGATCCTTGAATATACGCCCAGGTCCATCATCCTGCAGGCGAAGACCGGACAGATCTCCATCTGCGGCTGCGGGCTGGTGATCGACTATTACACCAGCGAAGACATGAAGATCGTGGGAGAGATCAGATGCGTCAGCTGTCTGTGACGGGTAAAGGAGAGACGGGGTGTGGAAAAGTTTTTCCGGTATCTGCAGGGTTTCCTGCAGATCAGAGTATGGGGATATTCTCCGGAGCGCTTCATGAACCTGTGCGGCAGCCGCGGCATCCGTCTGTGGGACATTGCGCGCCGGGAAGAGGATTATGTGATGTACATCAGTCTGCCCGGCTTTTTCCGGCTGCGTCCGGTCGTCAGGAAAACGGGAACGAGGGTTTCCGTTCTGAAACGCCGCGGCCTGCCTTTCCTGATCCGGCGGATGAGAAAAAGAAAGGTGTTCGTGATGGGATTTCCGGCCTGCCTGGCCTTTCTTCTCATCATGTCCCGTTTTATCTGGGCCATCGACCTGGAGGGCAACCGGGCGGTCACGGACGATATGCTCCTGGACTTCCTGTCGGAAAACGGCGTGGTATACGGGACGGCGGGAAGCGCCGTGGACCTGGAGCGGCTGGAGGAAACGCTCCGGGAAACCTTTGACGAGGTGACATGGGCTTCCATCACCATCGAGGGGACGCGCCTGTCCGTGAACATCCGGGAGAACGATCTGATGATGACGGAGGAGGAAACGAAAAAGGCGCTGGAAGGATATCCGGGAAGCGATCTTCTTGCGACGCAGGACGGCACGGTGGTTTCCATTCTGACCAGACAGGGGGTTCCGCAGGTGACGGCGGGAGACGAAGTAAAAAAGGGAGATCTTCTGGTGTCCGGCGCGGTTCCTGTCCTGGCGGACGACGGCAGCGTAAAGGAATATCAGTACTGCCATGCGGATGCGGACGTGGTGGTCGCCTATGAAACGTCCTTTGAGGAAAGACTTCCCCTGAATTATGAATATAAAAATTACACGGGCAGGCAGAAACGGAATTTCTATCTGAGCTTCGGGGGAAAAAGGCTGGTATTCCGTCCGGGTCCCTGCCGTTTTCTGAAATATGATACGCTGACGCAGGAAAATCAGCTGAAGGTTCTGGGGCAGATCTTTCTGCCCGTCTCCTGGGGCTTTGAGGTGAACCGGGAATATGTAACCGTTGAGGCGGTTTATCAGGAAGAACAGGCCGGACAGATCCTGGAAGAACGGCTGGAGAAAAAAATAGAAGCTTTGTATGATTTGGGGGTTCAAATCATGCAAAAAAATGTTACAATAAATACAGTCGGCGGTTCGGCTGTCCTGAACG
>CALWGL010000280.1 GCA_944380025.1 uncultured Lachnospiraceae bacterium
GCCGGTAGGCTTTATCCTGATTATCCAGAATATGCTCCACGGTCAGGTCGTAGATATCCTGTTTCATTTTGTACCATGCCTTTCTGATCCGGAGGCCTCCGGATCCCTTTGCGGGTAAGCTTTTCCGCTTTCATCTTATAGATGTTTCAGAGGAGAAAAAAGTTTTCCGCCGCGGAAAAAAAACGACATGACCGCAGCCATACCGTTTTTTTCATTTCCAGCGTTTCTCTCTTATCCCCCGGCAGTTCGCCCGGGATCCGATTTTTCTTTTTCATATCATCAGAGTCCGTCCAGACCCATTCCCGCGAGCACCTCCTGCGCCTTTTGCGCATTCTCATTGCCCACATAAATCTCTTCCCCGCATCCGGAATTGGCGCCGTACAGATTCAGCACCTCCGCGTTGCCCAGATCCTTCTTCATCGCGGGGATATCATTTTCCTTAAGCGCTTCCAGAATCATCTCCGCCTGCAGATTGTCCTGCGCCGTGAATATTTTTACCAGTTCATATGCCATAAACCCGCCTTCTTTCCTGTCAAAGAAAAAACTTCTTCTATTCCCCTGTTTTTTTCTCCTGCGCGCCGTTCTCCCGCGCCGTCATAAACTGTCTGTCGAATTCCCGGATCTTCTCCCGGTGACGCTTCTCATCATAGACATCGGAATCAAAGAATCTGCCTCCCCTGGCCGCGGTAAGATACCCTTCCTTCAGCTCCATGCACAGAAACGCGGGAGAGATCTCTCCGAACCGGTCGGAGACGCCGTAATTTCCCGCCTCCACAAAACCGATCCGGGGGCAGTATTCCGGCCGCCCAAAAAACATGACCGCCCCGCAGCCCGCCGCCGCTGCCCGCTCCAGCACGGCATGGAAAAGCGCCTTCCCGATCCCCTTTCTCTGATATGCGGGCAGAACGCCGATGGGGCCGATGTTCACCACAGGCAGCGCGTCCGTATCTCCCACCAGGATCTGCGCCAGGCTGCAGATCACATAACCCGCGCTCACGCCGTCCGCTTCCGCCACCAGGCGGATCCCCGCTCCGTCCCGTTTTCTCAGTTCATGCACCATCCAGTGCTCGCTGGGGCAGCCGATGCCGCCCCGTTCCACTCTCCCCGGATAGGAAAATGCCTCCCGGATGATCTCCTCCGAGCGTCTGTAATCCCGTTCCTCTTCTTCTCTGATCCGAATATTCATGCTTCCCCTTTTCCTGCGGTCAAATGGCCGCATTCCTTCCTGATGCCTTCCTTCGCGGATATTTCTTTGTTTTCATTCTACCATATTTCACGGGGAAGCGCATCAAAATCCTTCACTCGCCGGCCCCGCGTCTGTCATACTGCGCGCTGTAAAAGCAGTAAACGCCTGTCTGAACCGCCCAGAGGACAGTGACCAGAATAATCGGGAAGTTTCCGGTGTCAAACATGATTTTTCCAAGCAGGGCGGCCGCCTCCATCACCGGGCAGAGGGAATTCATCACCTGAAAGCTTTTATAAGAGGCCTTGTAAATGCCGAGCCGTTCCGCCTCGTCGCAGCTTTCCAGCCAGTCCCGGTGAAAACACAGGCTGCCGATGTCCCCCTTTTTCATGGGATCCGCCTTCTGGATCTGGTTCACCAGCGCGGCCTCCAGAAACAGGATCACGACGCAGAAGCCCAGGAACAGCCCCACGGAAAGCAGCAGTCCCGGATTGCTTCCGTCCGCCGCCAGCCCGAACAGAAGAAACTGCAGGATTATGTCCGCGATGTTCGCCGCCATCGCCGTATTCTGATACTCTCCCGCCCGGTCAAGCTCCTCGTCCGTGCCGTTTCGCAGGGAAGCCACCGCCTTCCGGAGAAAAATCAGAGAAACCGCCGTCAGCGCCAGGAAAAATGCCGTCTGAAAAATCCATGCGTTCTCCAGAAACGCCAGATTTAAATGTTCCGTCGTCTCCCGCACCCCTACGCGGGCCGCGTATACGGCCCAGGATATTCCGAAACCGGCTGCGCCGCCCGCGGCAAGGCTTACAAGCAGCCGCAGAGCCGTCCTTCCTGCTCTGGATTTCTGTGTTTTCTTCCTTCCCGAATCTGTTTTCACATTCATCTTTACCTCTTTCCTCCATCCCATTATCCTGCCGCCGCCGGCGGCATCTGCTATCAGAAAAGAATGGCATTCCACCGTTCTTCGGCACGATCTTAATTCATGCCATCCTCTTCATAACGAAAGATATCCTCCACGGTCACGCCGCAGGCCGCGGCCAGCTTCAGCGCGAGCGTGACAGAGGGGGAATAATCTCCCCGTTCGATCAGGCTGATCGTCTGCCTGGACACCCCGACCAGCCGCCCCATCTCTTCCTGATTCACTCCCAGCTTATTTCTGTGTTCCTTCAATCGGTTATACAATGGCATTTCAGCTCCTGAAAATCGGCACGGCGCCGATTTTTCTCTCCTTTCCACCGCTGCAGACGGCATGATGCTTCTCATAGCCTTCATATAATGCTCCTCATTACATCTATAATGAAATGATGCAGCCCTTCTGATATCAGATGACAACTTTTCTTGTCATCCTCATCCTATCATTGACAAAGAAAGTTGTCAATATGAAATGACAATTTTTCTTGTCATTTTGTTTTTTCCGGCGACTGCTTCATAAAATATTAAAGATTATCCGCCGCCGCACGCATAGGCAGACGTCCCGGAATATGCTATGATGGAATGGAATCTTACGATTTGCCAATTTGCCGCCATGCCGGTCCGCATGGTGGTGGGAAAACGGAAGGAGGACTTTCTGATGAAGAAAAGCTGCACCGTCTTTATTGCCATTCTGCTGCTGTCCCTGACCGCCGCCTGCGCCGGCAGAACTGCCGCCCAGCCGGCGGAATCCGCGGAAACGGAAAGCGGAAGCATTCCCGGCTCCGCAGCCGGAACTGAAATAGAAGCTGAAACGGATACCGGAAGCACGACAGAAGCCGAAGCGCCATCCGAAGCCGAAAGCACATCCGCTCCCGCCCCTTCCGCAGCGGCAGCTACCGCGCACGCGGACGTGCTTCTCACCGCGCCTCCGGAAATCAGCCTCACCGATCCCCTGTCCAGCACCTACGCGACCTTCACGCTCCGCTCCGGAACCTCAGAATGGTCCTGGGCGGATAAGGACGGGATCACCTCATCCATAGCCTGCGGCTCCACTCCGCTGGATCTGGATCCGGAGCAGGCCGCGACGCTTGATGTGCCGGACTACAACCGGATGGACAGCGTTCCCTATCTGCTCTCCTGCGTCATACTGCCGGACCGGGTCCTGCTGCGGGAATGGGACATTCAGGACCTGGGAAGCACAGACGCGGAACCGCTTTCCGAAACCCAATATTCCGAAGCGCTTCCCATCGAGCTGAAAAAGAGCCGGGTGTATGAGCTGGTTGCTGTCTGGGAGGAAGAAAAGCAGGAGGAACGCTCCTTTTGGGGAGAGGCTTCCTATCTGTTCCTGACGGAATAACCAGACAGAAAGGAAACATCTGAATCCATGCGCACAGATATCACGATCGTAAAAAATATCCGGGATGATGCCGGGCTGCGAAACAGCTTTAACCGCCTGGCGGAAAAGACCTTTGAACTGAATTTTGAAAACTGGTATCAGAACGGATACTGGAAAGACAACTATATCCCCTATGCCGCCGTCCGGGAAGGGCAGGTGGTCGCAAACGTTTCCGTCAATCCCATGGCCTTTTCGGAAAACGGCGTAACGCGCCATTATATCCAGCTTGGCACCGTGATGACCGATCCCGCCTTTCGCGGCCAGGGGCTCTGCCGCCTTCTGATGGAAGCGGTGGAAAAAGACTGGGCGGACCGGGTGGAATCCATCTATCTGTTCGCCAACGACACGGTTCTGGATTTCTATCCACGCTTCGGTTTTCAGCGGGTACAGGAATCCCGCTTCTTCGCTCCCCTTTCCGCCTGCATACCGGACAGGCCTGCCGTTCCCGTCCCCATGACTGATCCGGAAAACCGGGCCGCCCTGGAGAAGGCCCTCCTTTCCGGCGTCCCGCAGGGAAGCTTTGAT
>CALWGL010000281.1 GCA_944380025.1 uncultured Lachnospiraceae bacterium
ATGGGAATGATGATATCAGACGCCCGCCCGGTGGAATGGAACTCCTTCACATTCCGGATCTTGTCCAGCAGGATGCCGGCGATGCTCTCCTCCAGAATATTATATACTGCCTCCTGCAGGTCGGCGTCCAGCGTCAGATAGACGTTCCCTCCCGCAACGGATTCCACCCGGCCCTCCGAATAGATCTCCCGCTGCAGATTGTCCACATAGATGATCTCGCTCCCCTTCTCGCCCTGCAGATACGTTTCCATCACGCTTTCGATACCGGATTTTCCCACCGTGTCGTTCATCTCATACCGGTCCTCGCCGGAGCCGTCGTCGGTCTGCTCATTCAGGTTTTCCATTTCCTCTGCGGAAATCTTTCCCGTATAGCCGATGATATGAGAAAAATAGGTGCCGTTGACATATCTGCGGATCGTATCCTCCGCAATGTCTATGCCGGTCAGCGCTTCCTTGTTCTCTTCTATGGCGGCCACAGTCCTCTCGCTCACATCCGTGGCGATGGTGGTCGGTATGTATTTCTGATAGCTGTTGGCCCGCATGGCATAACGGACCGTCACCAGCTTTAAAACCTCCTCCTTCGTATAGCCCTGTCCGGGCACGAAGGTGCTTCTGTCGTCGGGATCCGTACGTTCTCCGATCCCATAGCTTTCGCACAGAAAATCGATCAGATCCTGCGGTGTGGAATTCCGCTCCCACGGCTCCATCGAATCGATGGAAGCGTAGCCGTACACGTCCGCCAGGAAACGCAGCAGGCTTGTCCCGCTGACGCTGAAGGCATAATCCCCGTCCTCGTCCAGGTAAACGTTGAAATCGCTCACCACTTCGTCCCCGTTTTCCTCCAGGATCCGGAAAACCTCCAGAAGAGTCGCGTTCATATTCGCGTTCTTGTTGGTGTTTTCATACACGTCCTCGATGGTCACGGAATAAGCCAGATCGTTGTAGGCAAGGAGCTTTCCGTTCCGGTCATAAATGTTTCCGCGGGCGCTGGGAATGGACCGTTCCTTCCGGATCTGAAGGGAAAATTCATTCTGATAGGTCTCTCCGTTCACGATCTGGAGTTCAAAGATCCTCTGGATCAGCACGCCCGCCATCACGAGGAAAAGGATCGTGAGGACGGAGGTACGGGAGGTTATGAAATTTACAATGCCGTCACGTATTCTTTCGAACAAATTCCTACTCCTTACTTCCTTTCTGTACCGTCTCAAGTTTCTTATGTATCAGAAGCAGAAGCGGGTACACCGCAATGGCGACCACGATCGTATAAACCGCTTCGGGCACCACGACGCGCAGAAGATAAAACCCGATATCCAGCCTGCTTCTCAGAAGAAACAGCAGCAGGTAGCACAGCAGTCCGTATCCCGCATCGCTTCCCAAAATCAATATCAACGGCAGTTTAATGTCCTCCGGGTAGAAAACCCTCTGGAACATGCCGTTGATATATCCTGTTATCATATAAATCAGCGCATAGAAGCCGATCACATCCCCGCCGAACACGTCCACCAGCAGGCCGCAGAAGAAGCCCGTGATCAGGCCGCAGAGCTCCCCGTTCATAAACCCGCAGGACGCCACAAAAATGATCAGCAGATTCGGCATGATCCCGCCGAATGCGGCGGCCGGCAGCACCGACGCCTGCAGCAGATAGCAGAAAAGGAGCAGGAACGTCAGAACCAGGTATTTTCTCAGACTCACGCCGCACCGCCTTTCTACTCTTCTTCCGGGATCTGCTGTTTGGTTTCCAGGATCACAAGAACCTCCTGCAGATGCCGGAAATCCACTGCCGGCGTAATCGTGCCGAATTTGGTCATATTGTTGGCGGCGGTTTCGATGGAATCGATGAAGCCGATCGGGATATCCGGGAGGTACTTGCTGCTGATGGCAGAAGTGACTACCTTATCCCCCTGGCGGACCTGGTCGTCCCGGTCCGAAAGCTGTTCGAAGCGGATCACGCCTTCCGTCATCACGGACTGCAGATCACCGGATACCAGAAGATTGGAGGAATTGGTGAGCACGGTCCCATATACATTGGAATTATCCGCAATGATGGAAAGCACCCTCGCGTAGTTCGGCCCCACGCTCACAACGCGGCCCACGAGGCCGCCTCCGGCGATCACGTTCATGTCCACGGCAATGCCGTCCTGTTCTCCCTTGTCGATGGTAAAGGAATAAAACCAGTTGGTGGCGTCGCTGGCGATCACCCGCGCCCCCGTTTTCTCATAATCGGCGGTTTCCCCGTCGATCTCATAAAGATCCCTCAGATTTTCCAGTTCGTAACGTTCCTGCTGCAGCTGCGCATTCTCCATGGTAAGGGCCGCGATCTCCTCCTGGAGCCGCTCGTTTTCCTCCAGAGCATCCTGAAGCCTCCCCATTTCCTCCGCCCGGTCATACAGATAGCCGCCGATGGACGCGATCCCCTCCTGAAAGGGAACCACGATATATCCTGCCGCTGTCCGCAGCGGCCCTTCAAACAGGTTCGTGCGGAAGGTGATGATCATCAGAAGCACACAGAGTCCGGAAAGGATCAGAAGGACATATTTCCCGGGAAGCGTGAACTTGTTTTTCTTTTTTTTGATTACAGGACTCATTTACCCATCCCTTCGATCGCATAGGCAACCGATTTGTAATTATCATCCTCCAGGATCCTGGCAAGTCCCAGAACCACACTTTCCACGGGACGTTCCGCAACGTTCACCTTCAGGCCCGTGCTGTTCTTCAGCCTGTCGGCGAGATGGCTGACCTGGGAGGCCCCGCCTGTCAGATAGATGCCGTGCCGGTAAATGTCCGCGCCCAGCTCCGGAGGGGTACGCTCCAGGATCAGCTTCACACAGTCGATGATCGCGTTAAAATGCTCCTCCAGGCAGGAAACCACCAGGTCAGAAGGGATCTCCCTTTCCACCGGAAGTCCGGTCACGATATCCCGGCCATATACCTGCGCTCCCGTCCCCGCTTCTTCCATGGCCGCGAGAGACTTTTTAATGCTCTCCGCCGTCTTTCCGCCGATCAGGAGACCGTACTCCTTGCGGACCGCGCCGCGGATGGCTTCATCGAATTTCAGGCCGCCCGTCTTGATCAGACGGCTGAGGACGATGCCTCCCAGAGAAAGGATCGAAACCTCCGTGGTATCGTGCCCCACGTTCACCACCAGAACGCCCTGGGAATTTTTCACGTCGATATCAAGGCCGAGGCCGTCCGCCACCGCCTTCTCCACCACCATGATCTTTTTCGCCTTTACGCCCGCGTCTCTGATCAGGTCGTAAAACGCCCTTTTCTCCACCTCTGTGATATCCGTCGGAACCGCGATGTAATAATCCGCAGGCTTCACGTTTCCCTTTGAGATATCCGTGATGAAGAAGCGCACCAGCGTTTCCATATTCCGGATGTCGGCGATCACGCCGTTCATCAGCGGATAGGAAATCTGAATGTTTCCCGGCGCTTTTTCATACATCTCATAAGCGGAATCTCCATAGGCGAATATATTTTTCTTATTCTGGATCGCGATCATGTTCTTTTCGATCATGATGTGATCGTCCGCCGCGCTGTAAATCTTGATATTGCTCGTACCCAGATCAATTCCAAAAGCATTCGTAGACAAAACGATTTCTCCTTCCTTATTTGAGCAGGCCGGATTCCTTAAAGCTCACATAGCAGCCGTTCCCCACGATGATATGGTCCAGAAGGGGAAGCTGCATCATGTCGCACAGCCTGGCAAGATGCTCCGTAATTTCAATATCCTGTCTGCTGGGCGCCGCGTCGCCGCTGGGGTGATTGTGGATCAGCAGGATATGTACCGCATGGTATTCCAGCGCTACGAGAAAGATCTCCCTGGGCGATGTCAGGGAACAGTTCACCGTTCCCCTGGAAAGCACCCGGTCGCAGATCAGCCGGTTCTTGTTGTCGGTCATCGCCAGGATCACCTCTTCCGTCTGCAGGTACCGCATGCGCTCCATGTAATAGTCTGCCACGGTTTCCGGTCTGGTAAACTGAAGGCGCTCCCTTCTGTCCGCCAT
>CALWGL010000282.1 GCA_944380025.1 uncultured Lachnospiraceae bacterium
CGCCGCATACTTATCCTTCGGGGACTGTACGGCAAAATAGAGATTGGGCCGGTCAAAGCCCGTGGTGGAAAGCACCGGGTCGCGCAGCTGGAGAAGGTCCACGATGTCCTCCCGGACCTCCTTCGTCGCGGTTGCCGTAAACGCGCTGACGACAGGCCGCTTCGGCAGCCTGTCGATGAATTCCGCGATCTTCAGATACCCCGGCCGGAAATCCTGCCCCCACTGGGAGACGCAGTGCGCCTCGTCCACCGCCACCATGACGATGGGCGCTTCCAGCGCGAACTGGAGAAAATCCTCGGTAAGCAGCCGCTCCGGCGCCACATAGATGAGGGTATAGCGGCCCTGCGCCGCCAGGGCGAGGGCCTTTTTATACTGGGTCCAGGTAAGAGAGCTGTTCAGGTAAGCCGCATGTACCCCGGCCTGATTCAGCGCCGATACCTGATCCTTCATGAGCGAGATCAGCGGAGAGACCACCAGGGTGATCTTTCCCATCACCAGAGCGGGCACCTGATAGCAGATGGATTTTCCCGCCCCGGTGGGCATGATGCCGAAGGTGTCCCTTCCGGCAAGAATGCCGTCGATCAGCGTCTCCTGTCCTTCCCGGAAGCTGTCATAGCCGAAATACTGTTTTAATACCTCATATTTATCCATGTTTATCCCACCTGAGTCAGATAGCTGCTCACCGCGTACACCGTCTGGCCGTTGTAGATCAGCTTCGTCCAGCCCCGGTCCTTATCCTCCGCGATCCGTTCTGCCGTAGCGTCCCCTGTAAGCTGTGCCGCCACCTGAGAGGGCGCGTTCGTGGTCGGAAGGGTGCGCAGGTTGGTCTGACCGCTCTTCGCCATCATGATGCCGGAGGCCGCCGTAAAGTGCATGCCCGCCTCCGGATTTTCATCCGTAATTTTTTCCTGTTCCTTATAGTCCATGCTGGTGGCGAGCAGACGGGAAGAAGCGTAGACCACCTGGCCGTTCACCTCCAGCCTGGACCAGCCGGTGTCGCTTACGCCGGTGCGCACCACGGCCTGTCCGTAGCTCAGAGAGCCGACCACATTTCCCGTAACCGTGCTGGGCTGATCCCGCAGATTCACCTGATCCCTCGCCGTCACCGCCTCGCTCACATCCCGGAAAGTCATTCCGGCAGATTCGCTGGTTCCGTCGTCCGTCTGCGCGCCGGCAGAGGAGGACTCCCCGGATGCAATACCGCTGTCTGCCGAAGCCCCGCCGTCTTCTCCCGCTCCGTCCCGGACGCCGTCTGCCGCGCCGCCGTCTTCGCCGGTTCCGGTCCGGCCGCTGTCCCCGCCGCTCAGATCCGTGGTCAGGAAGTTATGCACCGCATACAGCTTCTGCCCGTTATAGATCACCCGGTCCCAGCCGTTGCTCCCGATCCCCGTCCGCTGTACCGTCTCTCCGTTCGGAAGCTGGTAGACCACCTCGCTGTCCAGCGTAGTGGGAAGGGTTCGCAGGTTGGTCAGCTCCTTGGCTGTCACCGTTTCGTCTGTTTCCGTAAAGTTTATGCCAAGCTCCGGGTTGGCCGCCACCTCCGCCGCCGGAGTCTGATCCTTCGCCTGTGCCGCCTGGCTGTATCCAAAGTAGGCCAGATTCACGTCCACGCTGCCCCGGATGCCTGCCACCGTTCCCTGGCTGGTATACTGCCACATGGCATGAGTCCCGCTGTAAGTGGAAGCGGGCGTTTCCGGATAGGGCTTCTCCGGATACTGAGACACCCAGACCCGGTACCTGCTCCCCAGCGTGTCCATGTTCCACTGTGCGTTTCCTTCCATTTCGTTCCGGGAGGCATAAAACATGGGCGTATAGCCCGCCGAAGCGATCGTATCCAGAAAGGCGCAGGCAATTCCCGTCCGCTCCTCCACGCCCAGCCCATACTGTCTGCTGTCCGGCGACTGGAAATCCTCGCAGTTGTAGGCCACCGGATAGGTAATGGGATACCGGGAGATAAACGCCGCCGTCCAGGCGGCTTCCTCTCTCGCCTCTTCCTCTGTCACCGCGGACGAGAAAAAATAAGCTCCCACCAGGATCCCGTTCTTCGCAGCCTCCTGCAGATTGTAGCGGGCCCCCGGATCCTCATAGATGATCCCCGTCACCTTGGTCCGGTAGCCCACGCGGACCATGGCGAACTCCACGCCGGACTGCGCCACCTGCTCCCAGTCGATATTTCCCTGGTATTTGGACACATCGATGCCAAGCGTCGCCTCGTCGGTCTCTCCCTCCGCCTTAGCCGCCGCATTCAGATCCACTGAAGCGCCGCCGCCCGTTCCTGCGGCACTGGCTCCGGCCTGCGGGTCCTCTTCATCCTCCATACTCCCCACCTCGGCCGCCACGGCGGAGTGCACCGTGCCGTCTTCTGCTCCCGCGCCTCCCGTTTCATCAGCTGCCTCTGTTTCCTGCCCGCTTTCCCCTTCCGCGGACGCTCCTTCCGAACCTGCATCCGCAGCGCCATCTTCCGACTGTGTACCGGAAGCTGTCTGCTGTGCGCCGTCCTGCCGCACATCCGTACCCTCCTGCGTCGTCTTTATCTCACCTGACACGGCGTCCGTATTTCCGCCGCAGCCCCGCAGTGCCAGTACCACCAGCACGATCACAGCGATCATCAGGACCGCCGCCGCTGTCGGGACCACGCTCCTGACCCAGTCCGTTCTTCTCCTTCTGTGCCGTCCATGCCTTCTTCTTTTCGTCATTCCCGTTCCTTCTTTCGCAGCTCATATGCGCAGAGACTTCTGCTCTTCCGGCTTCGGTTTCATTATAAAACCGTCTGTTCCGGGGGCGCAACAGCGCCCGGCGGGAATTAAAGAATTATTAAGAACTGCCGTAACAGATCAGCCAGGTCTGCGCATTTACTGCGCAGACCGTACGAAAACGTATCGGCAGAAAGCATCCGGCCCATCGCGAAGCGATTGGAATGGCCGGAACCCGGCCCGTTTTTTACATTCCCGGAAGATCCACCGTCTCAATGTTCGGCGCGATCCCGTCCCTCTGAAGCTTTTCCCGGTATTTTTCCTCCCAGGAGGCATTCCAGGAAAACAGCAGGAAGCAGCGGAGAAAATGGCGGAGCGGAAAATACACGGCGGGAAACAGGATGAGAAGCAGCACGCTTCCGTGAATGAGCAGAGCCGCCGGCGGAAGCATCTCTCCCACTCTGTCCAGCCAGAGGAAGAATCCCTCCGTCATGGCAGACGTCCTTCCTTCCCCGTACAGCGCTGTCCCGTTTCGGTCAAACAGGATGAAAAAAACATAAAGAAACGGGGGAAGCAGCGCTGCCATTCTTCCCGGCATCACCAGCGCGTCAAACCATTTCTTCAGCCGCACATAGATCTCCAGGCTCCTGTCAAACGCCTTCCCCGGCCCTTTTCCCTCCAGGGAGCCGCAGAGCATGAGACAGCCAAGAGAGGCAAGCAGGCCCCCGAACAGGGAGATCCCCGTTCCGGAGCTTTTCCACAGCCCGAGCTTCTCCGCGTTCTGTCCGGCTCCCGTCATATAGCCCAGTCCGCTCCGGATGAACCGCTCCTTCTCCCGCTTTCTCACCTCATCCGACTGAAAGGTATTTCCGTTCCTCAGGATCAGGCCGGCCAGCGCCCCCACAGAAGCCGCCGCTCCGGCCAGACAGGCGAAAGGAAATACCGCCAGAAAACAGACCGCTCTTTTTCCTCCTGACACGCCGCGGACCGGCGGCTGATACAGCTTCCGGAGGAAGCATATACAGATCCCTGTACCAAGGAGCATCGGTCCCGCATACAGCAAAAGCAGGCCGCCCGCCAGGATCTCCCAGCCGGCGTCCGGCGCGTGCAGCCGGGAATCAAGCAGGGTCAGAAAGAGCAGACAGAAAAACACCGTCAGCACGCCGGCTGCCGCCGCTGCCCCTTTCTGTTTCCGGAGTACGCGATCCATTTCCCCTGGTTTCATTTTTACCTCCCTGCCGAAGCGTTTTACGCTGAGGCACGCGCGCCGAACCTCCAGTTCGGCGTCTGCGCAAGAATACAAATCCCGTTAC
>CALWGL010000283.1 GCA_944380025.1 uncultured Lachnospiraceae bacterium
CGTTTTTCCCGAAACGCGTCTGCGGATCCCGATGGTATGACAGCCCAGCGCTTTCATTCTTCCGGCGAAGGCCCTTCCGATGTCTCCCAGGCCGATCACCAGCACGGTGGTTCCCTGAATCACGCCCACATGGCCTTCTCTGCGCCATTCATGGCGCTGCTGACCGGCAAAATACAGGTCCAGCTTCTTGCGAAGCATGAAAAGGCAGGCGATCATGTGCTCCGAAATGGCAAGGCCATAAGCCCCGGTGGCATTGGTCAGGACCGCCCCTTCCGGAAGAAGGCCGGGCTCGCAGTACCCTTCCGTTCCCGCGTTGTTCAACTGGATCCACTTCAAACCGGGCGCCCAGCGCACCTGCGAGGGGCTGTCAAGATTTCCCAGGATCACGTCCGCGTCGGACAGAAGTTCCGGCGTGATCTCGCTTTTCAGGGCAAAAACCGGCTCTTCCGGCCCCGCCGACTCGCGGATCTTCTTTTTCTGTTCCTCCGTAAACGGAGGCGTAACGATGATCTTCATTTCGCCCTCCCGTCTTACGGCTCCGCCTTTTTTCCGCCGCCATTCAGAATTTCCATCATGTCACGGACATTCTGCGAGATGTCTCCGCTGAAAATGGCGGAGCCTGCCACGATCACATTCGCTCCCGCTTCCAGCACGGTGGCGACGTTCTTCTTTGTGATTCCGCCGTCCACCTCGATGTCCACGTTCAGTCCCTTTTCCTCGATCATCCGTCTGGCTTCCCGGATCCGCGCCGTGGACGCCGGAAGATACCGCTGGCCGCCGAAGCCCGGCTCCACGGTCATGACCAGAAGCATGTCGATCTGATCCAGGTATTTTTCCACACAGCGGATGGGCGTCGCCGGCTTGATGGACAGCCCCGCCTTCCTTCCCAGGCTGTGGATCCATTCCAGCGTTTCCTCCACGTTGCTGCAGGCTTCCAGATGAACGGTAATGATATCCGCCCCGCATCTGGCAAAATCGGCCGCATACCGGGTCGGCTCTTCCACCATCAGATGCACGTCAAAAATAATGTCCGTATATTTTCTCAGAGAAGACACCACGCACATGCCGAAGGAAATGGAGGGCACAAACATGCCGTCCATGATGTCGATATGAAGATATTCCGCCCCGGCCTGCTGTACCAGATCGATCTGTTCTCCCAGCCTTGCGCAGTCCGCCGCCAGGATGGATGGAGACAGTATGTTCATAATTTTTTTGTCCTCCGCCGCCGTCAGGCGGTTTTTTATAAGACGACTGCTGCCGGCTCCCCCCGAAAGGGAAGCCGGCAGAGGCGTATTTATCCTGTTTTCTTCGTCCGGAAGCCGTCCTGCCTGCCAGGCGTTCCCGACTCCGGTCCGCTTTTTGCAAAGCGTTATTTCACAAATTCCTTTACCTTCGTATAGATGCCCTCTCCGTCCAGGCCGTACTTGGCCACAAGCTGGGCCGCCGTTCCGGATTCTCCGAACACATCGTTGATGCCGATGCGCAGGACGGGGGTGGGAGCCTTCTCGGAAAGGGCCTCGCAGACCGCTCCGCCAAGGCCGCCGATGATGGTGTGCTCCTCCGCAGTCACCACCTTTCCGGTCTTCTTCGCGGACTTCACGATCAGATCCGTATCCAGAGGCTTGATGGTATGGATGTTGATGACCTCAGCGCTGATGCCGTCTGCAGCCAGCTTCTCCGCCGCCTCCAGTGCGGAGGAAACGCAGATGCCGGTGGCCACGATGGTCACGTCGCTGCCTTCACGCAGGAGCTCGCCCTTTCCGATCTCAAAATGATAGTCCTCTCTGTCATTGATGATCGGGACCGCTGCGCGGCCGAAGCGCAGGTAAACGGGGCCTACATATTCGATGGCAGCCTGAACGGCCGCTCTCGCCTCCACGGCGTCGCTGGGGTTGATGACCACCATGCCGGGAATGGCGCGCATCAGGGCCATATCCTCCAGGCACTGATGGGAAGCGCCGTCCTCTCCTACGGTGATGCCGGCGTGAGTCGCGCCGATCTTCACGTTCAGGTGAGGATAGCCGATGGAGTTGCGCACCTGCTCATAGGCACGGCCGGAGGCGAACATGGCGAAGGTGCTGGCAAAGGGGATCTTGCCCACCGTGGAAAGGCCGGCAGCGATGCCCATCATATTGCATTCTGCGATGCCGCAGTCGATGTGGCGGTCGGGAAATACTTTCTGGAAGGAATTCGTCTTGGTGGCATTTGCCAGATCCGCGTCCAGGACGATCAGGTCGGGATACTGCGCGCCGAATTCCGCGAGAGCTTCTCCATAGGCTTCTCTCGTCGCCTTTTTCTGAACGGTCTTATTTACTTCTGACATAATGCTTCACCTGCTTTCTCCAAATCTGCCATGGCAACCGCGAACTGCTCGTCGTTGGGAGCCTTTCCGTGCCAGTCCACACTGCCTTCCATGAAGGAAACGCCCTTGCCCTTCAGGCTGTGGGCGATGATCGCCGTGGGCATGCCCTTCGTTTCTCTGGCCTCTTTAAATGCGGCGCGAAGCTCGTCAAAATCGTGAGCGTTCACATTGATCACATGGAAATTGAAGGCCTCGAATTTTTTATCGATCGGGTACGGGGAGCAGACCTGATCGATGGGGCCGTCGATCTGCAGACCGTTGTTGTCCACGATCACCACCAGGTTGTCCAGCTTGTGGAAACCGGCGAACATGGAGGCCTCCCATACCTGGCCCTCTTCGATCTCGCCGTCTCCAAGAAGGGTGTATACGCGGTAATCTCTGTTATCCAGCTTTCCGCCCAGCGCCATTCCCACCGCGGCGGAAATGCCCTGTCCCAGAGAGCCGCTGGACATGTCCACGCCGGGGGTATACTGCCTGCAGGGATGGCCCTGCAGATAGGAGCCCAGGTGCCGGAGCGTGGTCAGATCCTCCACCGGAAAATATCCCCTGTGCGCCAGCGTGGAGTACAGGGCCGGCGCGTTATGCCCCTTGGAAAGCACAAAACGGTCTCTTTCCGGCATGTCCGGATTCTTCGGGTCGATGTTCATCTCTTCAAAATAGAGATAGGTAAAAATGTCCGCTGCCGAGAGAGATCCGCCGGGATGGCCGCACTTCGCGCTGTGCACGCCGGTAATGATCCCTTTGCGGATCTCGTTCGCCATTTTGGCGAGTTCAAGATTCTCCATGAAATTTTCCTCCGTCTTTCTGATCAGAAACAGCCGACGCCCGCTTCCGCCATGCGCCGCGGCAGATCCTGCGGCGGCGGGAAACAGGCTGTGCGGTACGGCCTGCGGGCCGCGCCTCTGTAGTTTACCCTATTTTACCCCACTTTGTCCATAGTAAGCGTTGGCGCCGTGCTTTCTGTAGTAATGCTTGTCCTGAAGCTCCTGGGGCGCAGGCTGGATGCGGGGATTGATGGTCTCCGCCCGGTAGGCCATCTTGGCCACCTCCTCCAGAACGACGGCGTTGTGAACGGCCTCATGGGCGTCCTTTCCCCAGGCAAAGGGACCGTGGTTCTTGCAAAGGACTGCGGGAACGGCGACAGGGTCCTTTCCCATAGCCTTAAATTCATTCACAATCAGGTGGCCCGTATTTTCCTCATAGGCCTCGTCGATTTCCTCTTTGGTCAGACAGCGCAGGCAGGGAACTTCTCCGTAAATATAGTCCGCGTGGGTGGTTCCGTAGCAGGGGATACTCCTGCCAGCCTGCGCCCAGCTAGTCGCGTAGGAGGAATGGGTGTGCACGATGCCGCCGATCTCCGGAAAGGCCTTATAAAGCTCCACATGGGTGGCCGTATCGGAAGAAGGATTGTATCTGCCCTCCACCTTGTTTCCGTTCAGATCCACGATCACCATATCGTCGGGCGTCAGCTTGTCATAGTCAACACCGCTGGGCTTGATGGCGAACAGGCCGGTTTCCCGGTCGATCTCGCTCACATTTCCCCAGGTAAAGGTCACAAGCCCGTATTTGGGCAGAAGCATATTGGCTTCATATACTCTTTTTTTCAGCTCTTCTAACATTTTTTACCTCCATGCCGAAGCGTC
>CALWGL010000284.1 GCA_944380025.1 uncultured Lachnospiraceae bacterium
AACAGTTCTGCCGGAGGCTGAACTGTTACAAAAAAGACAGGAGACTCCCATGTATCAGCCAAAAAAGAGCCCCGGTTCCGGGGGCACCGCAAAGGACATTGCCCCAAACGCGCAGGACGACATACACATGGAAACCGGACAGGTCAGCTTCAGCTTCCGGGTTTCCCGGCAGGCCACGGAAAAATATTCCCTGCACTGCCACAATTTTTACGAGGTCTATCTCTTTCTGGAGGGGGACGCCGACTATCTGGTGGAAGGGAAAAAATACCGTCCCACCCCGGACAGCCTGCTGCTCCTTTCCCCTCACTGCTTTCACGGCGTGCGCGTGAACAGCGACAGCCCCTACCGGAGATACTCCATCCACTTTCACCCCTCCGTCCTTTCCGCAGAAAGACGGCCCTTCCTGCTGTCCGCCTTTCCTACCCAGGCCGGGGACGGGGAGATCTATTTTGAGCAGGCAGACAGAAAAGGGATCGTGAGCTGCTTTGAGGCGCTGGCGGACTGCGCGGGCAGACCGCAGCCGCTGCAGAGCCTTCTCCTTCCCATCTATGTGGAGGCCCTGCTCGCCCGGATCGTCTCCATGGCCCGGGATATCTCCGGCTCCGCGGCGGATGCGGGAAACGATGACACCGTTTTCCGCATCCTCCTCTACCTGAACCGCCACGTGAGCGAGCCGGTCACGCTGGACCTGCTCTGTGAACGCTTTTATATCAGCAAGCACCATCTGAACAAGGTTTTCCGCCGCGCCACCGGCACCACGGTCTTCGACTATCTGCTCCGCAAGCGGGTGATCCTGGCCCAGGAGCTTCTCGCGGGCGGCATGAGCGCGCAGGAGGCCGCCGCCCGCGCAGGCTTCGGCGACTACTCCTCCTTCTACCGAAGCTACCGCCGCATCCTGGGCCGCTCTCCCCTGAAGGACCGGGGCGTCCTGCCCTCTTTTCATGCTGACGCGCCGAAGCGGCTGGAAAACGTGGACTTGGGGGAGATCTGACAGGATCTGAATGACAAGCCACGGAAAGACTGCTATAATGAAAGCGATCGTTCCGCTTTTTTCAGAAAAAATTCGATTTTTACAGAAAAGATTCGATTCCGAAAGGGAGAGATTTCATGAACATTTACGATATTTCCAGACTTGCCGGGGTCTCCATCGCCACCGTTTCCCGCGTCCTGAACGGAAGCGACAAGGTGAGCGACGCCACCAGGCAGAAGGTTCTTGACATAATGGAACGAAACGGCTATACGCCGAACGCCTTTGCCAGAGGGCTTGGCCTGAATACCATGCGCACGGTGGGGATCCTCTGCGCCGATTCCTCCGATATCTATCTGGCGAAGGTCATCTATCTGCTGGAACGGGAGCTCTGGGCGCAGGGCTACGCTTCCATGCTGTGCTGCACCGGATACCGGCTGGAGGAAAAGGAAAAATATCTCCAGCTCCTCCTTTCCCGCAGCGTGGACGCGCTGATCCTGGCCGGTTCTCAGTTTATCGAGGAAAAAAGCGAGGACAATGCCTATCTGTGCGAGGCGGCAAAAAAAGTCCCCGTTTTTCTGCTGAACGGGGTACTTGCGGGAAGCGGCGCCTATTCTGTTGTCTGCGACGACGCGCTGGCTGTGAAGGAGCTTGCGGACAGCCTGATCGAACGGGGCAGCAGGCAGCCGGTCTTCCTTTACCGTTCTCCCAGCTACAGCGGGAAGCAGAAGCTTTCCGGCTTCCGCCGTTCTCTGGCCGAACACGGCCTCTGCCCGGACGGCCGCTCCTTCCTCTGTCCCGCCGGGATCCCGGAGACCGCCCGGTTTCTGGAAAGCCTGCAGGCGGAAGGCTTTTCCTTTGACGCCTGCCTTTCCTCCGACGACGAGCTGGCCGCCGGCGCGGTCAAATATGCCCTGAGCAGCGGGAAACGGATCCCGGACGAGCTGCAGATCACAGGCTACAACAATTCCCTGCTGTCTGTCTGCAGCACGCCGGAGATCACCACGGCGGACAACCGGGTGGAATTCCTGTGCACCACCGCCGTTTCCCTTCTCATGCAGGTGCTCGGCGGCAAAGACGTGCCGGAGCGGACCATGTACTCCGCCAATCTGATCCACCGGGCGACCTCCCGACCGCTCTAAGCCTTCGGCTCGTATTTTTTCACGCCGAAGGAATCGTGGATGCAGCGGCGCACCTCCTGCAGGCTGCCGAAGCGTCCGTCCTTTATCATCTGCACCGCCAGATTTCCGATGGCGGTCGCCTCTCCCGGCCCCGCGTAGACGCATCTGCCGGACTTATCCGCGGTAAGCTGGTTCAGATAGGCCGCGTTGGAGCCTCCGCCGACGATATTGACCGCAGGGAAATGCCTTCCGGTCAGCTCTTCGATCTCCGCCACCGTCTGCGCGTAGCTCTCCGCAAGGCTCTGATAGATCACGGCCGCGGTCTGACCCACCGTTTCGGGAACCGGCTCCCTTTTCTTCCGGCAGAACTCCCGGATCGCCTCCAGCATGCTCTCCGGCGCAAGGAACGCGTCGTCGTTTACGTCCACACGGGAAGGAAAATCTGTCTCTTCCTCCGCCAGTTCGCACAGCTTCGCAAAGGAATAAGCGTCCTTCCATTCATGGCGGGCGGATTGGATCATCCAGAGTCCCATGATGTTCTTCAGATAGCGGAAGCGGTATTCATAGCCGCCCTCGTTGGTGAAGTTGCGCTTTCTGCTTTCCGGGCTGCAGATGGCCCTGTCATTCTCGATGCCCATGAGAGACCAGGTTCCGGAGCTGATGTACAGGCAGTCCTCCGTCAGCGCGGGAACAGAGATCACCGCGGAGGCGGTGTCATGGGTGGCAGGCAGCACCACCTCGCAGGAAAAGCCCACCTCGTCCGCCACTTCCTTCGTAAAGCTTCCAACCGCCGTCCCCGGCATATGAAGGGGTTTGAAGATCGAAGCCTTATAGCCAAGCCTTTCGATCAGCTCCCTGTCCCACTGCTTCGTTTCCGGACTCACCAGCTGGGTGGAGGTGGCGTTGGTATATTCGGAGATCTTGTTCCCTGTCAGAAGGAAATGGAAATAATCGGGAAGCATGAGCAGCCATTCCGCCTTCTCCATGTTTTCCGGTTCCTGCGTTTTCACCGCCATGAGCTGGTAGATGGTGTTGAACATCTGCTTCTGGATCCCCGTCCTGGCATACAGCTCCTCCTCCGGAATGAGGGCGTAGACCGCTTCGTCCATTCCCTTCGTCCGTCCGTCCCGGTAGCCGTAGGTGCTTCCCAGGATCCTGTCGTCCTGATCCAGGAGCACGTAATCCACCGCCCAGGTATCGATCCCCATGCTCTTCGGGATCTTTCCCGCCGCTTTGCAGGCCTTCAGCCCTTCCTTGATCTCGGCAAAAAGGCGGGGGATGTTCCAGACCAGATGGCCGTCCTTTTTCTCCATCCCGTTTTCAAAACGATAGATCTCCTCCAGCAGGATCTTTCCGTCCTCCACATGTCCCAGGATATGGCGTCCGCTGGAGGCGCCGATATCCACCGCAAGATAATACTCTGTCATTTTCCTTCTTCCTTTCTACCGCTGCTCCTCCGGGTACAGGCAGGTGATGCCGGAACGGTCAAACAGCTCCAGCCATTCCTGCGAGGGCTTTTCATCCGTTACCACGATATGAATGTCGTGGACATCACAGATCCGGGAGAAAGCGATCTTGTCAAATTTGGTATGATCCGCCGCCAGGATGCACTGCTTCGCGGATTTGAGCATGGTCTGCTTCGCCTGGGAAAACAGTTCGTTCCCGTCCGTGATCCCCTTTTTCATATCCAGGCCCTTGCAGGATATGATCGCCTTCTCCACATTGAAAGCGCCCAGCCCCTCCACCGCCCTGGGGCCCACCAGGGCGAGGTAGCCCTCCCGCAGGCTTCCGCCGGAGGAAATGATGTTCCAGTCCGAGGTATCCGAAAGCTCCAGGATCACCTCGATGGAATTGGTGATCACGGTCAGCCGTTCCTTGCT
>CALWGL010000285.1 GCA_944380025.1 uncultured Lachnospiraceae bacterium
CACGCCAGTTATGAAGTAACTGGCGTATTGGCCGTTATTTTTTATTGGCCGATGAATTGGCTGGCTGAACTGTTACGCCTGTTACGGTTTGTCGGTAAATTTTTTCCTGGCATCAATTGACATTTTTTCCTGATAAAGGTATAATAAGCCTCAGGTTCAGGCAATATGTACTTTTCAGTTACCGCATAATAAACATTATGCGGTCTCTTTTTCGTTCCAGAGGAAGTCCAGACGCTCGATCTGCTCCGCCTGCTTCTTTCCGCTCCTCATCGTGTAGATCCTCGTCGTGTTGATGCTGGAGTGCCCCAGGATGTCGGCCAGATGGCTCAGATCTTTCTCCATCTCGTAATAGGTGCACGCAAACAGATGCCGGAGATTGTGGGGAAAGACCCTGAAGCGGTCCACCCCGGCCTCCTCCGCCAGAGCTTTCATCTCGTGCAGTACGTTGCTGCGGTCCATCGGCCGCCCGCTCCTTGTGATGAAAATGCTTCCCCCGTCGATCCCTCTGCCAGAGGCATAGGCCAGCAGATATACGCACAGCTTCTCCGGCAGGATCACCTTCCGGATCTTTCCCTTCAGGCAGACCACCGCGCTTCTCCTTCTGGCAGCCTCCACGGTGATGAAGGGCAGCTCGCTGATCCGGATGCCGGTGGAACACAGGGTCTGCATCAGCAGGCTCAGCCGTCTGTTTCCCCTCTTTTCCGCCGTTCTCACCAGCCGGAAATATTCCTCTCTGGAAAGCTCCCTCTCCTCCCGGCGGCAGGATTCTCTCTGGATCCGGAGCAGACGGACCAGACAGTCATACCAGCCCTGCTCCTTGAAAAAATGATTCAGGGCCGCCAGCATGGAATTTACGCTGGTGACCTTATAGCGTTCCATCAGTCCCGCCTTGTAGCGGATCACCAGCTCCTTGTCCACCAGGACCGGAGGAAGCGCCGCAGACTGACCGGAGGGCGCGCCGTCCGCCGTCCTGCCCTGTTCTTTTGCGTACCGCAGGAAGTCCCGCAGGTCACGGAGGTATTTTTCCATCGTTCTCAGGCTCTTTTCTTCCTCCAGCAGCGTCTTCTGAAACTGTACCAGCTGTCTTTCTTCCATATAATGTATCATTCTTCTCTCCTTTCCCCGCCCTCTTTCGCGGCGCCTGTTTGAAAAAAGGCGGCCGAAACGGCCGCCCCTCAGACAAATATTCTGCTTTTCCTCTTATCCCGGATCCGCTCACTCCGGCAGTCCCAGGAACTTCTTCACCACAGCCTCCATCCCGTCCTTCTCACATTCCGTATCATGAAGCACAGGTGCGTTTCTGAGTTCCTCCACCGCCGCGGGAACCGGTACGTTCGCGATCCTGGAAAGCTCGTCCACCAGGGAAAAGTCGTCCCAGTCCGCTCCCCCGTAAGCCGGATCGATGGCCGTCATCACGCTTCTGACAAATTTGAAGGGGCTTGCCGTGGAGGCGATCACGGCGGGCGTCTCATCCCCCGTTTCCTCCCGGTAGCGGTCATACACCGCCGCCGCCACCGCCGTATGGGTGTCGATCACATAGCCCGTATCCTCATACAGGGAACGGATCTTTTCAAAGCATTCCTCTTCCTTCGCATAGCCGCCGCAGAAATCAGAAAGCGCTTCTCTCATCTCCTCCGTGATCTCATAGCTTCCTTTCTCGGACAGCGCCTGCATCAGCTGCGCCGTTTTTACCGGATCGTCCCCGGAAACGCGGTAGATCAGCCGCTCCAGGTTGCTGGAGATCAGGATATCCATGGACGGCGAGCTGGTCAGGATGAATTCCCGGTTCTTATCGTATTCTCCGGTGGAGAAGAAATCGAAAAGCACCCGGTTCTCATTGGAGGCGCAGATCAGCTTTCCGATGGGAAGTCCCATCAGCTTCGCGTAGTAAGCCGCCAGGATGTTTCCGAAGTTTCCCGTGGGAACCGTCACATTGATCTTCTCTCCGTCTCCGATGCGCCCTTCGGCGAGCAGTCTGGAATACGCGTACACATAGTAAACGATCTGCGGGACCAGACGGCCGATGTTGATGGAATTGGCGGAGGAAAACTGATAGCCCGCCTGCGCCAGTTCCTTCTCCAGCTCCCTGTCGGAAAACATTTTTTTCACGCCGGTCTGCGCGTCGTCAAAATTGCCGTGGATCCCCGCCACCAGCACGTTGTCCCCCTTCTGGGTCAGCATCTGCCTCTCCTGAATGGGACTTACGCCGTTTTTGGGATAAAACACGATGATCTTCGTCCCCGGCACATCCGCGAAGCCCGCCATGGCGGCCTTTCCGGTATCGCCTGAGGTGGCGGTCAGGATCACGATCTCCTTCTCCGCATGATTCTTCTTCGCCGCCGTGATCATCAGATAGGGCAGGATAGAAAGGGCCATATCCTTAAAGGCGATGGTCTTTCCATGAAACAGCTCCAGGAACCACACGCCCTCCGCCTCCGCCAGGGGAGCGATCACATCCGTATCAAACTTTTCATCATAAGCGCCGGCAATGCAGCTTTTCAGCTCCTCCTCCGTAAAATCGGCAAGGAACAGCTTCATCACCTCATAGGCCACTTCTCCGTAGCTCATCTGTCCCAGCTCGCGGGGCGTTCTGTCCAGCGCCGGGATTCGTTCCGGCACGAACAGGCCTCCGTCTTCCGAAAGTCCCTTCAGGATCGCTTCCGATGCCGTCGCCGTTCTGCCGCTTCTGGTGCTTTTGTATAACAGTTCCATGAATTACCCATGCCTTTCCCGTCTGTATTTGACGGCATTCCTTCTGCCGCCTGTCTGCAAAACTGTTCTCAGTATAGCATACAATTATCTGCGGGGCAATTCTTTCATCCGTAAAATTCATGGCCGCCGTAGGCAAACAGCCAGGTAAGACTGCTGTCGAACCAGCGCATGCTCTCTCCCGACGCCCTGCTCCTTGCCGCGAAGTACAGCGCGCCCCGGGAAATATCCT
Source organism: uncultured Lachnospiraceae bacterium (assembly GCA_944380025.1). Lineage (GTDB taxonomy): Bacteria > Bacillota > Clostridia > Lachnospirales > Lachnospiraceae > Eisenbergiella. The sequence continues at coordinate 2,942 of CALWGL010000285.1, forward strand.
CGCCGTAAATGGCCCGCTCCACGGCCCTCCTGGTCTCGGCGCTCACCGTCACCCGGTCGATGCGGCCGTCCTTTACGGGAGAGAACTGGTACACGCCGTAATCCTGCTGGTAGACCACCTCCCGGACCGTATCGGGAAACAGCGGGCTCTTCACCCGATTCAGGACCACGTTCGCCACCAGAAGCTTGCCGTTCTCATCCTCTCCTCCCGCCTCCGCCTCCACGATGCGCAGGAGGATATTGAGATCGTCCTCACTCAGCTCCCAGACCGGACGCTTTTCCAGGACCTGCGTTTCCACGACCCGCTTTTGGGACAGGATCTCTTCCATGGTCTTCCGGACGCTTGTTTCCGTGACTTCCGGGACCTCCCGCATTTCAGAGGCATGCACCGCCGCCCCGGCCCTCTCCCGGCAGAAGGCGCCTTCCTCCGCGCAGAACCAGGCGGCAGACGCCGTAAACGAACACAGCATCAGAGAAACGATATACTTCCTGTAGCATGTCCTGACAGACATACGCTTTCACCGGACCTTTCCGCCGCCCCGGCCGGACCGCGTCCGTCCGTCTCCTGTCTCAGGCGGCTGTAATGCTTCTGTAAAATATTCTTCATACTCTTTTCATATTTTATACAGCAGGTCCGGAAAATATATCCGCCGCGGGACAGGTTATGTCTCCGTATACGGGGAAAGGGCCGCGGATTCCGTCACCCTGTGACAGGACCCGCGGCCCTTCGGCAGCTTTCGTCTTTTTATGCTTTTTGCTCCTGTTTTTCTCCCGTCCCTTTTCAGAACGGCTTCCCCGCCAGGATCTCTTTATAGTCCTGCAGATTCTTCTGCAGGAGCGCCGGGGTATCCAGCCCGTAAGGGCACTTGCTCTTGCACTGTCCGCAGTGGAGGCAGTTTTCGATCTGCAGCATCTTTTTCTGCGCCTCCGGGGTCAGAAAGCCCGCGGAAGGGGAACGGCGGATCATCTGGGACATCCGCGCGCAGTTGTTGAT
>CALWGL010000286.1 GCA_944380025.1 uncultured Lachnospiraceae bacterium
AGGAAGCCGCAGACGGCTGTCCAGGAAATTCCCTACGGAAAAATCCATGTGAGGTCCTACAGGAAAGCTCACGAAAAAACTCATGGGAAATCCGTCCTCTTACAAACGACGACGATGCGTTATTTGTAAAAGGCACGCTGTCGGAAGCCTTTTTCGGGGGAAAAATGCGCTTTCCCGTCCTGTCCCATGCCTGAAAAAATGCCGGCAGCCCCGTCACTCCTTCTGCGCCGTGATCACCTTCACATTTTTCTCCCGGAAGCCCTCTGCCGCGCTTTCCGGCATGTGCCAGTCCGTGATCAGCACGTCGATCCCCTCCGCCGGGGCGATCTGCACCATGGAATCGTCCCCGTATTTCGTATAATCCATCAGCAGGAAGCTTTCCTTGGAGGCCGCAAGCACCTGCCGCTTCAGCTGAGCCTCTCCCAGCGTAGGCGTGGTGAAGCCCCGCTCCAGGGTAAAATGATTGCCGCTGATAAAGCCCTTGTCAAAAAACAGGCCGGAAAGCGCCTGCTGCGCCAGGCTCCCCACGCAGGAGTAGATGTTGGTGCGCAGCTCGCCGCCGATGACGATGCTTCGCATATCCGCCGCCTTCGCAAGCTCGGCGGCAATGAAAATGTTGTTGGTGCAGGCCACGATCTTGCGCTTCTGCCCGGTTACGATCCGCTTTGCCAGCTCCAGCGTGGTCGTCCCGCTGTCCAGAAAGACCGCTTCGCCGTCCCCGATGCAGTCGTAGGCCGCTCTGGCGATTGCCCGCTTTTCTTCCATCTGCCTTGCTTCGTTTTCCTGATGGGAAAATTCCCGCAGGGAACCATAGGCGCTCACCGCGCCGCCCCAGGTCCGCTTCAGCGTCCCTTCCTGCTCCATCCCCGAAAGCAGCTTCCGCACCGAAACCTCCGAAAGCCCGAAGGCCTCGCTCAGCTCCGAAACGGAAACCGAAGAACTGAGCTTCAGCCGTTCCAGTATATATTTTTTCCGTTCTTCCTGATTCATAACGGCCGTATCTCCTTATTTTCCATGTGAATCTCCATTCCGGAGCGCAGCGACGGGACGAAGAGAAATCGCGAATGCGATTTCTCTTCTGCCATCACTCATCCTCACTTCTCACACTCCTCGATTTCACAGCTGTGGATTCTGGTCTTTTTATCATAATTGATGCCTACGAGAAGCAGATTCCCGTGATACTCCGTAAGGCTCCGGCAATACTTTTTCTCCCTGATCTGTTCAATGGCCCCCTGCGCGCTTTTGTCCCATTTCAGCTCCACCACCAGGGCGGGCTTTTCCGGGAAACGCTTTTTAGGAAGAAAAACCATATCGGCAAAGCCCTTTCCGGAAGGCATCTCCCGGATCACCGTATAGAAATTCCTGGCGGCGTACAGGGCCAGGGATATGGTATAGCTCAGGGCATTTTCATCGTTATACTGAAGATGAGAGGTTTCCAGATGCGCCAGCTCGATTCCTGCCGCCACCTGCTCCGGACGCTTCTGCCAGATGGCATTCAAAAGCCCCGCCGACTGCCGCAGCGCTTTTGAAACCTCTCCCCATTCGGATACGGAAACCGCATTCACGAACTCGCCCCGGATCTCATGATTGGGGATGAACACGCATTTCTCGTCAAAATCATAGCCCAGGTACCCCAGATGGATCAGCAGGGTCAGCACATCGTCCTTCGTATGAAAGGTGGTCATATCGTTGGAAAAGCTCCCCGTGTTCACAGGAACCTGTTCCCCCGCCATCATGCTGAGCACATCGTCCCGCAGCCCCTCAAAATTCATGTCGATATACATGCGCAGGGCTTCAAAGGTCTCCGTCTGGTTCCAGTAGGAATCACAGATCCCGGAGGTGACCGCCTCCACCACGGACCGGGGATTGTATACGGCGGGAACCGCTTCAAACCGGTAGCCGTTGTACCATTCCCGCAGCTGCTGCGGATCCATCCCGTACCGGCCGCAGAGGCTCTGCACCTCTTCCTCCGTAAAGCCGACAAATTCCGCCAGCTGTCTGGGATTGATCATGGAGAACTCGGAAAACATATTGAGCGCGGAATGGGTGCCGTATTTCTTGATCGGCAGGATCCCCGTCATATAGGCGAGATAAATATACGCCTTATCCTTCAGCAGATCCCGCAGAAAATCCAGATATCTTTCCTGCGCCCTGTAATCCTCCCTATACTCGCGGAAAATACAGTCCCATTCGTCGATGACCACCACAAAGGGCCTGCCCGAAAAACGGTACACATCCTGCATGGTACGCATCAGATTTTCCGGATCAAAATACCGGAAATCCGGATAGTCCTCCAGGATCTCCCAGAGAACCGTCCTCCGGACCAGGCGGATCATCTGATCCATATTTTCACTCTGGCTCAAAAATTCCTGCATGTTCAGAAAGATCACGTTATATTGATTCAGATGCGTTTTAAAATTGTCCGCTTCCGCGATCTTCAGCCCGGAAAAAAGTTGTTCAGAATCGCAGCCGCAGCTGTAATAGGCCGTCAGCATGGACGCGGTGATGGATTTTCCGAAACGCCTCGGGCGGCTGACAAGGATATTCTGCTGAGTTGAATTCAATTTTTGATTGGTATAACATAACAATCCTGTTTTATCAACATAAACCTCAGAATTTACTGCCTGACGAAAGCCTTCATTTCCCGGGTTAAGATAACTTCCCATAATGCGCGCCTCTTCTTTTCCTGCCTCTCTTTCGTTTTTATCATAGCATCCCGCCCGGCCGCTGTCCACAATTTCCCCTGTTTGACACCCGCCTTTTCCACAAATTCAAAGGTTCCTTTTCACCAGATTGGGGAAAAGAAACGACAAACCCTATCTCTGGTACAAAAGAAAATTATTTTCATTTCTTTCGTTTTTATTTACGAAATTATTTTGATTCTATGGACAGCAAAAGTTTTTTGTCCTATACTTGCAGTAAGAGGGCTGTTTATGCCGGAGCGTCATAAACAGCAAAGAAAAAATATCGCACATAACCGTCCACGCTTCAGAAGGGAGATTTTCATGATCATCGACAGCGCCAGACTCAACGGCCCCTGCTCCTGCGGCAGGGAACACGTCATGGCAACAAAGGAAGCCGTCATCGAACCCGGCTGCATGGAGAAGCTGGACTTTTACGCCGCAAAGTACGGCCTCACCGGCCGGCGCGCCGTGGTATATGATGAAAATACCTACAACGCCAGAAACATCATCCATCCAAAAGCGGCTCAGGAGATCGTCCTGCCGCCGGAAAATCTGCACGCCAACGAGATCGCCGTCGGTATGCTGAAGGAAAGGCTGGAAAGTGGCATCGACTATCTGGTTGCCGCGGGAAGCGGCACCATCCACGATACCACCAGATACTGCGCCAACGAGCTGGGCATTCCCTTCGTTTCCTGCCCCACCGCGGCCAGCGTGGACGGCTTCTGCTCCACCGTGTCGGCCATGACCTGGAAGGGATATAAGAAGACCATGCCCGGCGTGGCTCCGGTTTTTGTGCTGGCGGATACGGATATCATAAAAGAAGCGCCCCTTTATCTGGCGCTCAGCGGAGCCGGAGACATCTTCGGCAAATATACGGCGCTGGCGGACTGGAAGATCGCCCACGCGCTCACCGGGGAGTATTTCTGCCCTGTCATCGAGGAAATGACCCGGCAGGCCGTGGAAGCGGTATATGCCTGCTGCCGCGGCCTAAAGACAGGAGACGCCGCGGCCTTTGAGCAGCTCACCTACGCGCTCATCCTGTCCGGCCTGGCCATGCAGCTCATGGGAAATTCCCGCCCCGCCTCCGGCTGCGAGCATCACATTTCCCATCTGATCGAAATGAGGCCTGAAGCTTTTTCTTTCCGCTCCGATGCCCTGCACGGCGAAAAGGTGGGCGTGGGAACCATTCTGGCTTCCAGGGCTTATCATCAGCTGGGCCGGCTTTCGGA
>CALWGL010000287.1 GCA_944380025.1 uncultured Lachnospiraceae bacterium
ACCGGCCTCCGCCCCAAGCTCCTCCATGATCCGCAGGGCGTTGTACCAGTAGGCGTTGATCTCCACCGGCTTTCCGTGGCGCGGGGTGGGAAGGATCTCCCCCACCCGCACGTCCATCCAGGTCACCTGATCCAGCCCCTGCCCGGCGGCGATCAGACCGTCGTCGTCCATGTGGATGCCGAAGCGGGTTCCCTGCCTGTAGCCCGTCACGATGCGCTCCATCACCGGGTACATCTCCTTCACAAAGGCCGCGTCCCTGGTTTTCCGGTAATACAGGTAGACGCAGTTGATAAAGAGCAGGGCTGCGTCCGCCGTGTTGTACATGGGCTCGTTTCCGCCCTCCGGAAACAGGTTGGGCATCAGGCCGTCCCGTTCGTTCACCGCGAAGGTGCGCAGGATGCTTTTCGCCGTTTCATACCGCCCCGTGCTCAGACAGACGCCGGGCAGGGCGATCATGGTATCCCTTCCCCAGTCCTCAAAGAAAGGATAGCCCGCCAGAATGGTTTCCCCTCTGGTGGAATCCCTTCCGGAAACGAACTGATCCGCTGCCGCGGCCAGAGCGCCCGCCGTTTCCGAGCAAAAATGCGCCCGCTGACGGAGGGCCTTTCTTCTCTCCTTCATATCCGTAAGGATCCGGCCCGCGCTCCTGTCCGAAGGCTCCGTTTCAAAGATGATCTCCAGCGTCCGGATTTCTCCGGCAGGAACCGTCATGCGGATCCGGTGATCCGTCTGCGTCCGTCCCGTTTCCCGTCTCCCGTCACAGGCGTCATAGCGGTAGTACAGCGTTTCCTGCACACGGGGAATGTTCTCCCGCTCCCCGTTCGTGCGAAGGTACAGCTCCGGGCAGCCGGGCACGGCACCCTCCGCACGGATCCGTCCGGAGGGCGCGCTCACGATCCGCTGATCTGTTTCCATATCCTTACCCTTGGGAACGAACTGGTAAAAAGGCGTCACCCGAAGCGTCGCCATCTTCCTGCTCCGGTTTGTGATCTCATACCGGAGGGCCGCCCGGTTGGAGCCGTGCTCCATCCCGGCCTCCTTGACGATCTCCACGCCGTCTGCGAGAAATCTCCACACCGGCGTATCCTCCCAGGAAAAAAAGCTCAGATAACGGCAGCCCGTTTCCGGCTCCCGGCCGGCAAATTCCTGGGTGGAGAGTATCCTTCGGGTTTCCCGTACCGCCCCGGCGTCAGATTCTGCCCCGGCGCCCGGTTCCGCGCTTTCCGCGCCGCCGTCCTTTTCCGCAAGGATCAGCTCCTCCTTCAGACGGTGCACCAGATTGTACCGGTGATTGGGGGCCTGCGCGCAGGCCATCAGAAAGGCGTGGTCATTGCGCGCCGCCGCGCCCGTCATGGTCAGGGAGGAAAAGCCGCCCAGCCCGTTGGTCATCAGATAACAGTTTTCCAGTCCCCTGGCGCAGCCTTCCTCCGAAGGAGCCTGGGACTTCCCGCAGGCTGTAAGCTTCCAGTCCTGCTTTCCATACGTCCATTTCATTCCGTCCGCCTGCCTTTCCGCCTTATTTTTCCCTCTTTCCCAGCACCAGAATGCTCACCGCTTCCACCTGAGCTTCCTTTCGGACCTGCTCCGGCTTTTTCCACAGAAAACTGTCCCTTCCGTCCGCAAGCGCTTCCCAGCCGTCTCCTTCCAGCGGAACGCGCACCGGCTTTTTCCTTCGGTTATACAGAATGCAGAGGGTTTTCCACGGGCTTTCCTCTCCGTCTCTGCGGTTATCCACATAAAAGCCCGCGAAGCCCTTTCTTTTCCACGCCGCGCGGATCCGTTCCGCCGCCTGCGGGCTCTTGTCGCACAGGCCGGGCAGCTGCTTTCTCAGCGCGATCAGGCCCCTGTAATAATCTACAAGCTCTCTTTCCCGCCAGGCCCGCTCCCAGTCCAGCCGGTTGATCTCGATGGACGCGTTGTAGGAATCCTCCAGCCCGCCCTTGGTGCGGGCGGCTTCCTCCCCGGACAGGAAGAAAAGCCTTCCCTGGCAGGTAAGATAAATGCCCGCCGCCAGCCGGTACTGCCGCCTTCTTTCTTCCTCGTCCGGCGTGGTTTCCGCCAGCTTGTCCCACAGCGTCTGGTTGTCATGGGCGGAAATATAGGTGATGGTCTGAGAAGGAGCAAGCATCCGCGCTCCCCGACTTCCCTGCCAGGCCTTCGCGCTGTTGAGGATGGCGCCCTCCGTCCCCTGCGCCCCGTTTACGAAGCCGGGTTCCTTCAGGCGGAACACGCTCCCCCGGACCGCGTCCCTCGTTCTGTCGGAAAAGATGCCGATGTTTTCATCCAGATGCCTCACATTGTTTTTAACCGCCTGGCGGAAGCCCTTCTCCATCGCCGTGTATCCGGCTGCCCAGGGCTCTCCGTACACCAGCTTTTCCCCTTTTCCGAACCGTTCATCCAGCGCGGCCCGGATCCGGTTCATCAGCTCCACGTCCAGAAGTCCCATCAGATCGAAGCGGAAGCCGTCCATATGATATTCCTCCGCCCAGTACAGCACGCTTTCCTGGATCAGCTTCGCGCACATGGGCCGCTCCGACGCTATGTCGTTTCCGCAGGCGGAGCCGTTTGATACGGTCCCATCCTCCTTCACCCGGTAATAATACCAGGGAGCCGTTTTCTGAAGGGCAGTTTCCAGACTGTAGGTATGATTGTAGACCACGTCCATGATCACCCGGAAGCCCTGCCGGTGCAGGCTCTGCACGGCCTCCTTCAGCTCCCGGATCCGGACCTCTCCGTGCGCGGGATCGGAGGAATAGGAGCCCTCCGGCACGTTCCAGTTCACGGGATCATAGCCCCAGTTAAACTGCGCGGGATCTCCCGCCTCGTCCACGGAGCCGTAATCATAGACCGGCATGAGCTGCACATGGGTCACGCCCAGCTCCTTCAGCCAGGAAAGCCCCGTGGGATGGACGCCGTCCCCGCGCAGGGCAGTATCTTCGCAGCAGAAGGCACGGTATTTTCCCCGGACCTCCTCCGGGAAGCCTCCGGCCGGATCCCAGGAAAATTCCTTCACATGGGTTTCCCAGATCACCTGCTCCGGCCCGTTCTCCGGCGCCAGGTCTTCTTCCCAGCCCTCCGGGTCCGTCCGGCGAAGGTCCGCCGCCATGCTGCGCTTTCCGTTGATCCCGCAGGCCTTCGCGTAAGGGTCCATGGTCTGCACCCTTTCCCCGTCCAGCTCAAGGATAAAATCATAGTAGATCCCGTGAAGGTCCTCCGCCGCGCGGTATTCCCAGACGCCTTTTTCCAGCCGTTTCATGGGAAAGGCCGCGAAGGGCTCCCCTCCGCTTCCATCCCGGAACAGACGCAGCTGCGCCTGTTTCGCGAAGGGACTCCAGATGCGGAAAACGCTTTCCCGGGAGGCCCCTTTCCGGAAGGCGTTTTCCTGGAAAACGTTTTCCGCGTTTTCATAAAAAAAACCAAGCTTCCCGTCGTACAAATAATCCCGGTGAAAATCCGGGCTTTCATAGATTTTTTTATATTCCAGAGCCGTCCGTTTCATTCCGCTCTCCTTTTTTCATGCTTCCTGATCCCGCTTTCCGTACACGTTTTTTCGCGTTTTTTCACGGCTTCCTTCCCGCCGGTTTCCCTCCGGACCTCACTTCCGTCCGCGCTTTCTTCCCTCCTGCAGCCCCGGCCGCGCGCCAAAGGCGCGGGAAGCGGAACCGGGCTTTCGGGACCTGCCTCCCGGCCGAACCCTTTCGTCGCCGGACCTCCCGGCCGATCCCTTCCGGGACCGGCCTTTCCGAAGCCCCCCATTCGGGACCGCCTTCGCAGGAGCCGGCTCCGCTTCCCTCATTCAGGCTTTCGTCCCCTTCCGGGCGCGTTCAGCCCTTCACCGCTCCGGATACGCCGTCCACATAGAATCTCTGCAGGCTCAGAAACAGAATGGAAATGGGAATG
>CALWGL010000288.1 GCA_944380025.1 uncultured Lachnospiraceae bacterium
CAAAAATATTTTGCTCTTTCTTTGGACAGGGAACATGAGGAAAAAGAAATTCCCCTTTTTGAAAAAGTAAAAAAGTGGCTTACTATTTACTTTTCGGGAAAAGAGCCGGACTTTACTGTACCACTTCATTTCACAGGCACAGCCTTTCAGAATGAGGTATGGGAAATCCTCTGTACCATTCCATACGGCCAGACGATTGCCTACGGGGAAATTGCAAAACAGATCGCCGCTAAGAAGGGATTGCCGCGTATGTCCGCACAGGCCGTAGGCGGCGCGGTAGGTCACAATAAAATCTCAATCATTGTTCCCTGTCACCGTGTTGTGGGGACAAATGGCAGCCTTACCGGATATGCGGGCGGTATAGAGAAAAAAGTGGAACTATTGAAGTTGGAAAAGGTGGATATGAAACAATTTTCTATCCCCAGGAAAGGGACAGCATTATGAAACCGGCAAATTTGGAGGCAATCCAACATTCTTTTACCATGCAGGCTCCCAATTTTGAGAGCAAAACAGTCAATTTTTCCAAAGAGGAATACTTGAATTATACGATTTCCCGTGTTGCCCCTGAAGGGCAGGACAGCGTTTTAGAAGCAGCGGCCGGTACTTGTGCCTGCGGCCGGTCATTTGCGCCGCTGGTACAGAGCGTTGTATGTTTGGACGCAACCCCCGCTATGTTACAGATTGGAAAGCAGGAAGCCGAGAAAAGTCACTTGAACAACATGACTTTTGTGAAAGGATATGCGGAGGAACTGCCTTTTCTGAACGACAGCTTTTCGATCGTATTTTCCCGTTTGGCTTTCCATCACTTCACAAATGTAAACGTCACTTTTTCTGAAATGGTACGGGTACTGAAACCCGGCGGAAAACTGGTTCTGATTGATATGGAAGCCGCAGATGAAAAAATGCGCCAAACCGAAGATGAAATTGAAACGCTCCGCGACCCCTCTCATGTAAAGAATATGAGCAAAAATGAAATGCTGGAATTGTTTACGTCGCATAGCTTACGGATAGAACAATGTGAAACCACTGAAATCCAGCAAAAGCTGAGTAAGTGGCTTGCGCTTACCAGAACGCCGGAGCCTATTCAACAGAAAATCACAGAACGCATGAGATCAGAACTTGCAGGAGAGGAAAAAACCGGCTTTTCCCCCTATGTGGAGAATGGAAATATTTGTTTTAATCAAAAATGGCTGCTGCTGATTGGAAGAAAACAGTAGCAAAGCCAGCCGAGCCGGCGGCCGTTACTGTTCTGCCGAAGGCTGAACAGTAACGAAGGCGCGCCGGATCCTGGATGCGGCCGGAACAGCTCCTTGACTGCCCCGCGGCTTTATTGTAAAGTGAAAACAAAAGGGTGTCTGCCACCCTTTTTGAAAGAATATTCATTTTATTTTTATCGGGAGGCAGAGATCATGCCGTTATCTGACAACGAAAACCGGATCCTGCAGATGGAAGCGGAAAAACAGGAAATTATTCAGTATATGGAGGATCCGTTAATCCGTCAGCCGTTTACGGAAGATTTTGTCAGAAGGTTTTCGTGGAGTACAAACGCCATCGAGGGGAATACCCTGTCGCTGGAAGAGACGATCGCGCTGATCGATTACGATGAGGTAAGGTCGAATCATACCTATGCTGAATATACGGATGCAAAAAATGCCTGCCATGCGATTCGGAAAATGCTGCTTCCATTTAAGAAGACAGCCATTGATGAAGCGTGGATCAGGAAGGCGAATGGCTATATCAGACATGCGCAGGGGGAGTACAGAGATACCACAGTTTACATTGGAAATCTGTCAGAAGCCATATACTATCCGCCGGAGCCGCAGGATGTTCCGGCTCTTATGAAAAACTGGATCAGAGAAACAGAGACAGAGGCGGGGACAGCGAAAGAGATTTTTGAAAAAATTGCGGCCAGTCATGTCCGCTTTGAGCGGATTCATCCTTTTTTCGATGGAAATGGCAGAACCGGGAGGATGATCATAAACCAGCAGTTGATCAACAGCGGTTTCCTGCCTGTGTCCATACCGCCGACCGGAAAGTACAGGGAAGCGTTCAGAAGATATGACAAAGGCGGCGACCTTTCAGAGATGGTCTATGTTTTGGCAAAAAGTGAACTGGAATCTTTTGACAGAGTCCGCAGCCTGGCTTTGAAGCTTTCCGGAGACCGAAAGAAACAGAAAAAGGAAATGGAACAGATGCAAAGCAGATAAAACAGTGCATTTCCGTTCTGGCAGATTTTCAGGAAAAAACAGTTCATACCCGCTCTGGCAGGAACGGGAAGATTCTGGTATACTGATCCTTGTATGAAAAACATCAGAAGGAGCGAAGCCGCTCCGGAATGGAGGAATACCTATGAATCCTGTCTATGATAAATTGCTGAAATGTTACGAAGGCTTCCGGCAGAAGATCGATTTTCAGCCGGAGGTGGCAATCGTTCTGGGCTCCGGCCTGGGGGACTACGCGGACGATATCCGGGTGGAGGCGGAGCTGGACTATCATGAGATCGAAGGTTTTCCGGTGTCTACCGTGCCCGGCCATGCCGGAAAATTCATCTTCGGCTACGTGGGAAAGGTTCCCGTGGTCTGCATGAAGGGAAGGGTGCATTATTATGAGGGCTACCCGATCTCCGATGTGGTGCTTCCTGCCAGGCTGATGAAGCTGATGGGAGCGAAGGTCCTGTTTCTGACCAATGCCTCCGGCGGCATCAATCCGTCCTTCCATGCGGGGGATTTCATGCTGCTTACGGACCATGTATCTCTGTGGGCGCCCAATCCCCTGATCGGCGCGAATATCGACGAGCTGGGCGTGCGTTTCCCGGATATGACTCATGTGTACGATCTTGAACTGAGAAATCTGATCAAGGAAGCGGCGGCGGAGCAGAACATCGGCCTGCAGGAGGGTGTGTACGCCCAGCTGACGGGGCCTTCCTTTGAGTCCCCGGCGGAGATCCGGCTGCTGCATCAGCTCGGCGTGGACGCAGTGGGCATGTCCACGGTGGTGGAGGCCATCGCGGCCAACCACATGGGAATGCGGATCTGCTGCATCTCCTGCGTCTGCAACCTGGCGGCGGGCATGACGGACAACCCGCTGACTCATGAGGAGGTGCAGGAAGCGGCCAACGCGGCTGCGCCCCTGTTCCGCACGCTGGTGACGGAATCCGTGAAGAAATTTGGAGAAAAGATCTTATGACAGACTATGAGGAACTGATCCGACAGGCGCTGAAGGCGAGGGAGAACGCCTATGCGCCCTATTCCAATTTTTATGTGGGGGCCGCGCTTCTTGCCGGCGAAGGGAAGGACGGAAGGCCGCTGATCTACACGGGCTGCAACATCGAGAACGCGGCCTTTTCCCCCACCTGCTGCGCGGAGCGGACCGCTTTTTTCAAGGCGGTGAGCGAGGGCTGCCGGGCCTTTCAGGCGATCGCCATCGTGGGCGGGGGCCAGGGAGCGCCCGCTTCCTATACCATGCCCTGCGGGGTGTGCAGACAGGTGATGATGGAGTTCTGCAATCCGGAGACCTTTGAAATCGTTGCGGCGGTTTCGGAAAGCGACTACCAGGTATATAAGCTGAAGGAGCTTCTTCCGGAGGCCTTCGGCGCGCTGTAAAACGCCCGCCGGGAAAAACATGGAGGAAAGAATGAAAATACGTTTTTTTAACGCGAGAATTATGACCATGACCGACGGCTGCGCCCTGAAAGAGGGCGAGCTGTGGGTGGAAAACGACCGGATCCTTTACATCGGAGACGGCAGCGATCTGGATGATTTTTACAGAAGAACGGGGAAGGACTGCATCGTGTGGGATCAGGAGATCGACTGTGAGGGGAACGTGCTGATGCCCGGATTCAAGGACGCGCATACCCATTCCGCCATGGTGGCCATGCGCTCCTTCGCG
>CALWGL010000289.1 GCA_944380025.1 uncultured Lachnospiraceae bacterium
GGGCGCGGAAATGCTGGGCTGGAGCCTGGACGATCTGATCTCGGAGACCATTCTGGCAATGCGCAGCTTTGAAAAATGAAAAAGGGATCAGTATGCCCGCAGCACTGTTGGCTGCGGGCATATTCTGTATCCGGGAAATACGAGGAGAAAAGAGTATGCTTACGATTCATCCAAACCACCGTTTTTTGATGAGAGACGGAAAACCTTTTTTTATCTGGCGGATACGGCCTGGGAGCTTTTCCACAGGCTGTCCCTGGAGGAAGCGCGGCTGTATCTGGACAACCGGAAGGAGCTTGGCTTTACTGTGGTGCAGGCCGTCCTTCTGGGCGAGGCGGACGGGATCACGGTCCCGAACGCCAACGGGGACTGTCCTCTGATCGATGGGGATGTGACCCGGCTGAATGAAGCTTATTTTGAACACTGCGACCGCATTATGGAGGAAGCGAACCGAAGAGGGATCGTGATGGGAGTATTGCCGTCATGGGGAAGATACTGGGTGAACCGCAAAGGGCAGAAGCGATATATTGACAGGAGCAATGCGGAGGAATACGGCCGGCTGCTGGGGGAACGTTTTCGGGACCGGGAGCTGATCTGGATCCTGGGCGGAGACTGCATGCCGTTAGATGAGGACGAATGGGAGACGCCCGTACTGCTTGCCAGAGGGCTGAAGGAGGGAGACGGCGGGAGGCATCTGATCACCTTCCATCCGGTGGGGCCGGGACAGTCGTCCGCCTTCTATCATCAGCAGGAGTGGCTGGATTTCAATATGAACCAGAGTTCCCACGGGACCCATGACCATGACAACGGGCTGTTTATCCGGGCGGATTACGCGCTGACGCCGGTAAAGCCCACGCTGGACGGGGAGCCGCGCTATGAGCAGATGCAGGTGGGCTTTTATAATTCCGTGCAGCAGGTCTTTGACCGGTTCGATGACTTCGATGTGAGGCAGGCCGCCTATTTTGCCGTATTCAGCGGGGCGTGCGGGCATACCTATGGAAACAATAATATCTGGCAGATGTGGGAGGCGGGCAGGGAACCGCTCATCGGTGCGGATATCCCCTGGAAGGAAGCCCTGCACCATCCGGGAGCCAGGCAGATGGGATATCTGAGGGGCCTGATGGAGAAGAATGATTTTTCCAACTTGCGTCCCGCCCCGGAGCTGATCCTGGACGGCCCGGACCGGGGAGGGGAAAAAATCCTCGCGCTGGCGTCGGAGGCAGGAGACCGGGTGCTGGTCTATTCTCCCTACGGAAGGAAATTCACCCTGGACAACCGGCTGCGCCGTGGCGTCTGGCAGGACGCCTGGTTTGATCCCAGGTACAATGTTTCCAGCTTCCTTCACAGAGGGACAAACCGCGCCATGCAGACCTATACGCCGCCGACGGAGGGGCGCGGGCGCGACTGGGTGCTTGTGGCGGAAAGGGTGGAATGAACGTGCGGCGGGGCGAAAAGAAAAATGATGGAAAATCTGGAACAGGCCCGAAAGGGATATGACGCGGTGCTCCGCTCCCTGTCCTGGGACGGGGACGACCTGCTGGTTGGCAACGTGTGCATCGGTACCGGCGTTGGGGATTACAGGCATTACTGTGAGCGGCCCGTATCCGTGAACGACCTGCACGGCGTCGGCGCGTTCCTTCTCATGTGCGCCGAGGCGCAGAAGGCTCTGGGTGTGTAGAAAATTCTGCCCATAAAAATCTCGGTTACGGAAAGAAGAAAACGGCTCCATAAAGTCCCGGCCCCGGAAAGAGCAGAAAGCCGGGAGCCGGGGAATATCAACCATAAGCGCCTTTCAGTCCGGTTCCGCGATCCTGGATACGCCCACATAGATCCGGGAGATCTGATACCAGGTGGGATAGTCGGTGACGCCCGTGGCAGGAAGATCAAAAACCTCCTGGAAGACGCGCACGGCATTGGCCGTCCGCTGTCCGTAGATGCCGTCCGGGGTGACGTAAGGGAGGGCGGGGTAATTCTGACGGATGCGGTTCAGCTGTTCCTGCAGCTGGTAGACCTTCTGGCCTCTGGAGCCGATGGTGAGATCATAGCCGGGCCAGGAGGAGGGGATGCCGCTGATGGCCTCCGCCGTATTGATATAGAGGTCGTTCCCGTAATAGTAGTGAAGGATATCAATGGCGCTGTAGCCCTCATCGCCCAGGTATTTGGAGCCCCACTGGCTCAGGCCGGAGCAGCTCACCCGCCTGCCGTCGCAGTAGCTGGTGAGGATGGGCTGGCGCACGCCGGGACGGGAGAGATAATTGGCGAAGATGGTGTCCACCAGAACGCTGATGTTTTCAAAGATGTTCCGTCCGTAGATCCATTTCTGGTCATAGGCCGTGGAGGAGGTGATGGTAAAATTGTAGCCCTGGCTCCGGTACCATTCCGTATAGACCCGGTTCAGCGTAAAGGACATGATGGCAAGGATGTTGGCATAGATGGTATCCTCCGACCAGGTGGCATAGATCTCGGAGCAGGCCACGTTTTTGATGTAATCCGTATAGCGGACATAATAGTCGGGAGCCGTGGGATCGGAAGGAAGGCCGTCGTGGACCACAACATATTCCGGAATGACCACGCGGCTCAATACGATTTCCCCGGTCTCCTCCAGGGGCTTGATCTCGGCTTCCGGGATTTTGGGAGGATACTCTCCGTAGAGCGTGTGCTCCGGGATCAGAATGTCTTCCGTCTGTCCCGGCTCCTGCTGCGGGATCAGGGAAATGGGCTGCAGGGAGGTGACGTCGGGAAGGATTTCGGAGGCTTCCACAAGAACGGGCTCATAGCCGGGAGCCTCCACGGAGATGTTGTATTCGGAATAGGGGCGGTTCTCGGAGGGCTCCATGCTGTATTCCAGAGCGGGAGCGGGAAGCTCGATCAGGGGAGTCTGCCCCGAGTCGTCCGTGGTCAGCCTTTCCACCACCGAGTCGGGCTGCCCTGTGACGGAGATGGTCACAGAAGCGCCCGGCACGGGGATCTGCCCCAGACTGGAGGTGAGACTGATCTTCAGAGCTCCCGCATAGGGGCTGTCAATGTTCTGGGCGGCATGTAATCTTTTTTTCATAGAGGGGAAAACCTCGCCGATTTGCTTACGGTTATGATATGCCGCCGCGGGAGAAATCGTTCCGCGGGAAATTGCTCCTGGAAAAAGCGTCCCTCGGGAAATTGCTCCTGGGAAAAGCGCTTTGCGGGAAAAAAGTCCGGGAGCCGTGTCCCGGACGGATCCGGAACGGGGCTCCCGGCATCGTGCTTTTTATCCCGGTCAGTCCAGGTTCAGCTGTTTTTTCATGATATATCCCGACAGGATATAGGAAACGACGGCGCAGATCAGCGAGCCTGCCATTGAGATGAAAAAGACCTCTCTCATATATGCGCCGAAGACTGCGGGGATGGTGTCTGTGGCCTCCAGCATGGCCTCGGACAGGATCAGCCGGGTCAGGGAGGGGATCATCAGGATGGAGGTGACGATCTGGATCAGCATGGTAAAGCCGATGTAGCAGAGGATGGAAGCCATCACCTTATGCTTCGCAAAAAGCTGTCCCAGAGAGATCGCCGCGTAGGCGGTCAGTACGCTGCTGAAGGAGGAAATCAGGGAAAGCAGCACGTAAAAAAGCAGGAACGGTATGAGCTTCATGCCGAAGAGCATCGGGAACAGTTCCATCACCGCAGGTCCAAGAAGCGTCATATCCACATTTACCATGGCGGGCAGGCCGAATAAAAGGATGCAGCAGATGGCCCAGAACGCCAGCAGGGACATGACGAACATCCAGAGGGCGCCGACCAGCAGCTTGGAAAGCAGGAGCTGTCCGGGTGTGACCGGCAGGGTATGCATCAGATAGCCCTCGTCCGTATACAGGTTCCGGTAAAAACGTACCGCGATGTAAATGAT
>CALWGL010000290.1 GCA_944380025.1 uncultured Lachnospiraceae bacterium
AAGCGACGGTTAAAAAGGGGATTTTCCGATCTTTAACCGTACTTTTTCCCACTATTTTGTCATCAGTACGGTTACATGCCTGATTTTCTCATCTGTAACCGTACTTTTGGGCATCCCGGTACGGTTAAAAACAGATTGTTCAATCATTTAACCGTATCATGTCATGAAAAGTACGGTTCAGAATAGCATTTTCCGGAATTGGATCCGTAAAAAATGAATTTTTGTACGGTTACAAAGCTATTTCTTCATTTTTCAACCGTATATGAGCGAAAAAGTTCCGTGGAAGACTCTGCGGAATGCTTTCCTGCAAAAATTCATGGAACATTTCGTCTGGTCCCCTGCCCCGTGAAAAGTAACTTTACAGTTACAATCCTCTCATCTGCCAAAGCCCGTCAGATGCCGTGCTTCAGACCACCTTCACATTCTCCCCGCCGTACATGGCGGAAAGCTTTTCCACCAGCTCCTTATCCGCTTTCACGTTCCGGTTGGGCGGCAGATTTTTCTTCGCGCGGGGATTCTCCACATAGATCACCACGCCGTCGTTTCCGTCCGAGGCGGCCAGGGCGGCAAAAAGCTCCTGCTCCGCCTCCTCGTAAGCGGCCTTCGTGGGAAACTTGATCCAGAGGGTGCGGCGCACCTCGTCAAAGGGCTGTACGGACTCGCAGATCACCTTTCCGTCCCGGTCTCCGGAGGCGTCCACGCGGCCGCGGATGAACACCTTGGAATCCTCCGTCAGTCTGGCGCTTTCCTGCTCGTAAACGCGGGGGAAGACCACCACCTCCACGCTTCCCACCAGATCCTCCAGCGTGAGGAAGGCCATCACCTGATCCTTCCTGGTGTATTTGATCTTCTTTTCCGTGATCAGACCGCCGACCACCACGCGCTCCTGGTCCTTCGCGTTCATTTCCTCCGTTTCCTCATCCCGTACAAAATCGGCTGTGGTACGGGTGATATGCTTCTTCCAGGTCTGCGCGTATTCTTCCATGGGATGGCCGCTGACATAAATGCCGAGCACATCCTTCTCAAAGCCCAGCAGGATCTCCTTCGGGTATTCCCCCACATCGGGCAGGCGGATCTCGTAATCGCTCTTTTCCTCCTCACTGACCAGGTCGAACAGACTCAGCTGGCCCGCCATGTTGTTTTTCCTGTTCTGCTGTCCTTCGTCCATCATCTGGGCGAAAACGGCCATGAACTGTTTTCTGGTGCCGCCCAGCCCGTCGAAGGCCCCGGCCTTGATGAAGTTCTCCACCGTCCGCTTGTTCACCTCCGTATCCAGCATACGGGTGATGAAATCCTGAAGGCTGGTAAAGGCCCCGCGCTCCCTTCTTTCCCGCAGGAGCTGTTCGATCACCGGCCTTCCGATGCCCTTGATGGCCGTCAGGGCATAGCGGATGGAGCCGCCGGACACGGAGAATCCGGTCTCCCCCTCGTTCACATCAGGAGGAAGGATCCTGATGCCCATATTCCGGCTGGTGAGGATATATTCCGACACCTTCTTCGGGTTGTCGATCACGGAGGTCATGAGCGCCGCCATGAACTCCACCGGATAATAATATTTCAGCCAGGCGGTCTGATAGGCCACCACCGCATAGCAGGCCGCATGGGACTTGTTGAAGGCGTACTTGGCAAAATCCATCATCTCGTTATAGATCTCGCCCGCCACCTCCGCGGAAATGCCGTTTTTCACGCAGCCGGGAACGCCCTCTTCCTCGTTTCCGTAGATGAAGTTATTCCGCTCCTTTTCCATCACCGCCTGCTTTTTCTTACTCATGGCACGGCGCACCAGGTCGCTTCGTCCCATGGTATAGCCGCCCAGATCCCGCACGATCTGCATCACCTGCTCCTGATAGACGATACAGCCGTAGGTGGGCTCCAGGATGTGCTCCAGCTGCGGGCAGAGATAGGTGATGCTGGCCGCGTTGTTTTTTCCGCGGATGTATTTGGGAATGAAATCCATGGGGCCGGGGCGGTAGAGGGAGATGCCGGCGATGATATCCTCCAGATTCTGCGGCTTTAACTCCTTCATGAAATTCTTCATGCCGCCGCTTTCCAGCTGGAACACGCCGTCCGTCCGTCCGGTTCCGATGGAATCCAGCACCGCCTTATCGTTAAAGTCGATGTGATCCATATCCAGATCGGTCCCCGTGTCCTTTTTCACCATCTCGGCCGCCTTCTGGATCACCGTCAGGGTGCGCAGGCCCAGAAAATCCATCTTCAGAAGGCCCAGTTCCTCCAGCGTGGTCATGGTGAACTGGGTGGTGATGCTGCCGTCGCTTCCTCTGGAAAGGGGCACGTAATTGTCCGCGCTCTCCGGACAGATCACCACGCCCGCCGCGTGCATGGAGGTGTGGCGGGGCAGACCCTCCAGGCGTTTGCTCATGTCGATGAGCTCTTTCACCTGTCCGTCCGTTTCATACAGCTTCCTCAGCTCCGGATTGATCTGCAGCGCCCGGTCGATGGTGATATTCAGCTCGTTGGGGATCATTTTGGCGATCCCGTCCACATAGGCGTAGGGAAGATCCATCACCCGGCCCACGTCCCGGATCACGCCCTTGGCCGCCATGGTACCGAAGGTGACGATCTGGACCACTTTTTCCTGGCCGTATTTTCTTCCCACATAATCGATGACCTCCTGTCTTCTTTCAAAGCAGAAGTCGATATCGATATCCGGCATGGACACCCGCTCCGGGTTCAGGAACCGCTCAAACAGCAGGTTGTAGCGGATGGGATCGATGTTGGTGATCTTCAGGCAGTAGGCAACGATGCTGCCCGCCGCCGAGCCGCGCCCCGGCCCCACCGCGATGCCATTCTTTCTGGCGTAATTGATGAAGTCCCAGACGATCAGGAAATAGTCCACATAGCCCATCTGCTTGATGACGGAAAGCTCGTAGTCCAGCCGCTTCTTAAGCGTCCCGTCATCGTCCGGATACCGCTCCGCCAGCCCGTCCTCACACAGCCTGTACAGATAGGTTTCCGAAGTATAGCCCTCCGGTACCTCGAAATGCGGCAGCTTCGTCACGCCGAACTCGATCTCCACATTGCACCGGTCCGCGATGGCCTGGGTATTCTCCACCGCCTCCCAGGCGTAGGGGAAAAGCCCCTTCATCTCCTCCTCGCTCTTCACATAATACTGACCGCCCTCGTAGCGCATCCGGTCCTCGTCGGCAAGCTTTTTTGCCGTCTGGATGCACAGCAGGATGTCGTGAGGCTTTTCATCCTCCGGCCAGGTATAATGCACGTCGTTTGTGACCACCAGCGGAATGTCCAGCTCCCTGCTCATGGAAAGCAGGGCGGTGTTCACCAGCCGCTGCGCCGGGATCCCGTGATCCTGCAGCTCCAGGAAAAAATTGCCCTTTCCGAAGCATTCCTGGTACTTCAGCGCCGCCTTTTTCGCCTCGTCCGTGAGGCCCTTCTGGATGTCTCTCGCCACCTCTCCCGCCAGGCAGGCGGAAAGGGCGATGATCCCCTCATGGTACTCCTTAAGCACCTCCATATCCACGCGCGGCTTGTAATAAAAGCCTTCCGTGAAGCCGCGGCTTACGATCTTCATCAGGTTGGCGTATCCCGTGTTGTTCTCCGCCAGCAGCACCAGATGATAATACCGGTCGTCTCCGCCGCCTGTCTCTCTGTCAAACCGGGAATTCGGCGCAACATACACCTCACAGCCGATGATCGGTTTGATCCCCGCTTCCTTCGCCGCCCGGTAAAAATCAATGACGCCGTACATCACCCCATGGTCGGTGATGGCGGCGCTGTCCATGCCAAGCTCCTTCACCCGGCGGACGTATTCCTTTATCTTGTTGGAGCCGTCCAGCAGACTGTACTCCGTATGAACATGAAGATGCGCAAATGCCATGTT
>CALWGL010000291.1 GCA_944380025.1 uncultured Lachnospiraceae bacterium
GTGCCGTCGCATTCTGAAGGCTGATGTCGTTTCCTTCCCGGTCCGTCCCGATCGGCTCGTAAAGGGAATCCTCCCGGGAGGTTTTCTTCTTGCTTCGAAGCATCATCAGAAGCTCGTTATCGATGCACCTTGCCGCATAGGTGGCAAGCCGGCTGTTTTTTCCCGCGTCGAAGGAATCTACGGCCTTGATCAGGCCGATCGTGCCGATGGAGATCAGATCCTCCATGTCTTCGTCCACATTCTGATACTTTTTCGCGATATGGGCTACCAGCCGCAGATTTCGTTCTATGAGCTTCTGCTTGGCCTCCCTGGCTTTTACGCCGTCACTCCCTTTAAGCGCCTCCAGGCACTCTCTTTCCTCTTCTTTCGACAATGGTTTCAGAAAGGTTTTCAAAAGGAGCCCCCATAATCAGTTTAATACTATTCTATGTGGTCTCCCGCATCAAAGTGCCAGTACCCGTCAGAACAGGAACATGGCGAGAGCGCGGTTGCTCACGTCGATTCCCCTGTCCGTGAGACGGAAAAACAGTTCCCCGTCTTCTTTCCGGCAGCGGACCAGAAGTCCCTCCCGGATCAGCTGTTCTGCCGGCTGTGCGTATACCTTTTCCAGCTCTTCCCCGAACAGGCCGCGGAAGACTTCCGCGCTGACCCCCTGCGTTTTCCGAAGTCCCAGAAACATGAATTCCTCCATCTGTTCCTGCCTTGTCAGCCGTGTTCTCTCCTTCTTGATCACCGTATTCTCTCCCGGCTCACCCGCATGGGCGAGATATTCCGCCATGTCAGACGTATTGCTCCAGCGAACGTTCTCCCGGAGGGAGGCCGCTCCCAGGCCGAAGCCCGCGTAATCCGTCCGCTCCCAGTATGCCAGATTATGCCGGCAGGCATGCCCCGGCCGTGCGTAATTGGAGATCTCGTAGCGTTCATAGCCTCTTTCCTTCAGGAATTCCCCGGTCCGCTCATACATGAGCCGGTCCTCCTCCTCTGTGGGCAGAGGCTTTCTGTCCGGCGGGAGAAGACGGGATTCCGCTTCCGCGGCTCCCGTTTCGGTATCCTGTTCCGTCCGCTCCGCCCCGGCCTCCTCTCCCGTCCCGTACCAGTCATAAAAGGGTGTCCCTTCCTCGATGATCAGACTGTAGGCGGAGATATGCTCCGGTTCCAGGTCCGCCGTTTTCTTCAGCGTATCCATCCAGGTTTCCACGTTCTGTCCGGGCAGGGCAGACATCAGATCAACGTTCAGATCCGAAAAGCCTGCCTGCCTCGCCGCTTCATAGCCCGCAAGAAATTCCTTCCAGGTGTGGATCCTCCCCAGCGCCTTCAGTTCTTCGTCATGGGCGGACTGCAGTCCGATGCTCAGACGGTTCACCCCCGCCTGCTTCCATGCCCGAAGCTTTTCCCGGGTCAGCGTGCCCGGGTTGGCCTCCAGGGTGATCTCCCGCTCCGCCTCCGGCGCGAAGGAAAATCTCTGATACAGCCGCTCCAGAATGGCCGCGGTCTGTCTTTCCGTCAGAAGAGACGGCGTGCCGCCTCCGAAAAAAACGGTCTGCGCGCAGAAATCTGAATAAAGCGGCGCCTGGGCATCGATCTCTGACAGAAGGGCCTTCACATATGCTTCTCTTGCAGCTTCATCCGATGGGGCGGAAAGGAAATCACAGTACAGACATTTTCGAATGCAGAAAGGGATATGAAGATAGATTCCGAGGGGCTTTTTCCCTCCGGGTAGCATTTTGCTTGAAACAGGATCCTTACTCATTTAACATAGCAGAAAAAGAGGCTGCCCGCAACCTCTTTTTCCTTTCCTCCGCTTATTTCTTATCATCCAGCTTCAGGACGCTCATGAAGGCCTCCTGCGGGATCTCCACATTTCCCACCTGCCGCATGCGCTTCTTGCCTTCCTTCTGCTTTTCCAGAAGCTTTTTCTTTCTGGTGATGTCTCCGCCGTAGCACTTGGCCAGCACGTCCTTCCGCAGCGCCTTCACCGTTTCCCTGGCGATGATCTTGCTTCCGATGGCCGCCTGGATGGGGATCTCAAACAGATGCCTCGGGATCTCATCCTTCAGCTTCTCGCACATCCTGCGGCCCCGCTCGTAGGCGCTGTCCTTATGCACGATGAAGGAAAGGGCGTCTACTTCCTCCCGGTTGATCAGGATATCCAGCTTCACCAGCTCCGCCTGCTCATAGCCCTTCATATCATAGTCAAAGGAAGCGTAGCCCCGGGAACGGGACTTGAGCGCGTCAAAGAAATCATAGATGATCTCATTGAGCGGCAGCTCGTATTTCAGGAGGGCGCGCTTTTCTTCCATATATTCCATGCCAAGATAGCGGCCGCGCCTCTCCTGGCACAGCTCCATGATGGAGCCGATGTAGTCGCTGGTCACCATGATCTCCGCGCTGACGATGGGTTCTTCCATATATTCGATCGTGGACGGATCCGGCAGATTGGAGGGATTGGTCAGTTCGATCACCTCTCCGTCCGATTTATGCACCTTATATACCACGCCCGGCGCGGTGGTCACCAGATCCAGATTGTATTCCCGCTCCAGCCGCTCCTGGATCACCTCCAGATGCAGAAGCCCCAGAAAACCGCAGCGGAAGCCGAAGCCAAGCGCCACGGAGGTCTCCGGCTCGTAGAAAAGGGAGGCATCGTTTAACTGCAGCTTTTCCAGCGCGTCCCTCAGATCCGGATACTTGGCCCCGTCCGCCGGGTACATGCCGCAGTAGACCATGGGCTGCACCTTCTTGTAGCCGGGAAGCGGCTTTTCGCAGGGCCTGTCCGCATCCGTCACCGTATCGCCCACCTGGGTATCCTTCACGTTTTTGATGGAGGCGGTGATATAGCCCACCATGCCGGCGGAAAGCTCGTCGCACGGGATGAACTGCCCCGCGCCGAAATAACCGACCTCAACCACCTCTTCTTCGGCGCCGGTGGCCATCATGCGGATTTTGGTCCCTTTTTTCACGCGCCCTTCCATGATCCGGCAGAAAACGATGACGCCCCTGTAGGAATCGTAAAGGGAGTCAAAGATCAGCGCCTGCAGCGGGCTGTCCGGGCTTCCCTTGGGCGCGGGGATCTTATGCACGATGGCCTCCAGCACCTCGTCGATCCCAATGCCGTTCTTGGCGGAGATCAGCGGAGCGTCATGAGCCTCCAGGCCGATCACATCCTCGATCTCCTCCTTCACCCGCTCCGGCTCCGCGCTGGGCAGGTCGATCTTATTGATGACAGGAAACACGTCCAGATCATGATCCAGCGCCAGATATACATTGGCAAGCGTCTGCGCCTCGATCCCCTGCGCCGCGTCCACCACCAGGACCGCGCCGTCGCAGGCCGCCAGCGCGCGGCTCACCTCATAGTTAAAGTCCACATGGCCGGGCGTATCGATCAGGTTCAGGATATACTCCTCTCCGTCCTTCGCCTGATAGACCGTGCGCACTGCCTGGGATTTGATCGTGATCCCCCGTTCCCGCTCCAGGTCCATGTTGTCCAGCACCTGCTCCTGCATCTCTCTGCTGGTGAGCAGTCCGGTCTTCTCAATGATCCGGTCTGCCAGGGTGGATTTTCCGTGATCGATATGGGCGATGATACAAAAATTTCTGATTCTGCTCTGATCTATGGGCATGCTTTTTCCTCATTTCCACGCGGCCCGCTTATGAACCGGACCGTCCAAAGGTCTTTTGTCGTTTCTGCAAAAGCCGTACCTTCTGTACGAACATGCCAAGTATAGCAAAATCGGCGGTTCCGGTCAATACAAAAGCCGCGCTTCCGTCTGCTCCCTCCAGGACGCTCCCGCCCCCGACAGCTCCATGTCCAGGATATGTGCGATGGGCGCGCAGGCATTCCGGATCTCCTCCACCGT
>CALWGL010000292.1 GCA_944380025.1 uncultured Lachnospiraceae bacterium
ACCCGGCTGATGCTGACGGACCGGAACGGTTTTTCCGCTGAACCGGCTTTCTATCAGCTGAAGGCGGGAAAGGTAACGGTCACCCTTCCGCCGGAATCCGGGATCGTGCTCCAGTACCGGGATCCTGTCCGCGAAAGGCGGGAGGACGCTTATGGCAGCCGAAAAAATTTCTTGCAATTCACGTAAAACTATGCTTAAATAGATATGCTGAGCATCCGGCCCATCGCGAAGCGATTGGAATGGCCGGATGCCGTTACGATTCTGCCGAAGGCTGAATCGTAACAGGATCAGCGGTGATTTTCACCTGCGGTCTTTTCTGAAAGCATGGATGGATTCCCGAGTGGCCAAAGGGGACAGACTGTAAATCTGCTGCAAATTGCTTCGGTGGTTCGAATCCACCTCCATCCATTTCCGCGGCGCGATGCCCGTAAGGGCAGGAAGACACGCGGAAAAGCGCCGGCATGGCGGAATAGGCAGACGCAAGGGACTTAAAATCCCTCGGGGGCAACCCCGTACCGGTTCAAGTCCGGTTGCCGGCAGTTATTTTTGAAGAATCTGACTTCAGTTTGCGGCTGGGTCAGGTTCTTTTTTGTCTGCTGACAGCGGCACATCAGATCCAGGTGCGTTTCCCGGAACAAGGCCGATAAGAGTCTGCGCAGTAAATGCGCAGACCTGACTGAACAGTAACATTTTTCGGGGGGAGGGGAAAAGTAACTGAATTGTATTTCATCTGTTAAGTGAATAGAAAAAGGGCATCCGGTTGTGGTAATATTAAGGTGGTCAAAGTCCTGATAATCTCACAAAGGAGCCCTTTATGGATATTTTAAAAACCTTATCACTGAGAAGCAATAGACAGATTAAAATAAATTTTGACGGAGGCGATCCATCCTCCGACGCAGAGGGATTATGCAACCGACTGGAGAATAAGATCCTGGGCATAATCTGTGTATGGCATTCAACAGCATTTTTGACGAACCGTGCGATATCGGGAAAATAAATGTCGCTGGTTACTGCAACAGATAGGGACACTTTAGGCAATTTGAGCTGGTAAGCAGTCATATTTTCAAATAGCACAGGAAGTTAATTTAACAAATAGCAGAGAGTTTCTGACAAATAGAAAATGCAGGAGACCTTTATGGTATAATTGAGAACGATATATAAATGCTCTGTGAAAAAGAAAAAAAGGAAGAATAAGAGTCTGGGAATTTTGATGATCTTTCTTTTGGGATGCCTATTGTCAGGCTCTTGCGGGGATTATATGGAAATAACCAGTCCCTGGCAATTTATATCAATATAAGGGGTGAGATGAAATGTATTTAAAAGATGATCAAAAAGGTACGTCGATACGATGGTATAAAAGATGCTGGGCAGTATTGACTGCTGCATTGGGACTGATGGTCATTTCCGGATGCTCAAAAGGAAATTCCAGTGTGAATCTGCCAGCCGTATCGGAAACAGAGTTATCAGAAAATGTAACGGATAATACCGTTCCCCCGGCAGAAACAGAAATAACATCAGGCGGGGATCGGCAGACCAGTACTATGCTGATCTGCTGGAACAATGATGTTTTCAGCTTTGAAAACAGTTCTCTTGATATTGCCGGGCTGTATGAAAATGTGGAAGCGCTGTTATGGATCGCACCTAGAGGAGGAGCGGGGATAGATTCGGAGGGGAATCAAATAGAAGCCGCATCCAATGAGCTGATTCAATTAAGTGAAAATATGGCTTCCGGAGACAGAATAGAGGAAGATGTCCTGCTGCTGCGGATCAACCGTGAGTATGCCGTTGAAAATACACCCATGTCGTATAAGGATATTGTCATGTATCGTGACAATGAAGATGCTTATCTTGCCTGGCAGATGGCAGATGATCGAAACACATGGTATTTATTTCGATTACCTGGATATGGAGAATGGCTGGAAAAAGAAGTGGCAATATATATGAGATGTGCGACCGGATTATAAAGGATGCCCCTGTGTATGGCCTGTGATGTGGCTGCGGGAAACAGGAGGAGTCGGATGAACGGAAGAAGGAAGAGGGGAAGCCTGCTGCCCGCGCTGTTGATCCTGGCCGCGCTTTGCGGCGCATGCCGGGAGAAGCCGCCTGAGAAGAAAGCTGAAGAAACGGCTCGGAGCATGGAAACGGTTCAGAGCACGGGAGCGGCTCAGAGCATGGAAACGGTTCAGAGCGTGGAAGCTGCCAAGAGCGCGGACGGCCGGGAAGAAGAAAACGGGGACGATGCTGCGAAGGATGCTGCGGAAGGCTCCGCGGAGACAGAGAAGACTGCTTCCTCGCCGGCAGCGCAGGCTTTCGCGGCTGTACTCAGAAATGAAGAGGCATTCTGCTGCACCTATAACATTCCCTATACAGACAGGGATATCATACAGGAATACCGGGAATGTCTGAAGGATATCCGGTTTGGAGACAGACCGCTAAACATACAGCGGTTTGCGGTTGTGGATCTGGACCATGACGGCGCGCCGGAGGTCGTTCTGGAAATGGACGAGTATGCCGGCTCCGTTATCCTGCGTTATGAACAGGGAGAGGTCCGTGGGAATATCGTCGGGTACAGGAGCCTGTTCTGTCTGAAGGAAAACGGGATCTTCCTGAGCGCTTCGGCTTCCGATGAAGACGCGTGGAGCAGGCTTTTTTTCACGGGAGATACCTTCTTTTCGATTCCCCTCTTATCCAGAACCGGTTCCGCCTGTTATGCCGGTGAGGAAGAGATCGACGGACAGCGCTGGCAGGAGCTGTATCTGGCGGCGGATGAGATGGAAGACGCAGAATGGCAGGACTTTTCGGAGGCGTCGATCGGAAAATGGATCGAAGAAAATCCCGCATTTGACAGCGCGCCGCCGGAATCGGAAGAGACCGGGAGCGGACGGCAGGATTATCTGAACTCCCTGTCCCGGCTGATCGGGCTGACTTACGATTATGCGAAGAAGGGTCCGCAGGAACGGAGCGCATCCGCCGCGGAATATTACGCGGGCTGTCAGGAGGAACTGGAGAAGATGTACCGGTCCTGCATTGACGTTCTGCCGGATGAAGAGGCGGAGAAGCTGGCCGCGGACCAGCAGCGCTGGCAGGATGCCTTTTCCCGGAGACAGGAAGCGGATCTGGAGCGGCTGCGGCCCGGGGAAGAGGGCGGCGCTGCGGATGAGAGTCTGTATTTTACGTTCGGAGACCGGATCCTTGGAAGAACGATGTACCTGGCGGATCTGTATTATGGAAGAAAGGCGCAGGAACTGCCGGAAGGCGGGAGGAGGCGATGAGATATGAACCGCGGGATCGCGGCTGAATCATGCGCCCGGATCCCGCAGCCGGATCTCACAGGGGATGAGATCGTCCTCATAAAGGCTGAAATCCACCTGTGTGACCGCATACCGGCCATCCTGCAGGGCGTATTTCAGCGTGACATATCCCAGATTGACGACAGGGGAAATATGGATAGGGACCTCCGCGTACAGCTCGTCATTCGCCAGAGCATATTTCACGATCCCTCCGTAGCCGGCTTCTTCATACAGGTTGTCGGGATCGGTTTCCCGCAGGTCAAAGGTCATGTCCCGATCCGGAAGCGACAGGGCCGCGATCCCGCCGCTTACCCGGCTGGTCAGATGGGAATCCAGCCAGTCAAGGGGGGAGTCGCAGGGGATCTCTTTCATCTGGATAAGATCGATCACATGCAGGTCCATCAGAAACATGCCGGTTCCTTCGCCTGTCACCAGGATGACGGCCGCTTTGGAAGCGCTGTCAAAGGGCAGAAGGGATGGAGGAAGCAGGAATAATTTCTCAAAATGTGCGGCGCTTATTGAATCCTGCGCAAAGATATAGTAAAAAGATAGGTG
>CALWGL010000293.1 GCA_944380025.1 uncultured Lachnospiraceae bacterium
CATACACGTCCAGCGCGAACTCCCGCTCAAAGCTCACCGGATTGCCGGATTCATCCTCAAAGCTGATCACCGCCTTTACCGTTCCGCCCGCGGAAGGCGCGGACGCGGTCAGCATGGAATCCACGTTCGCCGTCTCTCCCGGCTTCAGCGTACCCAGGAAGGTATCTCCCCCTTCAATGAAATCCGCTTCATATTTGACCTGCAGGTTATAAAAGGTGGTTTTTCCCATATTGTAAATGCTGAACATGACGTTGGACTGGTTCCCCACGGACAGGCTGGCAGGCATCACCTGGATGTCTCCCGTGTCATACCTGGCTTCCTGAAGCACCGGTATGGAAACCTTCGCTTCATCTGTCAGATCGATATTTTTCCCCGCGTCATATTTCATATTGACGGTAAGAACGTAAGGCTTCTGGGACAGATCCGTCTTCGCCGTCATCTCTATGTTGATGTCAAACTCGCTTCCCGGAGCGATGCTTTCCGCATATACAGAGCTGGAACCCGACGTGGGAAGAAATACCGCGTAGGTGGTATTGGCCTCCGTTCCGCTTTCCACCGCCTGCATATCAAACAGCACATTGGTCACCGCCTGATCCCGGGAGGTATTTTTCACATGGATCGTCACCGTAAAGGTTTCGCCCGCATAAACCTCTCCCGGATCCGTCTCGAATCCGGTCACGATGATCCTCGGCTTGGATTCCACCGCTGAGGTATCGCCGCCGATATAGCCCGCGCCGGGCTTTCCTTCCGTATAGACGTAGACCGTCAGCGTCACAGGCTCCTCGCAGCGCACGCCCTCCTTCGTATACCATACCTCAAAGGGCAGGGCATAATAGCCGGTCAGCACGTCCTCTCTCACCGTAAACTGCCAGGTCAGCTCCCTCCTTGCGAACATGCCCGCTTCATAGTTTCCTCCGAAGGGATTGCCCGGGATCTCCGCGAAGGACTGCCCGTAGCCTGATGAGGAGGGTTCAAAAGGCCAAACCGCCACATCGTTGGAAACTACCGGATTGACTACCAGATCCGTCAGGTCCTCGCTTCCCAGATTGATGATGGGAAGCACGATGGAAACCTGCTGTCCGTAGCCGGCTGTCGGCGTATCCCAGTTGTCTCCCACAGCAAGGAACTCCGTCGTGGGCGTGGTCACGGAAACATCCGGCACAATGGCTTCAAGCTTCCCCTTCATTTCGGAAACGTAGCTCCACAGCTCGCTGACCGAAAGCTCATTATTCGCGATATAATAGTACGCGCTGTAAAGCGTGTCGTTCAGCTTCTGCAGCGTATATTCGTCCGGATTCGTCCGCTTCAGGATGCTGTCCACATGGTACTTCAGCTGAGCATCCGCGTCAAACCGGTCGTCGTCCGTGATCACCCGGTCAGAGGAACGTTCGACAGTCTCCTCTCCTTCGTTCTCCGTCGCGTAAACCGTTCCTGCCGCGCCCGCCGGCTGCGCCAGGATCAAGACTGTGGCGGCAGCCGCAAGACAGCTTCTGATGATTCCCCTCATTTTTCCTGCGTTCATTTTCTCCTCCGTTTTCAGACGGGCCGCGTTTCCGCGGCTCCTGTCCGCTTTTTATTTTCCCGCCGTTTCCGGCACTTTGCTTTTCCTGTTGTCCTCGATCTGAACGATCTGTCCGTCAATGATATGGAAGATCCGGTCCGCGAATCCCGCCAGGTAATTATCATGCGTTACCATAACGAGCGTCTGCTTCTGCTCCCGTACCACCCGCTGCATCAGCTCCATCACCTCTCTTGAGGTATGGGAATCCAGATTTCCGGTGGGTTCATCCGCAAAGATGATCTCCGGATTCACCACCAGGGCCCGGGCGATCCCTACTCTCTGCTGCTGGCCTCCTGACATCTGTGTGGGCCGGTGCTTCTTATGCTCCTTCAGTCCCACCAGATCCAGCAGGCGGGCCGCCCGTCTCAGACGGACCTCCCTGTCCACTCCCTGAAAGGTGAGCGGAAGCGCCACATTTTCCACCGCGTTCATGGTCCCGAGCAGATTGAACGACTGGAAAATGAAGCCGATATGCTCCCGCCGGAAGCGCACCAGCTGATTCTCCGTCTTATTCTCCAGATGCTCCCCGGCGATGATGATCTCGCCTCTGGTGGGCTTCTCCAGCCCCGCAAGCATGTTTAACAGCGTGGATTTGCCGGAGCCGGAGGTTCCTACGATAGAGCAGAACTCCCCCTTGCGGATCTCCAGATTCACGCCGTCCAGCGCCCGCACATAGCTGTCGCCCACCTGGTAAAGCTTGTACAGATTTTTCACCTGTATGACAGGTCTGTCTCCTGTTTCCATCATTTCCTCCATAGCGAAGCGCTCCGCGCCGGGACACGCGCCATTCTCCGGCGTCCGGTACGGCCCATGCGTCCGGGTCCTATTGCGCCACGCTTCGTTATTATATCATACTGCGCGGAAAATGCATAATTAAGATTCTTTTAAGTTGAGGATTTTTTTAAGGATTTTCCGGCCATATTTTGTCTTGCCATCCCACCGCAGGTATGTTATCATAATAAAAGTTCCGCCGGAAACCATCCTGACGGCATCCTGACGGAGCCTGTAAAAAGTTGCCGATGTGGCGGAATTGGCAGACGCACCGCACTCAAAATGCGGCGGGAAACCATGCCGGTTCGAGTCCGGCCATCGGCACCAGAATTTTCAGCCCTGAGCTTCACGGTTCAGGGCTTTTCTATTGCCCAATGATCTGTACTCCGGTGTTCTCCGGGCAGAACGCCAGGATCGCATTCGCAGAAAAGACCTTGCTGCTGTAATCCAGATGGGTGCAGATGTGGGAAGTCGTTCCAATATCACTGTGCCTCAGCCATTCCTGGATTTCCTTCAGGCTGACGCCATCTGCGTAAAGCAGGCTCACGCAGCTGGTATTCAGTTTTGAAAGTTCGGGTCAGGGTGGTTCGATAAATCAGGATTAGCCTGAATATTTTTCTTCAAGCTCTTTCAAATAATCAAAACACAGGTTGCCGTCACAACGATAGAAAAATGGGTCTTTGCGAATTGTATTGGAACTATTTATAATGAAGTTTTCAATTTCCTTTCCATTTTTATCAAAGAAACTTATACGAAAACTATAACCCGTATATCCCATGGAGAGTGTATCTTTCTTCATTTTGGTGCTTTGTATATTTTCTACGACATAACGTATTTCATCTGTATCGCTAAAATCAAAACTTTCGCCTGTATTGCCATCAAAAACAGATATGGATTTTATATCGGACGGGTTAACTTTGCGTAAAAAAGTAGTTGTATTAAAATACCATATAGCCAAAGCAGCTGCTAAAACAAATGTTATCGCAATTATTAAGCGGAATTTTTTATTTTTCATGGCAATCTCCCCTTGTAAAATTTGCCGCACTGTTCAACTTCACGATAAACTGAAAGTTTGGGTGATGATGGTTTCCAGCTTTTCAGCCGGCACAGTCTCCAGGTTATAGGCCCAAACGTCGATGAAGCGGGCATCCAGACCGACCACCCGCCCCTGAGGATAAATTTGTCCCGGCAGGGTGAGAGAGAAATGCGTTCCAGAAAGCGCTCCATCATAAGCCCTGCATCAAAATCTGCTCATCCGCAGCATTTTTCTTTGACAGGTTACGAATCAAATCTTTCAGCTGTCTGGCTGTCTTTATCATAGGAGTACCTCCAAATACTGGCGTAAAATCTTCTCGACCCGAAACAGCCTGGCATAGCGTACCAGCGTCCGCAGGTCCTTATCTTTCCGGCGAGCATACGCTTTCAAAGCGTCCTGGAATGTCTGCATCTCGATATG
>CALWGL010000294.1 GCA_944380025.1 uncultured Lachnospiraceae bacterium
CCGTACAAAAATCCATTTTTTACGGATCCAATCCTCCAAAATGCTGTTCTGAACCGTACTTTTCATGGTATGATACGGTTAAAAGATCGAAAAATCTGTTTTTAACCGTACCGGATAGCCCGAAAGTACGGTTACAGATAAGAAAATCAGGTATTGAACCGTACTGATGACGAAATAGTGGTCTAAAAGTACGGTTAAGGATTGGAAAATTCATTTTTCAACCGTCATTTCAGACTTTTTGTACGGTTCTACAATGCAGATTCTCATTTTTAACCGTATCGGGGCATCCTGCCCCTTTTTTTGTATTCATTTTGGCAAAAATATGGTAAAATGACAGACAGAGGGACAGGCTGCGCGGCCTGTCAGGAAAAAGAGGGGCGGACAGAAGATACCGCCCGCAAGGAGGAGACTATGGCACAGTATACGGGATATCTTTTTGTACATTTCACGGGGGAGCAGCCCATGGGAGAGCAGATCTATTTTTCCCTGAGCAGAGACGGCATGCACTGGAACGACCTGAACGGAGGGAAGCCGGTGCTGGTGTCTGAGATCGGAGAAAAGGGCGTGCGCGATCCGTTTATCCTGCGCAATCCTCTGAACGGGAAATATGTGATCATCGCCACGGATCTGCGGATCGAGGCAGGCAAGGGCTGGGATGCGGCGCAGCATGCGGGAAGCAGAAATCTGATCGTGTGGCAGTCCGATAACATGACCGACTGGGAAGGGCCGGAAAGCCATGAGGTGGGGATCCCGGAGGCGGGCTGCGTCTGGGCGCCGGAAGCCATTTTTGATGAGGAAAGACAGGAGTTTCTGGTGTTCTGGGCCTCCATGGTGAAGGAAGCGGGGGATGAAGCGCCGAAGCAGAGGATCTACGCTTCCCGCACGAAGGATTTTCACAGTTTCACCCCGGCGGAAAAGTTCCAGGAGGGAGAAAATCATATCATCGATACCACGATCCTGAAGGCGGGGGAGTACTACTACCGCTTCGCCAAGGATGAGACGGTGAAGAACATCCGTCTGGACAGGAGCCGGAGTCTGGATAAGGACGGCTTTGAGCCGGTGGAGGCCCCTGTGCTGAACGCCCTGATGGGTGTGGAGGGGCCGGAGGCCTTCCAGTTCAACGACAGGCAGGAATGGTGCCTGATGGTGGACCGCTTTGCGGAGGATAAGGGGTATCTGCCGCTTCTTTCCGGGGATTTCGGAAGCGGCGTTTTCCGGATCCCGGAGGACGGAGAATATGACCTCGGGAAAACGAAAAAGCGGCACGGCGGGATCATGAACCTGACGGAAGAGGAATATGCGGCACTGACGGCAAAATACAGGAAATAACGGCTGCTGCTCAGCCGGGTCTGCGCATTTGCTGCGCAGACCGTATGAAAACGCATAGGGAGGGAGAGCCGTGAAGATGCTTTGGAAGCTGACCCGGGAGGCAGCGCGATATAAATTACTGTATGTGACGGCGATCCTGGCCACGCTGGGGCTGACTGTGGTGAATCTGGCGGCGCCCCGGGTGCTCTCCTCGCTGACGGGCGTGGTGGAGACCGGGACCATTTCTCTGCCTGTGATCCGCACCCTCGCTCTGATCCTGCTCGGTCTGTATCTGCTGCGGGTGCTGTTTCGGTTCCTGAGCAACTATCTGGCCCACAAGGCGGCCTGGTACCTGGTGGGGGATCTGAGGGGGAGGTTGTATGACCGGCTGCAGAGCTTTGATCTCGGTTTTTTCCATGACAAGCAGACGGGCGACCTGATGAGCCGGGTGGTGAACGATACCAGAGATTTTGAGCTGCTCTACGCGCATATCATCCCGGAGCTGATCACCAATCTGGTGACCTTCGCCGGCGTGCTTGCGATCCTGCTCGCGATCAACTGGAAGCTGGCGCTGATCACCTGCTTCCCGATCCCGCTGATCCTGGTTTCGGGTGTGATCTTTGCCAAAAAGGTAAGGCCCTTTTTCAAGGTGTCCCAGAAGTGCATGGGCGAGCTGAACGCGAGGCTGCAGGACAATCTGTCCGGCATTCATGAGATCCAGTCCTTCTGCCAGGAGGATTATGAGAACGGCAGGGTGCAGGAAAAGAATTTTTCCCAGGTGAGGGCCATGCTGCGGGCGCTTCGGGCCAGCGCGGCCTTCCACCCCAGCGTGGAGTTCCTTTCTTCCGCCGGGACGGTGCTGGTGGTGTTTTTCGGGGGCCTGATGGCGTACCGGAACCTGCTTTCCGTGGAGGATATCGTGGCTTTCGTGCTGTATCTGTCCCTGTTCTACACGCCGGTGAGCGGACTTGCCACTCTGCTGGAGAACCTGCAGCAGTCCCTGGCAGGGGCGGAGCGGGTGGCTCTGATCCTGGATACGCCGTCGAAGGTGACAGACGCGCCGGATGCCGTGCCGCTTACGGAGGTGAAGGGCGCGGTGACCTTTGAGCATGTGAGCTTTCATTATGAAAATGAGGTTCCGGTGCTGCGGGATATTTCTTTTTCCTGTGAGCCCGGCATGATGGTGGCGCTGGTGGGGCCCACCGGAGTGGGAAAGACCACGCTCACCCAGCTGATCCCCCGGTTTTATGATCCCACGGAGGGCAGGATCCTCATTGACGGGAAGGATATCCGGAAGGTGACGCTTTCCAGCCTGCGCGGCAGCATTTCTCCGGTGCTTCAGGATACCTTCCTTTTCGACGGCACCATCCGGGAGAATATCAGCTATGCCAGGCCGGACGCCTCCCTGCAGGAGATTGAGGAAGCCGCGAAGGCAGCCAACATCCATGAGGACATTCTTGCCATGCCGGACGGATATGAGACAAAGGTGGGGGAGCGGGGGCTTCGCCTGTCCGGCGGACAGAAGCAGAGGGTGGCCATCGCCAGAGCGATCCTGCGGAGATCGCCGATCATCATCCTGGATGAGGCCACAGCGTCCGTGGACGTGGAGACGGAGAAGCAGATACAGAACGCCATCAGCCGGATCGCGGGTACGCGGACGATCCTGGCGATCGCCCACAGGCTTTCCACCATCCGGAACGCGGACCTGATCCTGGTCATTGAGGACGGCCGGGTCGCGGAACGGGGGACCCATGAAGAGCTGATGGCAAAGAAGGGCTATTATTATCAGATGCAGCTGGCCCAGTCTGAGGGGCAGCCGGCGGGCTGAGCGCAGTCGGGGCGGCCGGGTGAAAAGGGCCGTGCTCCGGACAGAGCGGCCGGGTGAAAAAAGCGCCGCTTCGGACAGCGCGGCGGCCGGCTCCGTCAGCTGGCGGAGCACTGGGCGTACTTCTTGGGGGAGATCCCGACCGCCTTGGTGAAGGCTTTCAAAAAGTTGCTGTAGTCATTGAAGCCGCAGCGCTCGCAGGTCTCCGTCACGGAATAGCCGGAGCTTAACAGGGACTTGGCCACGGTGATCCGCTTGGCCGTGATGTACTTGTTGATGGTGGTTCCCGTAGCGGCCTTGAAGATCCGGCACAGATAGGAGCTGCTCAGGAAAAAGTGGCCGGAGAGATCCTCGATGCTCAAAGGAGAGCTGATATTCTGATTGATGAAGGAAAGGATCTCGTCCACCTGGGTGTGGTAGGAAGGAACCTCCTCCTCTTCCCTGCGGGATTCGGTCCGCTGATAGAAGATCCGGTTCAGGAAGACCATCAGCTCGGTGAAGACCGCCAGGTCCTCCAGATCGGAGCCGTAGCCGGACAGCCCGGCCAGCTTGTGTACAAAGTAGCGGAACCGGTTCTGCTCCTCCTCCGTCAGATGCAGCTTGTGGGAAAGCTCGTCGCTGCGGAAATGGAAGCACAGGTTCAGATCCGTCTG
>CALWGL010000295.1 GCA_944380025.1 uncultured Lachnospiraceae bacterium
GGTTTCCCATCATGTATTCCGGGAGATCCCCTCTTTTCTCAGGCCCGGAGACTGCCTGGTCCTGAACAACACCAGGGTGATTCCGGCCAGACTTATGGGCGTGCGGGAGGAAACCGGCGGCGCTGTCGAGGTGCTCCTGCTGAAGCGCCGGACGGGCGACGTGTGGGAATGCCTGGTAAAGCCCGGAAAGAAGGCGAGACCCGGCACAAGGCTTGCGTTCGGAGACGGACTTCTGCATGCGCAGGTGGAGGACGTGGTGGAGGACGGAAACCGTCTGATCCGCTTTTTCTATGACGGAATCTGGGAAGAGGTTCTGGACCGCCTGGGCGAGATGCCTCTGCCTCCCTACATCACCCACAAGCTGCAGGACAAAAACCGTTACCAGACGGTATACGCCAGATTTGACGGCTCCGCCGCCGCGCCTACCGCCGGCCTGCATTTCACGCCGGAGCTGCTTGGGCAGATCGAGGACATGGGCGTGGAGCTTGCCTATGTGACCCTGCATGTGGGACTGGGCACCTTCCGCCCGGTGAAGGTGGAAAACGTGAAGGAGCACCACATGCATTCCGAATATTATCAGGTGAGCGCGGAAGCGGCGGAAAAGATCAACCGGACAAAGAAAAACGGCGGCAGGGTGATCTGCGTGGGAACCACCAGCTGCCGCACCGTGGAAAGCGCCGCCGATGAGAACGGCCAGGTGGAAGCGGGCTGCGGCGATACGGATATCTTCATCTATCCCGGCTACCGGTTCAAGGTGCTGGACGGCCTGATCACCAACTTCCACCTGCCGGAATCCACTCTGGTCATGCTGGTTTCCGCCCTTGCGGGACGGGAGCATGTGCTGGCTGCCTATGAAGAGGCGGTGAAGGAGAGGTATCGGTTCTTTTCCTTTGGGGATGCGATGCTGATCCAGTGACATCAAAACCGTATATTTGTGAACAAAGAAAAAGCCGGAGGTTTCCATTTCCGGCTTTTGTGATATAATAAATGAAAAATAGAGCCTGATATAAGGTGCTTTTGTGTAGTGTATTAAGTATCGAAAGGAGAAGCATAAGTGCCAAAAGTTATTTATACGAAACGGGCTATGAAGAACATTAAGGCGTTGGATTCAAGAGTCAAAGACAGAGTCAGAGAAGGAATTGAAAAAATACCTTTTGGGGATATTAAAAAATTGCAGGGATATTCCAATTTGTACCGCCTGAGAGTTGGAGACTACAGAGTGATTTATGAAGTTTGGGACGAAGGAATTGTAATTGATGCCGTTCTGCCGCGAGGCGAGGCTTATAAAGGGCTGTAGGAGGTGATATTATGAGCAGAGACACGCTGCATAGTTTGATCGATATCGTGGACGAAAAGGAAATTGATACTGTATATCGCATTCTTCTGAAATTTGTAGAGGAGGATGCAGCTTCTCCTGATGAAATCGAAGCAATACGCCAGGCAAAACAGGATATTGCGAATGGGGATCTGTACTCCCATGAGGAAGTATGGTCCTGAAATAGATTATGGGAAGGGCGTCCACAAAGGACGCCCTTATCTGTATTCCGTCATGAGCTCCCGCCGTATACCGAAGCTTCCGGCCAGTGATACAAAGCAGGAGCTGCATGCAGTGTTTGCAACAGATGATCCGGATCAGCGTTCCTTTCCGTAATACAGGATCCCCAGCGCGCCGGGACCCGCGTGCGTGCCGATGCTGGGGCTGACATCGTTGATGAGGATGTTGTCGATCCCGGTCAGCTCCTTCACATAGGAGGCGGCAAGCTGCGCATCCTCCATGCAGTTTCCGTGTACGATGCCTACGGGAACGGTTTTGTCCGGATCGTCGCCCAGGGTATCGCGCATCCGCTCCGCCAGCACGCGGATGGACTTCTTGCGGCCGCGCACCGTGCCGTTGGAGGCAAGCTTTCCGTCAGCGGTGATGGAAAGGAAGGGCTTTAAGTTCAGGGCGGTTCCCACCGCGGCTGCTGCGCCGGAGATCCTTCCGCCGCGCTTTAAGTGGAACAGGTCATCCACGGTGAACTGGACGTTGATATGCTTTTTATAATCCTCCAGGAAGGCGGCGTTTTCGGAGAGGCTGCGGCCTTCGTCCTGAAGCTGATGGGCCTTGAGGAACAGAATGGTTTCCGCAAGAGAAACATTCAGGGAATCCACCACGACGATCTTCCTGTCGGGATAGTCCTCCATGAGTTCCTGCGCGGCCACGCAGACGTTATTGCAGCTGCCGCTTAAAGCGGAGGAAAAGGCGATGTGCAGGATATCAAAGCCTTCCTTCAGGATGGCTTCAAAACGCTCCCGGATGACGGCCGGATTGTTCGCCATGGAGGAGGGAAGGGCTCCTTCCCGCATCCTGCTGTAGAATTCCGCGGGCGTCATGTTCTTTTCGTCTCCGTATACCTCGTCGCCGAAGGCGTAGTACTGGGGAATGATCACCGCATGATATTTTTGGACAAGATCAGACGGCAGATCGGAATTGGAGTCTGTAGTGATCTGATAATTTTCCATTGGAGTTCTCTCTTTTCTTCCGGTATCGGATGTCTGGCCTGCGGACCGGCGAAAACGCCGTATTTTTCCGCAGAAACTGGGTTTCCAAAACAAGCTGATTATAAGCTTTCGGGCGGAAAATGTCAACGGCGGGGAATTTTGCAATGACTTTTCGCCGGGTATGGTGTAGAATAAGAAAAGCAGTGAAAAGGAACTGATGCTGCCTGGATCCGCCGCCTGTCACGCTGCTGACCGGTATGGCCGACATTGATGAGAAGAGAAAGGGTACGGCGAAGAAAATGAGCTTCAGAGAAGATGTATTTGCAAAGATCGTTACCTATATTACTGTGGCTGTGCTTCTGGGCGCCATGCTGGTGGAGGCGTTTGTGATCTATATGGAGCGGCAGGAGCAGACAAGACTGGAGGCGGAAGCGGCATCCGCGCAGGAAGCCGTCAATGAGCTGAGCGCGCAGGCACACAGTCTGGCGGATCAGGTGGAGGAGCTGCGGGAATTTCAGGACAACTGGGAGGACTTTGTGATCCTTACGGACAGCGAGCTCTGCCAGAAAATGAGAGAGGATCTGTATCAAAGGCCGGAGGTGATCCCGCAGGAGGCGCAGGAGGCTTCTGCTCTGGCGGAGGAAGCGGATTCACTGGGAGAAGATGAGACTGACGGTCAGACCGAGGATTCCGGGCAGGAAGAAGGCTCCTCCCGCCGGCTTTCTCTGCATTTCGGCTTTCCGTCTCCGGAGAATAAGGAATGGCTTCTGCCCCTGAACCTGGGAAACGAGCCGAGCGTGGAATATCTGTTCTATGCCAGGGCGGAGGATGCGGAAAGAGGGAGATATATCGACATCCTTTTTGAGGTTCCCGTCAACCGGCCGGGCGGCGATCCGGTGCTGGATGAGGACGGTCAGATCATATGGGATTGCCTGGCCTATGACGCCGGGCTCGGCTGGACGCTTTATACGCCGCCGGAGGAAGATGCAGAGGAATGAAGCGATGAAAGCAATGGAAGAAATCTATGAGGAATTGAACGCTCTGATCGCAGAAGAGCGGTGGGAAGAGATCGAGCCGTATCTGCAGGCCCGCATGGAAGAGGCGAAGGACGAAGAACAGCACGGGATCTACGTGGCGGCCGGCAACGAGCTTCTTACCTTTTACAGACAGAGCGGGCAGTATGAGAAGGCGTTCGCCGTATCGGAGGATATTCTCCTTCTGATGGAGGAGCTGAATCTGGAGGATTCGGAGCATTTCGCGCTGGTGCTGATGAGCACGGGGGCGGCCTGGGAAGGCGCCGGAGGG
>CALWGL010000296.1 GCA_944380025.1 uncultured Lachnospiraceae bacterium
ATCTGGTAGTATCCCATCAATTCAGTAAACTCCTCAAGCTTCTTATCGTCAATCATTCCCAGAAGCTTTCTGGAATCATAGATCTCCCCGGTTTCTTTATTTACGATGTCTTTTCTGTCAAAAGGGCCAGACCATTCACAACTGCGAACAGCCTAACCCTTTATACCCAAAACATAGTTCTAACAATAAATGTTAAAATTTTTTCGTGCCAGATTCCTATAATTCCTTTTCCTTTTTTGGAACGCCAAATTCTCTTGTAAATGTAAAAAAGTCAAGATTCTGATTCCAATATAAATGTAAAAAATCCTTTCAGCATCAGACTTTCATAATTCCTTTACAAATGCAAATTAATACCCTCACACCACGCTCTCTCCCGCCAGATGTCCGGTGGACCAGGCGATCTGCAGGTTGAATCCGCCGGTGAGGGCGTCCAGATCCAGAAGCTCTCCCGCCAGGTAAAGGCCGGGAACCAGTCTGGATTCCATGGTGGAGGGATTGACCTCCCGGACGCTGACGCCGCCTCTGGTGATGATGGCTTCCGAAAAGCCTCTCGTTCCGGTCACGGTAAGCTCCACGTCCTTGATGCGGGAAACAAAGCCCTGCCGCTCCTCGCGGGTGATATCGTGCACCCGTTTCTCAGGATCGATGCCGGAAAGGGTGATCATCACGGGAGTCAGACGGGCAGGGAAAAGCCCGTCCACCGCGTTTCGAAACTGGCGGTTCTTCGCCTCCTCAAAGTCCCGAAGGAGCCGCCTGTCCAGCTGCTCTTCCGAAAGAGCCGGCTTTAAGTCCAGATGCAGGACGGCGTTCTGTTCTGCCGTTTCTTCCGAAACAGCCGCGCCTTCCCCGGCACGCGCCTGCGCGTTCCGCTCCGCCGCGTTCCGTTTCTTTTTTCCGCCGCTTCTGCGGTAATAGCTGCTGGCGCTTAAAATCAAAGGGCCGCTCACGCCGAAATGGGTGAAAAGCATCTCCCCGAAGCCCTCATAGACCTTCTTTTTCCCGATGAAAAGAGAAGCGGACACGTTTTTCAGGGCAAGGCCCTGGAGCATGCGGCACCATTCCTCCTTTACGGTAAAGGGAACCAGAGAGGGCTCGCAGGGAACGATGGTGTGGCCCAGCTGTTCCGCCATGCGAAGGCCGTCTCCGGTGGAGCCCGTAGCCGGATAGGAAAGGCCGCCGGTGCAGAGGATCACCGCGTCCGCCGGAAGTCTGCTTCCGGAATCCAGGCACACGCCGCAGACTGCGGATCCGTCCGTCAGGATCTCTTTTACCGGCGTCCGCAGGCGGATCTGTACGCCCAGCCGTTCCAGCTCATCCGCCAGCGTGCGGATGATGTCCGAGGAATGGTCGGAAACCGGAAAAACCCGGTTTCCCCGCTCCGTTTTCAGGGGGCAGCCCCGCTTCTCAAAAAAATCCTGTACAGCCGTATTGTCAAACCCGTAAATGGCGCTGTACAGGAATCTGGGATTGCTGACCACGCTGTCGAACAGCTCCTGCACGTCACAGGCGTTTGTCAGATTGCAGCGGCCCTTTCCCGTGATATAGATTTTTTTCCCAAGCTTTTCATTTTTCTCAAGAAGGAGCACCGAATGCCCCTTCCCTGCCGCGGCGGCCGCCGCCATCATGCCAGCAGCCCCGCCTCCGATTACGATCACTCTGCTCATGTTCCGTCTCTTTTCCGTTATCCTTCCTCTTCCGCCCTCTCCGTGCGCTGCGCGCGGCGCAGGACGGCCCCTCTCGCGGCTTCCACGCCGGAAAGCGTAAACAGGGAATCCTCGTCGATCCGGTCGATCTCGTCCTGCATGGACACCTGATAGTTGTTCCACACGCCCTCCAGGTCCTCCAGGCTGTCCCGCACCGTCTGCGGCCGCTTCAGACAGAGGGCGACCACCAGCGCGTTGATCACGCTCAGGGGCCCCACCAGAGAGTCCACGATGGAAACCATATCGCTTGCGGCGAACAGATTGCAGGAGGAATACAGGCACATGGGGGAATGGATGCTGTCCGTGATGGTGACGACCCTGGCGTTCCTGTCGTTGGCAAATTCCAGCGCCTTCAGGGTACGCATGGAATATCTGGGAAAGCTGATCCCCACAATGGCGTCCTCTCCGCCGATACGCAGCATCTGTTCAAACACCTCGCTCAGGCTGGCGGTTTTCAGGAGCACGATCCCGCCCCGGATCATGTTCAGGTAAAAGCTCAGAAACTCCGCCAGAGGCGCACAGCTGCGGATCCCAAGCACATAGACCGTCTTCGCGTTCAGCAGGATATCCACCGCCGCGTCGAAGGCCGCCGGATCCAGGCTTTCCGTGGTCGCGCGGATATTGTCCATATCCCCTGTCAGAACGCTCTCGATCACCTCGGACTGGCTTCTTCCCGCGTACCGGATCCCCATGCGGTCCACCGCGTTCAGGCGGCTCGTCACCCGCGCCGCAAGCTCCGCCTGCATCTCCGGATAGCCGGAATAGCCGATTCCCGAAGCGAAGCGCACCACGGTGGATTCGCTGACATGAAGCCGCTGGCCAAGCCTCGCCGCCGTCATGAAGGCCGCCTGGTCATAGTGCTCCAGGATAAAAGCAGCGATCGCCTTATGACCCTTGCTCATATGGGGAAATTTTTCATTGATCCTCGAGATGATGTCCCCGCTCTGCTCCATGATTTCTTCCTTCTGTCTACTTGTCCGCCTTCAGCATCAGCGCGTTTCCGTGAACGGAGATCCGCTCAAAGCTTCTTAAAAAGCTGGATACCCGGTTATAGCCGTAATCGCTCAGCTGGAACTGCGGATGCTTTTTCTTCAGATGATCCAGCACAAGGGAAAGGTTGTCCACCTTTCCGCCGTTCTTTTTCAGGAAGGCCATGATCTCCTTTTCCAGATCCTCCGGCCCCGTCTGCTCCTTCAGCTCGATCCGGTAGGAACTCCCCTCCTGAATGATGGTGAGCTTGGGGCATTTGTCCCGAAGCAGGGTCACCAGCTTGGTATAGCCGTAGTTTCTGGCGTCAAATTCGATGAACTTATCGCCGAGACGGCTTCCCACTTCGCCCAGATAGGTGGATTTCCCTTTATTTTCATTGTTCTGGACAAAAGTGATGATGGCTTCTTCGATCTCGCTGATCGGGGTCACGGTGCTGTCCGTCTTTTCCTCCTGCGCGCCCGTCTTATGCCTGCGTCCGCCGCCGGAGACCTTCGCGCTGTCCGCGCTCTTTTCCTCCGGCTCCCCGGAGATCAGGTCGAGACGGATGAATTTGTTGCAGGCCTTGGTCAGGGCCAGCGGGGTTTTGGACTCGCCCATCCCGATCACATACATCTGCTCCTCGCGCAGCCGCATCGCCAGCTTGGTAAAATCGCTGTCGCTGGTCACCAGACAGAATCCGTCCACCTTGCCTGAATAAAGGATGTCCATGGCGTCGATCACCATGGCCATGTCCGTGGCGTTCTTGCCGGTGGTATAGTTGAACTGCTGAATGGGATTGATGGAATTTTCCAGCAGCGTGTCCTCCTTCCAGCCGTTCCCCTTGGCCCAGTTCCCGTAGATCCTGCGGTAGGAAGCATATCCGTAATCCGCAATCTCGTCAAAAATGCTCGCCGCATATTTCTCACTGATGTTGTCCGCGTCAATCAGCACGGCAAAATGCTTTTTCTCTTCCTCTTCGTTCATATCTCCCTCCATACCGAATCGTTTCTCGCACCATTTCCACCAGTATACCACAGCTTTCCCGGAAAGTCACGAAAAGGCGGAGCCGGC
>CALWGL010000297.1 GCA_944380025.1 uncultured Lachnospiraceae bacterium
GTGGAAAGGCCTCCTGCCGCAGCCGCAGCCGTCTCAGCGGCTTCCGCGGCAGAAGCGCTTCCGCCGAACATCATCACACCCGTCGCCAGCATCAGGCCGAAGAACATGGCTCCGTTTAAGGCAAGGGTCTTTTTATATCTGCTCTTTGTCTGCTCTCCCTTACAGAATACACGGAAGGGAACCACGATACATGCGATCAGTGCTGCGAATAATAATACTTTCATTTCTTCCTCCTGTCTGCCGCCCTCCGGGCGGCACTTGATTCATGAAAGAACGGCGCCAGCCGTTCTTTGCCTCCTGTTCTGCCGCCCTCCGGGCGACATTTCATTGATTTGCTTTTTTATGGAATCCGGGCGAACCCCTTTCGGGCCGTCCGCCGTTACATATAAGGTTTAAACTCTCTTCCGTCTCCCTTGTAGAAACGGCTGAAGAATTCGTAATACTCCAGACGGAGCACCTGGATGCCCACCACCAGGCCCTCCATGCCGCAGACGATGAGGTTGCCGAGAATGATGACGACCAGATTTCCCGTGCCGCCGTTCTCCGCGCCCGCGAGCATCAGCACCACGCCCATCATGGCCGCATGGCTCACCGCGAAAGCGCCGATACGGACAAAGGAGAGGGTGTTGGAGAAATAGCTTAAGCATACCTCAAACAGCTCGAAGAAGGACTGGACCACGAACATGACCGGGCCTTCCTCCAGATGGGCCTTCTTTTTCTCCAGAAGCTGCGTCAGCGGCTCCTTGCAGGCGATGACCAGCAGGGGGACCACAAAGAGCACCACCAGAGCGATCGCCGCGGGCAGGGGATTTCCTGTCATGAACAGGACGACCACCAGCACCACCGCGCCGTAGAACACCAGGCCGGCCACGCCGTTGGTATCAAACAGCGCCTTTCCGTATTCCTTTGCCTTAACGGCGTTGATGATGGAAAAGATCATCGTCAAAAGGATCAGTCCCATACCGATGGCGATGGTGACCACGAACACCGTATTCAGCCTTCCGATAAACGGCAGGTTCGTCATGGCCTCCGTCGGCCGCAGCCACAGGGCCGGGAGCACATCCTCAAAGCCGAACACGCTCCCGTAGAGGAAGCCGAACAGGGTGGAAAAAATGCCGCAGCAGGAAAGGATGGCCGCCAGGTTCGCTTTTTTGAAGCGGTACAGCAGGAATCCTCCCAGAGCCAGGCACAGGCCCTGTCCCACATCTCCGAACATGGCTCCGAAGATGATGGAATAGGTGAGCGCCACAAACAGCGTGGGGTCAAATTCATTGTAGTTCGGCAGTCCGTACATGCGCACGAACATCTCAAAGGGACGGATCAGCGCCGGATTTTTCAGTCTGGTGGGCGGAACGGACGTCCTCCTGTCCGGATTCTCCTCCAGCGTCACGAAAAGCTCCGGATCCGCTTCCAGCTCCTTTCCGAGCCTGACCGCGTCCTTTTTCGCCATCCAGCCGCAGAGGATGAAAAAGGTTTCATTCTTTGACCGGGTGAAGGCCGCGAGCCTGCGGATGTCAAAGCGGGCGGACTGCTTTTC
Source organism: uncultured Lachnospiraceae bacterium (assembly GCA_944380025.1). Classification (GTDB taxonomy): domain Bacteria; phylum Bacillota; class Clostridia; order Lachnospirales; family Lachnospiraceae; genus Eisenbergiella. The sequence continues at coordinate 1,538 of CALWGL010000297.1, forward strand.
GATCACCTCTCTCGCCGCAAGGAGCCGGTCCGCATCCTCCTTCAGGCGGGCCTCCAGATCATCATCCAGCTGCCTAATCTGTCCTTCCAGCTCTTCGGTCTCCTGCTCCAGGGCACGGCAGGCCTCGTCCACCGTTCCCGGGTAGGCGTCCTCAATAAAGATCCGTTCAAAATGCATGGACGCATAGATCGCGTCCGCTTTTTTCGCTTCCGAAACGGGCACGAAATAGATGCCCCACACATAGGACTCGTCCACTCTGCATTTTTCAAAAATGGTGCAGTCGTCCTCCTGCAGATATTCCTTCAGCTTCTGATAATAGCCCACGGGCAGTCTCCCGAAGCGGAATCTTACATATTTAAAATGCAGGATCCGGGAAAGCTCAAAATGCAGCTCCAGATAGGGACGCACCGCTTCCAGAAGCCCCTGTTTCTTCTTCAGCTCCGTCTGCAGCCTCGTCTTCTCCCTTTTGGTCTCTTCCATGAGCCGGTCCGCCCAGCTGACGGCCTCCACCGCCGCTTCCGGAGAAAGGGCCTGCGCGGCCTCTCTTCCGGCAGCGGCTCTCCTTGCCCCGGCCTTTCCCGCGGAAGCGGCTTTTTTCTCCGAAGCGCCTGCCCCGGACCTTCCTTCCACGATCGCCGCGGCTTCCTGCGCTCTGCCGATCCATTCCCGGTAGGGATTGCTCTCTGAGCTGGGCACGATATTCTTCAGATTTTTCAGCTCTCCCACCGTGTTTTCAAGCTGTATCTCGTATTTCCCAAGGTACTTTTCCGTCACCCGGTCAAGCTGGTCCCTGGGGCCGATGATACTTAAAAATTCCATTTTTTCTATCATACGTGCTCCCCTTTTTTAAGCCAGGTATTCTCTGATCTTCTCGGCCGGAAGCCCGTATCTCACGCACTCCATCGCCGTGATGACACGGTGTACCTCCCGTTCCTTCCGGTACAGATACACGTCCAGGCAGGCGGCCGAATAGGGCTTCTTTCTCAGAAGAGCGGCGTGCACCGCTTCCTGCATCGCGTCCATGCAGCGCTCCAGCTTCGGGGCGTCCTCCCCTTCGATGTAGCGGCCGTATTTCGTCGTCTCCATGATCTCCAGAAGCTCGTGCACATCCGCGGCCTCCGCCATCCGCCTGATCTGCTCTCTGGTCAGCCGGTAATGGATGGGAACGATCAGAGCGTAGATCTGCGCCGCAGACATTCCGTAATACTTTTTGGCCCGGTAGATCCAGGTGAGGTTCACCGCGTCGATCTGCGCGCCCGCGGACCGGGCGATGGCTTCCTGATCCCCGTCCTTCAGCCCCTTTTTCACCATTTTCCAGTATTCAGAAAAGAAAAACAGGTCCAGGGCGAGCTCATAATCAAACAGCTCGCGGCTGGCGGAGCCGTACACGTCGGAAAGCACCTTTTTATAGGGCGTTCCCGAAAGGGCAGCGATCAATGCCTCCATGGAATCCGCGCTTCCCGCCTGCTTCAGGGAAATGGCAGAATGCCGTTCGAAGATCTCCCGGTATTCCTCCGTTTCGGTAAGCGGCTCCCCTCTGGTCAGGATGGAGCGGATGACCGCCTTTAAGAAGCTGATCTCATATCTGGAAAAGTAGCCGTTTAAGAAACGGCGCTGCTCCAGGCTGGAGAACCGGTACAGCCGCGAAAAATCCACGAACAGGGACTGCATGATGAGCCCTTCCGCCTGGCCTCTGTGAAGGCTTCTCTCATCCTCCTTTTCCAGGACAGCTTCGTAGGACGGCTTCTTCTTCAGGTAGGCGATCACCTCCGGCACGCCCGACATGCTGCCGAGCCGGAGGAAATCCTCCTGTGAAAGGAGCTTTCCGCTCATTGCCCTGACCTTGGCGGACAGGCCGCTGTAACGAAATAAACTCATATCCTCATATCCTCATGCTTTTGATGGACGCGACGATCTGATCCGTGATCCTTCCATGCTCCGCGTCATATTTGCGCTGAAGTCCGTCCATCTCCTGTTTCGTTTTCTGCAGAAGGCCTTCCAGCTCCTCCCGCTTTTCCTTCTCCATCCGTTCCTCCAGCCTGCGGGAGCGTTCCTCCATCTGGGCGGCCAGCTGGCGGTCAAATTCCGCCCGTTTCGCCTCCGCCGCTTCGGAAAGCTCCTTCTTCCTGGCCTCCAGCGCATCCTTCATCTGGCCGGCCGCTTCCTCCACGTCAACAAGGCGCTTCAGGACCTCTCC
>CALWGL010000298.1 GCA_944380025.1 uncultured Lachnospiraceae bacterium
TCCGCGGAGGCCTCCGCGCACAGCAGACGGATCGCATCCAGCTCGCGGATGTTGTCATTGACCAGCTTTCCGGCGATCCCGCCAACGTTTTCCAGGTTCAGGATCTCCATCAGCTTTTCCAGGGAAATATCCGGAGGAACCGCGAAGACGGGAACCGGGCTGACGCGGGCGGCTGTTTTCAGGATGGAGATGTCCGTCAGGAAAAGGCCGCTCACATACCCCTCCAGCAGGCCGGACGCCTCCTCCAGGACGCTTTCGCTTCCGACGCGGGCAAACAGACGGTCGGAGCCGAATTTCAGAGCCACCTCCCTGGCCAGAGCCCGGTTATCCGGCCTGTCATAATCCAGGACGGCCTGGCGGCAGCCGGCGTACAGCAGCTTTTTCACATCCTCCATGCGGCGGATGTGTCCTGCACCCGCGACGGGGATGGAAACGGCGGAGCAGATCTCCCGGATCCAGTCGATGGCATTTTCGTGGGCGTCATCGTCCTCGGAAAGGTCGCAGACCAGGATCCGGTCGCACCGGCTTTCCTCATAGCTTTGCGCGAGCGCTGCCGGGTCCGGGCTGATCTCGCTTCTGTCCCGGATGCCGGCCACCGCTCTGCCCTGATCCAGATAGATCACGGCTGTCATTTTTTTCGTCAGCATATGTACTCTCTCCTTGCTTCCTCTGTCTGTTACAGGCTTCCCTTGGTGCTGAGAACGCCCTCGATCCGTTCGTCCTTCCGGCATGCCATATCCAGCGCCTTGGCGAATGCCTTGAACATGGCCTCCGCCATGTGGTGTCCGTTGCTTCCCGACAGCATGCGGATATGCAGGTTCATTCCCGCGCTGTAGGATACCGCGTAGAAAAATTCCCGGAGCAGCTCCGTGTCCAGATCCCCGATCATGGGGGCTGCGATGCCGCAGTCGTATTCCAGCCAGGGCCTGCCGCACAGATCCACCGCGCACAGCGCCAGGGCGTCGTCCATGGGAAGAATAAAGAAACCGTAGCGGCTGATCCCCGCCTTGTCTCCCACGGCCTCTTTGATGGCGTTTCCGAGGACGATTCCCGTATCCTCCACGGTATGATGGCCGTCCACATGCAGGTCGCCCTTCACACGCACCGTCAGGTCAAACAGGCCGTGCCTGGCAAAGCCGTCCAGCATATGATCGAAAAAGCCGATCCCGGTCTGAATGTCGCTTTTTCCGCTTCCGTCCAGTGTCAGTTCTACTGCAATATCCGTTTCCTTCGTTTTCCGTTTGATCACGGCATTCCGTTTATCCATCCATGAACCTCCTGCGCATAACAGACGATTATTTGTAAAATTCTTTTCTGATCCTTCTCATTTCCTCCCAGACATTATCCCCGTAATTACTGACCAGAACGGATATGATGCCATTATTTGGATTATATTCTGAAAAGAAACTTACACCGGGATCACAGCCCTGAAAATAAACAAAATCTTTACCGCCCGGATTGTCAATGATCCATACGCCATAGCCGTAGTAGCCTTCTTCCGGGTCGGAGCCGTCTCCGCTTTGTTTGGAAAACATATTTGAGAGCAGCTCTTTTGAAATCAGTTTTCCGTTTAATAAATTTGTCCAGAAAGAAACAATATCCTTTATGGTGATAAAAGCTCCGCCTGCCCCTGTCCCCTTTACATCAACAGAAAAAATATTTGTACGGAAATCATTCGTATCAGAGCAGTAAATATAATTATTTGCACATTTGGCCGGTAATCTGTCCAGTTCATAATAACCGGTTCCATTCATACCGCATATATCAAAAACAGCTGTCTGCAGATACTGGTCAAAATACATTCCCGTCACTTTTTCAATGATCGCCGCCAGCAGTACATAACCGGAATTGTTGTACTGGAATCTTTCTCCCTTCGGATACATCATTGGCCTGTCTATGAACAATGGGAACAGATCGTTATTGTGTCTTATCTTATAATTCGGATACTCCAGCCATAAGTCTTCATATTCGTCCATGGTACTTTCATCGAAATAATCCGGTACGCCCGACGTATGGTTTAATAACTGTTCCACTGTCACATCAACATCGATATCGTATAAATCAATATCGAGCAGTTTTCCCAACGTGTCCTCAAAACTCAGTTTTCCCTGTTCAATCAGCTGCAGAATGGCTGCAGCGACAAATACCTTCCCTGCCGATGCGCTGGCAAACTTTGTTTCCGGCGTATTGGGGATTTCATTTGCCAGATCAGCAAAACCGGATACATGCTCCAACAGAACCCTGCCGTCCTGAACAACATATGCATTTCCTCTGAAATTGCTATCTATATTCATAACTTTTTATTCAAACCGTACCCGTATGGAATTGGCATGGGCCGTAAGGCCCTCCCGCTCGGCGAACAGCTCAATGTCCTCATGCGCCGCCTCCAGTGCCTGTCTGGAATAGGATATCAGGCTGGTCTTTTTCATGAAATCGTCCACATTCAGAGGGGAGAAAAACCTTGCCGTCCCGTTGGTAGGAAGCACATGGTTCGGCCCCGCGAAGTAGTCTCCCAGCGGCTCGCTGGAATATTCTCCCAGGAAAATGGCTCCCGCGTTGTGGATCTTCGTCATCATGGCGAAGGGATCCCGCGTGAGGATCTCCAGATGCTCGGAGGCGATCTCATCCGCTGCCTGCGCCGCGGCGTCCAGATCAGGAGCGATCAGGATATAGCCGTAATTGTCCAGGGATTTCTGAATGATCTCCCGGCGTTCCAGCGTGGAAAGAAAGCCGTCGATCTGCTCCGATACCTGCTCCGCCAGCTTCCTGCTGGTGGTGATCAGGATGGCGCTCGCCAGCACGTCATGCTCCGCCTGAGAAAGCAGGTCCGCCGCCACATAGCGGGGATTTGCCGTTTCATCCGCAATGACCAGAATCTCGCTGGGGCCGGCGATGGAATCGATGCCGACATAACCGAAGCAGGCCTTTTTGGCCAGGGCTACGAAGATGTTGCCGGGTCCGGTGATCTTATCCACCTTGGGCACGCTTTCCGTGCCGAAGGCCAGGGCCGCGATGGCCTGTGCGCCGCCCATCTTGTAGATCTCATCCACGCCCGCCACGCTTGCCGCGGCGAGGGTTCCCGCGTTGACGCTTCCGTCCGGGCCGGGAGGGGTCGCCAGGACGATCCGTTCCACGCCCGCCACCTTTGCGGGGATCACGTTCATCAGCACGCTGGAGGGATAGGCAGCCGTCCCGCCCGGCGCGTAGACGCCTGCGGAGGCCACGGGAAGAAGCCGCATGCCAAGGATGGAGCCGTCCGGCTTCGTCTCAAACCAGCCGGTTCTCTTCTGCTTTTCGTGAAAGGCACGGATATTCGCCGCGGACTTTTCCATGACCCGCAGAAATTCCTCGCCCACCTGACGGCGGGCTTCCTGGATTTCCGCCGCTGTGACCCGAACCGTCTGGGCCGTCAGGTCACAGTGATCCAGCTTTTTGGTATAGGAAAAAAGGGCTTCGTCTCCTTTTTCCCTCACATTGGCGATGATGTCCGCCACCACCGCTTCGTACTGTCCATAATTGTTGGGGCTCCTTTTCAGCAGCGTGTTCAGAAGATCTCTTCTGTTTTCCTGCGTAAGTTCCAGTATTTTCATAATTATAACTCCAATTTCCCGCGGAGCCTGGCGATCAGATCCTTGATCCGCTCCGGCTGCATCTGCATGCTGACCTGGTTGACGATCATGCGCGC
>CALWGL010000299.1 GCA_944380025.1 uncultured Lachnospiraceae bacterium
ATGCCTGGCAGAGAGGCCAGGCGGAACGAACCGGGCAGCCGGTATCCGGAGGCCGTGATTTTCGGATGTATTCTTTTAAACGCGGCCATGAAGAGCTTCCCAGAGTAAAAAAGGTTCTTGGCTTCCTCCGCGCGGTGCAGCCGGAAAGCCTTTTGGATGTGGGGAGCGGAAGGGGCGTGTTTCTGTTCCCTTTTCTGGAAGCGTTTCCATGGGTGGAGGTAACGTCGGTTGACCTGCTGGCATACCGGGTGGAATTCCTGCAGGATCTGGCCCGGGGAGGGATCACAAACCTCCGGGCAGTGCAGGGGGATATCTGCAGCCGGCCGTTTGCGGAGGATTCTTTTGACGTAGTGACGGCTTTAGAGGTGCTGGAACACATTCCCGATGTGGAAAGGGCAGTAAACGCGGCCGTACGGATGGCCCGCCGGTATGTGGTGGCGACGGTGCCTTCCAGACCGGACGATAATCCGGAACATATCCATCTGTTGACAAAACAGAAGCTGACAGAGCTTTTTGAGAAGGCAGGCTGCAGACGCCTGCATTTTGACGGAGTGCCGGGGCATCTGTTCCTCGCCGCGTCATTGTAGAAGAAAAGGAGTGGGCCGGAAGATGGCAGAACAAGTGATAATCAAATATCCCCGCACGCCGCACCTGGAGGGCTCCAGGCTTCAGCCCGGGGACGAAGACCTGTCTCAGATCCCGTTCGCGGAGCTTGCGGGAAGGCATCTGGTTGTTGAGGAAAAATGCGACGGAGCAAATTCAGCCGTTTCTTTTTCAGCGGACGGGGAGCTCCTGCTTCAGAGCAGAGGCCATTATCTGACAGGGGGATACAGAGAAAGGCACTTCAATCTGATGAAGCAGTGGGCAGCCGTACATAAAGATGTATTTTACCGGGTGCTGGGCAGCCGTTATATTATGTACGGCGAGTGGATGTATGCCAAACACTCGGTTTTTTATGACGCGCTGCCCCATTATTTCCTGGAATTTGACGTGCTGGACCGGGAGACGGGGTTCTTCCTGGATACGCCTTCCCGGCAGAGACTTCTTGCGGGCCTGCCGGTAGTGTCTGTACCTGTACTGGCCCGGGGCAGCTTTACAAAACGGGAGGAGCTTTTAAAGCTGCTGGGCCGTTCCCGTTTTATTACGCCGGGACATATGGATAAACTGCGGGAGACGAGTATGCGGCTGGGACTCGATCCGGAGAGGCAGCGCAGGGAGACGGATGCCTCCGACCTGATGGAGGGGCTGTACCTGAAAGCGGAAGAGGATGGACGGGTCGTACAGCGGCTGAAATATGTACGGGTTTCTTTTGCGCAGTGTGTGGACGATTCGGGTACGCACTGGCTGGACAGACCGGTGGTGCCAAACGGTCTGTGCGTGCCGGCAGAGAAATTGTTTGCATAAAATAACTGACAGGAATGGGAGAGAAGCCAATGGAGAGATGGAAAGAGCTTTCGCTGTGTTTCCCGGAGCCGCCGGACTGGAGCACCGACTGGGAAAAAATAGAACAGAACTCCTGTCTGAGAGAGCTGGCAGATCAGATGAAACAGACGCCTCAGGATCCGCTCTGGCATGGGGAGGGGGATGTGTGGACCCATACGAGGATGGTCTGCGATACATTGGGAGGGATGAGCGGATTCCGGAAACTGCGGCAGAGACAGCGATGGGAGCTATTCCTTGCGGCGCTGCTTCATGATACGGGAAAGATACGCTGTACCCGGGAAGAGAATGGCCGCCTGATATCCCCCCGCCATGCGGCTGCCGGCACACATATCGCGCGGACGCTGCTGTGGAAAGAACTGGGGATGGCAGGCACAGCCGAACTCCAGAATTTTCGGGAGACAGTGTGCGCCCTGATCAGATACCACACGGCTCCGGTGTATCTGGGGGAAAAAGAGGACAAAAGGAAGCTGCTTCGGATCGCGGCGGACGGGGAGCTGTCCGGGGATTTTCAGATATCCATGCTTTGCCTTCTTTCCAGGGCGGACGTGCTGGGACGGCTGGCGGATGACACGGAGGAGATGGACGCACGCGTCGCTCTGACAGAGCTTCTGGCGCAGGAACTGGGATGCCTGGAGGGACCGAAATATTTTTCTTCTGCCTATACGCAGAGGGCATATCTGAATGAAAAACTGGACTGGCCGGACGGGGAACTCTATGACGATACCTGGGGAGAGGTGATTCTGATGTGCGGTCTGCCCGGGACAGGGAAGGATACCTGGATCAGGGAACATTGTCAGGGGCTGCCGGTGGTATCGCTGGATGAGATACGCAGGGAAATGAATATCCCGCCCACAGGGCCTCAGGGGCTTGCGGCCGCTGCAGCCCGGGAGCAGGCTCGGAGATATCTGCGCGCGCATAAGCCTTTTGTGTGGAACGCGGTGAACCTCACCCCGGATCTGCGGGAGAAAAATGTGCGGCTCTTTGAAGGATACAAAGCCGCGGTGCGGATCGTGTACCTGGAGACAGGCTGGGAGGAGGAGCTGAGGCGTAACCGGGAACGGGGAAATCTCTGCCCGGAAAAAAGAATACCGGAACAGAAAATAGAGCGCATGCTGGAGCGGCTGACGCCGCCTGAGAGGGCTTCGGCGCAGTACGTGGAGTGGCTGGTCCTGTGAACCATTATGGGTTCAAAGCAGAAGCTTTTCCAAACTCTGCGTATCATATTCCTTATATTTAATCAGCTTTCTGATATTTGACTCGGATAATAAGGACATACACGCATATCCATCAGGGATAATCAGCGTATCGATACACGCGTATTTAAATTGCCGGCCCCCAAAGCAAAGATGCTGTTCCAGCAGTTCGTTTTCCGGTATCTCGACAGCTCCCTGTCCCGGAACATCCTTAAAATACGGATGCTCATGGCTGCTGTAATAAATTCCATAGATCGGTTTGATGTCAGAACAAAAAATCAGCCTGCTGATTCCGGCATGGAAAAAGGAAGTCGCGCCTATAACGCTCAGCGATGATGAAAATTTTACCTCCGGCAGCATGGCGCCCCGGAATACAGCCGCGCCGATTATTTTCAGGCTGTCCGGAAGTACGATTTCGTCCCGCACCACATAATGCTCAAACGATATGTCTCCCATTTTACGACAGGCGGAAGAACAGCTGCCGAGCTGCTTTACACCGGATGGGATCACCAGTTTCCGGATCGCTTTGTCTTTTCTGTTCTCATGCTGCCAGTCCTGTCCAAAAAAACGGAACCTTTCTTCGCAGTCATCCAGCTCCAGCCGGTTTTGCGGACTGCACTCGTATCTTAAAAGCACCCCGTCTTCATTGCATATGAAAATACCGCTTTCATTCTCATAAATCACCTGATTTTCCATTTTGCGTCCTTTCCCTGTTTCGGTGCAAAACCATTGCTCATGAAATAAGAATATAATATGTATACCGAAAAAGCAAGCATGTTACAATATATCGGCTTTCTGGAGGGACTGTACGTCATATGTGCGCAGGCATGGTTACTTTTCACGGGGCAGGAGGCCAGACGAAATGTTCCATGAATTTTTGCAGGAAAACATTCCGCAGGGTCTTCCACGGAACTTTTTCGCTCATATACGGTTGAAAAATGATGAAATAGCTTTGTAACCGTACAAAAATTCATTTTTTACGGATCCAATTCCGGAAAATACCGTTCTGAACCGTATTTT
>CALWGL010000300.1 GCA_944380025.1 uncultured Lachnospiraceae bacterium
CTTCGCGAAAGAAGGACGCTGGTTGTCATGCAGCAGGTTCTGGGTGATGCGGGTTCCCTGCGCCTCCCAGTCGCACCAGATTCCCATGGTGCAGTGATGGATGTGGTTGCGGCGGTAGGTCACGTCGATGGCCGCGTGCATCTTGATGCCTGCGATCTCCGCTCCTCCCAGCTCCATCATGTTGTTGATGTGATGGATATGGTTGTCCTCGATAACGGAGAACACGCCGCCCATCCGGCCGATAATGCCGCCCTGCTCACAGTTATGGATGTTGCAGCGGCGGACGATGTGGCTTCCCACTTTCTCCTTCAGCCAGCCGTGGTACTGCCCTCTGCACACCGCGTCCCGCTCCATCTGGGTGGGGCTCTTCACGTGCTTTGTGGTAAAATAATGGTCGTTGTCAGGATCCAGATACTTGCCCAGGCTGATGCCGGCGCATTTGCTGTTGCTGATCTCGCAGTCCTCGATGATCCAGCCCTTCGACCAGTGCGGGCCGATCATGCCGTCCTGATAAGCCGCCGGAGGCGCCCAGGTGGTTGCGGCCTTCTCGATCCGGAAGCCGCTGACGGTGATATATCCGATGCCCGTTTCCGAAGGCATGAAGCATTCTCTGCGCACATTGATCTCCACCTTTTCCGCATTGGGATCCTTCCCCTGGAAATTGGCGTAAATCACCGTTTCCTTTCCGTCCTGGACGGCGAACCATTTATAGACGGAAGCCTCCGGCTCCCAGGAGCATTCGTACACCTCACCCTTCACGCAGGCCTCCAGGCTGTCCGCCTCGTACATCATCTTATCGTTCAGATAGACCGCTCCGGTGTGTTTGCTCCTTCCGGCAAAATACCAGTCGCCGTACACGTAGGTGGTGTAGGGATTATAATTTCCGAACAGGCCGTTCCCGATCCGGCACATCCATACGTTCCCCTCATAAGGCGTCCAGCTCTTGACCTCCTCCGCACCGGTGATCACCGCGCCAAGCGGCTGCGTGCTGCGGTAGGTGATCCTGGCATCCGGCGTTCCGGCATGTACCGGATTCACATACTCCCGGTATACGCCGGGAGCGACCAGAACCTCATCTCCCGGCGCGGCGATGCGCGCCGCGTCACTGATGTAGCGGAAGGGCCGCTCCTTGCTTCCGTTTCCGTCCCGGAAAGCGGCCGCGTCAACATAAATCTGCATCTTCTTTTCCCCCGTTTCCTTAGGTGTTTTTCACGGCCGCCCTGTCAGAGACGGCCCGTGTTCTGCTGCCCAAAAGCAGTCCGCAAGGATATAGTATCCCATCCGAAAACAGGGGTCAAGATGGTTTTTTTTCGGTCCGGATCGTTGCCGTTCAGTTACTGTTCAGCCTTCGGCAGAACAGTAACGGCATCCGGCCATTCCAATCGCTTCGCGATAGGCCGGATGCTTCCTGCCTGTACGTTTTTGTACGGTCTGCGCAGTAAATGCGCAGACCTGTCTGAACAGTAACGCCGTTCAGCCTTCGGCAGAACGGCAACAATCCGGCTGAACCGTACCCCCGTATCAGTAAGGCCCGTACTGGATCGCCACGCAGAACATCAGGGTGACAACCACCAGGACGGCCACCGCCGCGATCAGCTTCCAGGTCCAGCGGTACCATTTGCTCAAAGGAAGGTTGATGGCGCTGGTAGTGAGAAGGATCATGGTGGAGGTGGGGTAAAACATGTTGGTGAAGCTGTCTCCGAACATGGAGGCCTGTACGATGGTCTGGGAGGTAAGCCCGATCATGTTCCCCAGCGGGACCAGCATGGGAAGAAGCAGAAACGCCTTGGTGGAGGCGCTCCCCACCGCGAATTCCATCAGCATGGTGATGCCGAGGATCACCAGGATGGCCAGATAGGGACTCATGCCCTCTATGGCCTGATGGGCCTCATACAGCAGGGTATCCATGATCTTTCCTTCCACGATGATCTGCCGGATCCCCATCACCAGAAAGATCACGATCACGCCGGAGGCGGTTTTTTTCATTCCCTTGAAAAATTCCTTCCAGATAAAAGCGCTTTCCGCGTAGCCCGCCGCATGCGCGCCCGCCAGGATCCCGCCGCACAGGCAGAGCATCATAAAGGGCATGGTAACGCCGTTCAGCGCCTGTACAAAAATGGACAGAACGGAAAAGGCGACGGACAGCAGAATGGAGCCGCAGAAGATCCAGGCCGCCCTGCGCACCTTTTTATCGCCCAGAATGGCGGTGTCTATCTTCTCGGGAAACATGCCCCGGATGGTCCGGTCCGTCTCTCTGGAAATGGACGCCTCCGGATCCTTTTCAATCTTTCGGGCATAATTTCTTAAAAATACGATCAGGATCCCATAGACGATAAAAAACAGGATGAGCCTCAGCCAGAGGCCGGAATACATGGGAAGCTGGGCGACCGTCTGGGGGATTCCCACCGTAAAGGGATTGGTGGTGGAGCAGGCAAAGCCGAAGCCGATGGGCAGAACGCTCATTCCCATCGCCATCAGGGAATCCCAGCCCAGGGCGAAGCAGAGTCCCAGGGCAAGCGGCAGGATCACCGCCGCCTGGTCATAAAAGGACAGGGTGGATCCCATCGCCATCAGTACGAAAACCATCACGTTCAGGATCAGGAACCTCTTTTCCCCAAACCGGTCGATGATGGCAGTGACCAGGTACAGAAGGATCTTTGAATCATCCAGCAGGACAAACACGCCGCCCATGACCAGCAGAAACAGCATGACCACGACGACGCTGACCGCGCCCGGATCCAGGAACGCCTCAAAGGGCGCGGTGATCCACCTCCATACGGGCAGCTTTTCCCCTTCTATGTAGCGGAAGGAATTTTCCACGATCTCCTCCCTGCCGTCCACGGTCACTCTTTCGTAGCTGCCCTGGGGGATCAGCTGCGTGGCGATTCCCGCCGCAATGATCAGGACGACGATGAACAGCGCCTTTTTCAGGATCAGCGTCTGGTTCATCTTCACATCTCTCAGGCTTCTTTTTTCTTCCATACTATCCGCTCATTCCGGGAAGGACGCTCTTTTGGCGCGCGGCTTCCCATTCTGTTCCGTCGCTTCTTTCCGCATTACACGATGCCTTCCGTTCATTCGTCGCTTTCCGTAGGAACCGGCTTCGCGTCCGCCGGGATGTCGCATACATAGGTCTCTCCGCCAAGCCGCCTGTCGTATTCCTGTCTCGCCTGTTTCAGAAGCTTTGGATCCTCCAGCAGGTCCACGGCGCTTCCGGCGATCACCTTCGCCGCGTACAGCATCCCCTTATGGGCGACGGCGCTCTTTCCCTGCGCCGTGCGCTGCCAGGAATGGCTGGGCGTGCCCGCGGCCATGGTGGCCGCCATGATTTGCGAGGTGGGGCAGTTCCAGCTCACGTCTCCCACATCGCTGGAGCTGGACAGGCACATGTTCAGACGGAAGTTGGGAACCGGGAAATCATAGATCTCCCTTCCGGCTGCCAGCTTCGCGATCCCCGCCGCCTTTTCTCCCAGCTTCGCCGCCATGTCGGAAAGAAGGGTGGACGGCGCTTCCAGCGCGTTTACGAAAGTCTTCGCATATTCCCTTTCTTCCTGCGTATAGACCGGCAGCGGCGCTTCCTGCAGATTGCGGGCCATCACATCGGAAAGCACGTCGTTGGGGATCAC
>CALWGL010000301.1 GCA_944380025.1 uncultured Lachnospiraceae bacterium
AAGCCCGTCCTCCATCAGCTTCATGGCCGCCGCTCCCGCCACCGGCTTGCTCATGGAATACAGGCGGTAGATCTGATTCCTCTGAATGGGCTTTCCCGCTTCCGCGTCCGCCATGCCCGTTTCCAGATAACAGACCTCCTCGCTGTGCTGTCTCACCAGCAGACAGCCGCCTGCAAGCTCCTTATTCTCCACGGCCCTGTCCATCAGAGCCTTCAGCTTTTCTTTCGTTTCCTGTTTCATTTCCTACACCCTTTTTGTATTGTCTGAATTCATCTGTACCCATCCGCTCCGTCCGCGTCTCCCGGCTTCGTCTGCGCACGTCTCTGCTCCGTCCGCGCCTCCCGGCTTCGTCTGCGCACGTCTCTGCTCCGTCCGCGTCTCTCAGTCCCGCCGGATCCAGTCCGCCGCAAGCGCCGGCCACACCGCGCACTCTGGAACGATCTGCTCTCCGGTACCGTTGTCCGTCTCCGCGTCCGCCAGGCTCAGTCCATGCTCGCCATCCGGAAAGATATGCAGTTCAAAGGGCACGCCCGCCTTCCGCATTGCCTCCGCAAGCAACAGGGAATTTTCCACCGGTACGGCATTGTCCGCAAAGGTATGCCAGATAAAGGTACGCGGCATATCCGCGGTCACCTGCTTTTCCAGGGACACAGCCGTCCGCTTATCCTCGTCTGCGCAGTCCTTTCCCAACAGATTTTCAAAGGAACCCTGATGGGCATATTCCCCGGATGTTATGACCGGATAGCACAGGATCAGCCGGTCCGGCTTCATCTGCTCTGCGGAAAGACCCGTCAGCTCAGCCAGGAAATCCCGGTTCCAGAAGGTACCGATGCTTCCTGCCAGGTGGGCTCCTGCGGAAAAGCCGCAGACCACGATCTTCTTTTCATCGATATGATATTCCTCCGCATGCTCCCGAAGCCACCCCACAGAAGCCGCCAGCTCCCACAGCGCGGCGGGGAACACCTCCGGCGCGATGCTGTAGCGCAGAACGCACGCGTGAAAGCCCATCCCGCACATCCGAAGCGCTACCGGCTCCGCCTCCCTGTCGGACAGAAAACCATAACCGCCCCCCGGACAAACCAGCACCACGGGCCTTTTCCGGTCCATCCCCATCTCCGGCGAATTATCCTGAAAATAGGTGGTAAGCTCCGCCTGCGTGCGGTCCGTTTGGATCGCTATTTTTTTTACAACCATAATGCCTGATACCCTCCGTTTTCTTTTGAAGTCACGTTATTCGGATGCCGTTTCCGGTACCGGCTTTTATTATCTCACCCCCGTTCTTTCTTTTCAATGAAAAAAAATCGGACACATGACTTTTTTTGTTGCAATTCAGTCTTCGGCAGAATTGTAACAACATCCGGTCATTCCAGTCGATTCGCGATGGGCCGGATGCTTCCTGCCTGTACGTTTTCGTACGGTCTGCGCAGTAAATGCGCAGACCTGGCTGAATAATAACTTTTTTGTCATGTGCCCGTGCTATTTCTGCCGGTGGTCTTTCTCCGGCTCTCCCTCTGTCGGCGGTCTTCCTGTCTGCGGTTTCCCTAGCCTTCCGCCATAAGGGCCGGATCCCAGAGGACTGTTTCCACCTTTTCCGGTCCCTGATAGCCCTTCCGGCGAAGCACCTCGCCCACTGCCTCTCTGAAATCCTCCATGGTCAGCTTCACTCTCTCCTGATTTTCCAGGACAAGAATACAGCCTTCCCGGAAGCCGCAGTCTGCATCACAGCTGATCCGGTACATATTCTTCCGGCTGATCGCCCCGATATCCTCCAGCGTCTTCACCATCCGGTACACCGTAGCGATCCCGATGGAAGGATCCTGCCGGACTGCCTGATAATAGATCTCCTTGCAGCAGGAGCACTCATCGGAAAGGATGATATCGATCAGAAGCTTCCTCTGACTGGTGATCCGGAATCCGTTTCGCTTCAGCTCCGTCAGGATCCGCTCCTTTCTTCCCGCTTTATCTGTCTTCTGCATTCTTCTGCCTGTATCCATCCTGTCCTCCTCATACGTTTTCCTTCTTCTGCCCGTTCCGCCGCGCCGCATGTCCGCCGTCTGTGCAGTTCCGGCCGGCCGCGCAGCTTCCGCCGCAGCATCCGCAGCTCCCTTTTCCCGCCTTCCTGTCCCGGATCATTTTTCCCGCCACCAGGAAGACTGCCAGAAGAAGAACCGCCGCTGTCAGGATCGTTCCCGCGTTATTTATCAGAAATGACATCCCCTGTCCGCTCCTTTCTTTCATCACCCGCCGCGCTGCCGGGCTGGCTGAAGAGCTTCCCCGCCGGGAAAGCTTCTTTTTCTTCATAAAGGCTCTGGTTTATGGTTAGTATAGTCTAACTCACAGGGTTTGTCAAGCTCTGTGCCTCCTTGAACCCGGATGCTTCCCGCCTGTACGTAACAGTTCAGCCTTCGGCAGAACTGTTACGGCATCCGGCCATTCCAATCGCTTCGCGATGGGCCGGATGCTTTCTGCCGATACGTTTTCGTACGGTCTGCGCAGTAAATGCGCAGACCTGGCCGACCAGTAACGGTCAGCTTTTCAGAAGCGGAACTATTCTTTCGGTTCCATCGGTCTTTCTTCCGTCAGAGCACCGTGAACCACGAATCTGGTCGTTCCTCCCGCTCTCCCGTAGCAGGTGGACAGCGTAACGATCCGCGGCCGTTCCTTCAGCGCCGCTTCTTCGTATCCCTCAAACGGATCGTTTCTCCGGATCCAGGCCAGATAAGAATCATATTCTTCATCCGTATTCAGGAAGGTATATGTACTGCTGTCCCCGGCAGTCGTATAATATGCGATGATCTGATAACGCATCGCACGGTCTTCCGTATACAGATAAAAATAGGGATCCTCCGCCGCAAGCTCCTCCTTCTGAAGGAAATCGCTCAGCGTGCCGAACATGGCGCCGTTCTTCATGTTGTGCCCATAGATCAGGGTATTCCGATCCGTAAGATCCGGGCTGTTCGCCCCGTCCACAAACAGACATCCCGCACTGTTTGTTCCGCCTTCAAAGGTCTTCGTCAGATAGGTGTCATTGTCTCCGCACCAGACCACCGGATAATTCACCTCCAGCGCCGGTATGACGAGCCAGGCACAGAAATCATCGTTCTTCTCCTTCAGGGCTTCGAAATCGATCTCCGGCATAAGAAAATCATCCTCCGGCTCCTCTTCCGCGTTTTCTTCTTTTTCCGGAAGAACGGCATATTCCCGGATCCCGGCATATTCCAGCTTTCCTTTGTAGTATTCAAAAAAGATCCGGAACAGCTGTATACAGGAAACAAGAAAAACGACAGCCGCCGCTGCCAGAATGATCCATCTGATCGCTTTTTTCATCTGCTTTTCCGCCTTTGCTTTTTTCTAACATCATACCCGCTTTCCCGATTCATTTCAACCGTCAAAGCACCTTTCCTGTTACAATTCAGCCTTCGGCAGAATCGTAACGGCATCCGGTCATTCCAATCGCTTCGCGATGGGCCGGATGCCTGATGGTTACCGTTCACTCCGGGCTTATCGCGCAGAAAGAGCCGTTCCGTTCATGCTCCTCCATGTCCGGAACGGCTCTTTCAGATAAAACAGCACCTGAAACCGTAC
>CALWGL010000302.1 GCA_944380025.1 uncultured Lachnospiraceae bacterium
TGTGAGATAATAAATCCCATGGAGGAAAAAACAATGGTAAAGGTATACGAGATCAAACAGAGCGTTTTTGCGGATAACGACAGGCAGGCGGAGCTTCTGAGAAAAGAGCTGAAGGAAAAGGGAGTGTTTCTTCTGAATCTGATGTCCTCGCCCGGAGCGGGAAAGACCACCACGCTGGAAAAAACCATGGAGCTTCTGCGGGACGAGATGAAAATCGGGGTCATGGAGGCGGACATTGATTCGGACGTGGATGCGTTCCGGATCGCGCAGACGAAGGTGAAAACAGTGCAGCTGCATACGGGAGGCATGTGCCATCTGGATGCGGACATGACCAGGCAGGGGCTTGCGGCGCTGGGAACGGATGGCCTGGATCTGGCGATTCTGGAAAATGTGGGAAATCTGGTCTGCCCGGCGGAGTTCGATACCGGCGCTTCGGCGAACGCCATGATCCTGAGCGTGCCGGAGGGAGACGACAAGCCGTTAAAATATCCGCTGATGTTTTCTGTCTGCCAGGTGCTTCTGATCAACAAAACCGATGTGCTTCCCTATTTTGATTTTGATATGGAGGAGTGCATCCGGCGGGCGAAGCAGCAGAATCCGGACATTACGGTGATCCCTGTCTGTGCGAAAACGGGAGAAGGCATCGATAAATGGGCGGACTGGCTGCGCGCGCAGGTGAAGGCATGGAAGGAAGCAGGCGGAGAAAGCGGGGCGGACGGAGAGAAGGAACCGGCGGGATCGGAAAGCTGACGGGGAACAGGAACCGGCAGCGGCATTTTTTCAGACGAAAGGAGAAGGGGGACGGCCTGCGGCGGATCCGCAGGCCGGAAGGAAACGATGGAAAAAGAGGGGATCAGTCAGAGGGTAACGGGAAAAATGGGAAAGGGATACAGCCGGGAAACGGTGCAGACAGTGCTGAAAATGGCGTGGCCGTCGGTGCTGGAATCCTTTTTTGTGGCGCTGATCGGCATGGTGGATTCGCTGATGGTCAGCCGGGTGGGCGCTCATGCGGTGGCGGCGGTGGGGCTTACCACCCAGCCCAAGTTCATCGGGCTTGCGGCCTTTACCGCGGCGAATGTGGCGGTTTCCGCTCTGGTCGCAAGGCGGAAGGGGGAAGGGAAGCAGAAGGAGGCCAATCAGGTGCTTGCGGCCTCCCTCCTGTTTACGGTCTGTATGACGGTGATCGTCAGCGCGGTCTGCGTGGCCCTGGCCGATCCGATCATTTCACTGTGCGGCTCCTCCCCGGATTCCCATCAGGAGGCGGTGGATTATTTCAGCATCATCATGGGCTATATCGGCTTTACGTCGGTGTCCCTGACGGTCAACGCGGCTCAGAGAGGCGCGGGAAATACGAAGATTTCCATGACCACCAATGTGACTGCCAATCTGGTCAACGTGGTCTTTAATTATCTGCTGATCGGCGGCAATTTCGGATTCCCGGAGCTGGGAGTAAAGGGCGCGGCCATCGCCACGGTGATCGGAAGCGCGGTGGGGTGCGCCATGAGCATCGCGGCCGCCTGCAGAAGGGGCAGCTTTATCAGCCTGGTTTATATTTTTAAGGAGAGACTTCGTCCCACGCTTTCCGTGGCAAAGAGCATGGTGAAGCTTGGCTCCAACGTGCTGGCGGAGCAGCTTCTGATGCGCGTGGGCTTCCTTTCCGTGGCGGTCATGGCGGCCAAAATGGGAACGGCGGCCTTTGCCGCCCATCAGGTGGGCATGAATGTGATGAGTCTGTCCTTTTCCTTCGGCGACGGCATGCAGGTGGCGGCCGTGGCCCTGATCGGCCAGAGCCTGGGCCGGAGGGATATCGAGATGGCAAAGACCTACGGTCATATCTGCCAGTGGATCGGCCGTGCCATTGCGGTGGTCCTCGCCGTGATCTATCTCTTCTTCGGCCGCTTCCGGTACGGCGTATTTTTTACCGTGCCGGATATTATCGTCATCGGCGTACAGATCATGCGGGTGATCGTGGTGATCGTTCTTCTGCAGATCGCCCAGGTGATCTACATGGGCTGTCTGCGCGGCGCGGGCGACGTGTTTTTCACCACCGTCGCTTCGACCATCAGCGTGACCCTCATCCGGCCCATCGCCAGCTATCTGTTCTGCTATCCGCTGGGCTTCGGCATCATCGGCATCTGGTTCGGCGTCTGCGCCGACCAGCTGGCCCGCTTCCTGTTCACCAACTGGAGGTTCCGGTCAGGGAAGTGGACGAAGGTGAAGATCTGAGGCGGAAGTATGAAAATTCTTTTTCTGGATATCGATGGAGTATTAAACCGGCAGACGCCTGATATCGTTTCTTCAGGGAACGGGGAAACAGAACGGCAGGATGAAAAGATTGAGGAAGAAAAACTGCGTCTTCTTTCCCGGCTGGTTCATAAAACCGGAGCGGCTCTGATCCTGCATTCCGGCTGGCGATTCCGTTTTGATAAGGACGGCAGCCCGGTTCATCCGGCGGCGAAGCGGCTGTGTGACCGGATGAAAGAGTATGGCTTGGCATTTTCCGGCTTTACGCCTGATCTGTCGGATGAATCCATCCGGAAAACCCGGAGATTCAGCCTGGTCAAGGCGAAAGAGATCCTGTTGTGGCTGCAGGAACAGAGGGCAGATGTGGAAAGCTGGGCGGTGCTGGATGACCTTGATCTGAACGACGGAAGAGTTCGTTCCCATCAGGTGAAAACAGATGGAAGGATCGGGTTGACAGAGGAGGATGTGAAACGGGCGGAAAGGATCCTTAGGAGAACGGAGGAAAAGCGGGTTGGAAGGTTTGCGTCAGACAGAAAAGAAGAAAAACAGGCTGGAGCAGATCCGTGAAGCGGAACGGTTTTCCCATACACAGGCATATAAGCAGGAGGAACTGTTTAGCGGAGAAGGGTGGCTGAAAAAACCGGTTAAAACAGTCACGGATCTGATTCCATATTTTCAGGAATATGCGAAGATAAGAGTATTGGATCTGGGATGCGGAGTGGGGCGTACCTGTATTCCATTTTTACAGGCTTTTCGCGGAAAATGTATGGCGGACGGCGTGGACATCCTGGATATTGCCATAGAACTGCTGAAAAGAAACTGCAGAAAATATGGAATCGAAGATCAGGTTTCCGGTCACGTCTGTCCGCTGGAGGAGTATCCGATTCCCCGGGAAAGCTATGATATTATTCTGGCAGTATCCGCTTTGGAGCATGTGGATTCAACGAAGACGTTTTTCAGAAAACTGCTGGAAATCCGGGAAGGAATCATTCCCGGAGGGATTGTCTGTCTGATTTTGAATACACAGGTAGAAGAGAAGGATGCTGTAACTGACGAGTGGCTGGATGCACAGTTTGAAGTTAATCTTCCTACGGATTTTCTGCTGAAAAAACTGAAAGAGATTTTTGGAGGCTGGAAGATTTTAAAAGAAACGGTAAAGCATCAGTCCTGGAGAACGGAAAGAAAAGACAGATTCGTGCAGATCATGACAAATGTAGTTACATTTGTGGCGGCTAAGGAAGAGAACTGAAGAATGACGAGCAGCCGGCCATCCATCAGGAAAGGAGCAGAAAATGAACATTGCGTGGGACGCGGATAAATATACATCCAACTTTTC
>CALWGL010000303.1 GCA_944380025.1 uncultured Lachnospiraceae bacterium
CTGCAGAAGCTGTTCCGGGAGCGAAGCGGCTGCGGGATCATCGACTGCTTTTCCCGCATGAAGATCGACGCGGCCAGGCAGCTCATCCGAAGCCGGCGGCTGAATTTCTCCCAGATCGCGGATGCGCTGGGTTATACCTCCGTCCATTATTTTTCCAGGCAGTTTAAAAAGGTGACCGGGATGTCTCCCTCCGAATATTCCGCGTCCATCAAGCTGCTGTCGGAGGAGCCGTCTCTTCGCAGGTGAGGGCTACAGCACCTTTTCCAGCTCCCCGATGACGATCCTCAGGGCCTTGAGGCGGGCGTACTTTTTATCCACGGATTCCAGCACATGCCAGGGGGCGTAGGTCGTACTGGTTTTCTGCATCATCTCGTCGACGGCCTTTTCATATTCGTCCCATTTTTCCCGGTTGCGCCAGTCCTCGTCCGTGATCTTCCAGCGCTTTTCGGGCGTATTTTCGCGCTCTTTAAAGCGGGCGAGCTGGGTGTCCTTGTCGATCTGCACCCAGAATTTGATCACCACGGCGCCCCAGTCCACCAGCTCCTTTTCAAATTCATTGATCTCATTGTAGGCCCGCTGCCAGTCGTTGGTGCTGCAGAAGCCTTCCAGGCGTTCCACCATCACCCGGCCGTACCAGGTGCGGTCGAAGATGGCCACATGGCCGTCCTTGGGAAGTCTGGTCCAGAAGCGCCACAGATAATGCCTTGCCTTTTCCCTGGGCTCCGGGCTTGCGATGGGGTGTACCTCAAAGCCTCTGGGGTCAAGCGCTCCCGTGATCCGCTTGATATTGCCTCCCTTGCCGGCGGCGTCCCAGCCTTCATACGCGATGATCAGCGGAACCCGTTTGCGGTAAAGCCGGTTATGCAGCTCGCCCAGCTTTTTCTGCAGCCGGTCCAGCTCCTCCTCATATTCCTTTTCCTCCACGAACTTATCCAGCGGGATCTCCGATATCTTCGGCATCTTCACGAGCGGATATGTGTTCTGCAGAAGCGGCACGGCAAGGCTGCTGTTCTGAAGCGCCACCTCGATCCCCTGTACCAGCGTCTCAAGCACCTGCAGCTGGGCCCATTTGCGGGACTGCGCGTCGATCAGATACCAGGGCGCGGTGGAGGCGTTGGTATCGTTCAGATAGCGGTCGAATACCTTCAGGCACTTGTCGTAATGCTTATTCTGCCAGCGGTCATACTCACTGACCCTCCATTCGGTGTCCTTGTCGGAAAGCAGCGCCTCGATACGCTTTTTCTGCTCTTTCTCGCTGATATGGAAGAAAAATTTCAGTACCAGATAGCCGTTGTCGGTCAGCTGCCGTTCAAACCGCTTCACGCTGTCGATCCTCTGCGCATACTCCTTCTCTGACAGCGTTCCGTCCAGCTCCTCCTTCGTGATCTCATCCATCCAGCCTCCGTCCAGGAAGGTGAATTTTCCCGCTTCCGGGATCTGAATGAAATACCGGTAAAGAAACGGCCTGCGAAGCTCCTCTTCCGTGGGCGCCGACATGGTCGCCACCTTGAAGAACCTGGGATCGATATTTTTGATGATCTTTCCGATGGCGCTCCCTTTTCCCGCCGCTCCCCAGCCTTCAAACAGCACCAGCACGGGCAGCTTGTGCTCCTTCAGCTGCATCTGCTGCGCAAACAGTTTTTTTCTGGCTTCCTCCAGCCTTTCCTGAAGCTCGTTCTCCTGCGGTTTTTCCGCCGCGATCATATCCCTCAGCATAGTTACCCCTTTCTGCCGCCGACAGGCGGCATTCTGTTCAGAGAAATTGGACGATGGTTTATGGTATAAATTATACTGCACTTTTGAGCATTTTTCCACAGATTCCTGATTCTGAGTGGCCTTTTTTGTGAAAAATGTGGTATAAGAATTACGGGAGAAAGCCCCGTCGATGGACAGGGCTTTCCTTTTGTGCGATAAGCCCGGCACGCGGCCGTCATGCATGCATGAACGGCCATTTGCCAGGCAAGTACAGCGAGCGGTATTTATGCCGTGAGCTGTACGCATCGCGCGATCGGATAGGGGAAGGAACTTCCCCTATCCGATCCGGGCCTTATTCGGCCGGTCTTTCGATCTCAAATTCCTGGATGCCCATGAAGCCGGGCGCGATCTCATACTCGCCGAAGCAGACCACAGGGTTTCCGTCCGCGCTGATGTAGAAATCGGTACCCTCATCCACGCTCACAAAGCCGTCGATCCCGCTCTCCGTTTCCGTCACGCCCCAGTAGACCAGATTTTCATCCGCGGCGGCGCGTTCCTTCATCTGCCGCCGGATGCTTTCGTTGGCGATGTTCACATAATCCTCTCCCAGCAGATCCTTCAGGGTCAGCTCCCGGTTCTGCGCCACATCGATGTTGTAATAGTAGCGAAGCTCCTGTGCCGCCACCCAGCCTTCAAAGGTGGAAAGCTCCAGAGACAGGACGCTTCCTTCCTGGTATTTTACCTCGTAATCCACATCGATATCCATGGTCCGGCCGCCCCACTCTTCCTCCGTGCCGCCGGTTGCGAAGAATGCCTCTTTATATTCGGCAAATTTTTCCTTTGCCTGAGCGATGTGGCTGTCAACGATCTCCTGGATCTGCGCGTTCACCGCCTCTTCAATGTCCGCATCCGACATGCCGGCCGTTTCCGGGCCTTCTCCGCCCGCGGACGCGGTCTCTCCGGACGCTTCTTCCGCCTGATGCGTTCCGTCCGTCTGAGGCACAGCCTCCGTACCGGCAGTCTGATTTTCTTCCACCTCGATCTCCGGCACGTTCACCGTGATATCATGATCGCCGTCCTCCTCATGGTAGGAGGTGATGGTGAGCACCCGCACCAGGGAGCCGATCACGGGAAGCTGTCCCAGCTCCTTTGCCAGCACCTCGTTTGTATTCACGCCAACCGTCATGCACAGCAGGACGGCGGCGGCCGCGACGCCGATATTGCGTACCGCGCGCATCATTCTGCGCTTCCGGTAACGGGCTGCGGACTTTTTCTTATCCACGGAGCGCACGGCCCTGTTCATGGTTTCCTGAAGCTCCCCGGGGATCTCGATCTGTTCATACGTACGTTTTCCGTTTTCAGGCTCTCTCATATTCCATTTCCTCCAGACTCTTTCTCAGCTTTTTCAGCGCCGCATACAACCTTGACTTCACCGTATTCAGATTGGCGTCCGTCACTCTTGCGATTTCCGCAAGGCTCAGCTGCTCGTAAAACCGCAGGAGCACCACCGTTTTCATATCCGGCGGAAGCTCCAGCACCTGCGCGAATACCCGCGCGTCCTCGTCCGCTCTGTCGTAGCCTTCCTCCAGATATGCCTCTTCCTTCATATCCTCCGGCTGCGTGCTGATTTCCCTGCGGTTTTTGCGCAGATACTGCAGAGCTTCGTTTACCACTATTTTGTAGTACCATGTTTTTAATGCGGAAGGATTTTTCACTCCCCAGCATTTTTCCAGCGCCTGACAGGCCGCGTTCTGTACCACATCCAGCGCCGCGTCCCTGTCCTGCACGTAACTGTAGGCCAGCCGGTAGGCTTTATCCTGATTATCCAGAATATGCTCCACGGTCAGGTCGTAGATATCCTGTTTCATTTTGTACCAT
>CALWGL010000304.1 GCA_944380025.1 uncultured Lachnospiraceae bacterium
TTCGTCCGCTCAGAGCCAGTCATCTGTTCGTGCAAGCACGACATCTGCCTGGTTCTGGCGGACGAGTGAACTGTAACTTTCTGTTTATTATATCCCGGATGGAAGGGCCGGACAAGCTTGAATGAAACGGAAAGATGTGGTATGATATTCATTCAGTCCGGTCCAGGGCCGGAAGAGATCTGAGAGTGATGAATGAAAACGGCATCCGGGCGATTTCGGAAAGGGGAACATACAGAACATGTACCGTCTGATCAGACAGGAAGGAAGAGCGAAAAGGGGAGAACTGACAACCGTACACGGTACGATACAGACTCCCGTTTTCATGAACGTGGGAACCGTGGCGGCGATCAAGGGCGCCGTGTCCACGGAGGATCTGGAGCAGATCAAAACGCAGGTGGAGCTGTCGAACACCTATCATCTGCACGTGCGTCCGGGAGACGAGGTGATTAAAAAGCTTGGCGGCCTGCACCGGTTTATGTCCTGGGACCGGCCCATCCTTACGGATTCCGGCGGATTTCAGGTGTTTTCCCTGGCGACGCTGAGAAAGATCAAAGAGGAAGGCGTGTATTTTCATTCCCATGTGGACGGAAGGAAGATCTTCATGGGGCCGGAGGAAAGCATGCGCATCCAGTCCAATCTGGCTTCCACCATCGCCATGGCCTTCGACGAATGCGCCCCGGCCAAAGCGGAGCGGGACTATGTGGAAGCTTCCGTGGCAAGGACCACCCGCTGGCTTGCCAGATGCAGGGAGGAAATGAAGCGTCTGAACGGCCTGGAGGATACCATCAATAAGCATCAGCTTCTGTTCGGCATCAACCAGGGGGCGGTCTATACGGATATCCGGATCGAGCACGCGAAGCGGATCTCGGAAATGGAGCTGGACGGCTATGCCATCGGCGGACTTGCGGTGGGCGAGACTCATGAGGAGATGTATCACGTACTGGATGAAACCGTGCCCTACCTGCCCGCGGACAAACCCACCTATCTGATGGGGGTGGGAACGCCGGCCAATATGCTGGAGGGCGTGGAGAGGGGTGTGGATTTCTTCGACTGCGTTTACCCTACGAGAAACGGGCGTCACGGCCATCTGTATACGAATTACGGAAAGATCAATCTTTTCAACGCGAAGTATGAGCTGGATATGCGGCCCATTGAAGAGGGCTGCGGCTGTCCCGTCTGCCGCCGGTACTCCAGGGCCTACATCCGCCATCTTCTGAAAGCGAAGGAGATGCTCGGCATGCGTCTGTGCGTGCTCCATAACCTCTGGTTCTACAATACCATGATGGAGGAGATCCGGGACGCGCTGGACGAGGGGCGCTTCGCGGCCTATAAAAAAGAAAAGCTTGCCCGGATGGCTGCGGGACAGCCGGATTAGGGCTTGCATGATCGGCATTTTTTGTGTATGATTGTAGAGATATTGAATTTATGCCGCGCGGGCGGCGGTTTAGGAGGATTGGAAAAAAATGGGAATTTTGGCGACTCAGACAACAGCGGCTGCAGGCACGGGCGGAATGATCGGCATGATCCTGGTCTATGTGGTGATCTTCGGTGCGTTCTTTTATTTTGTGATGTATCGTCCGCAGAAGAAGGAGCAGAAGAAGATGAACGCCATGCTGTCTTCCCTGGAGATCGGGGACAGCGTTCTGACCAACAGCGGCTTTTACGGTGTGATCATCGATATCACGGATGATACGGTCATTGTGGAATTCGGCAACAACAAGAACTGCCGGATCCCCATGCAGAAGGCGGCGATCGCTCAGGTGGAAAAGCCTGACGCAGAATAAACCGGACAGAACTATTCGCTGCAGATATAGCAAAGACAGAATTTATTACTGCAGGTTATTTCAGCCATATCGAACGGATATGGCTGATTTTGTTTTCTCAGGGTCTTTTTTGTTGAAATTCAATATTCAATAGGCTATGATAGAAGGGATAATCGGAAGAATCATCCCTGTCTGACGGCTGACCGGCGGACGGAGACGGAAAAACTTCCGAAAAAGAATGAGAAGCGCGGGCGCGGCGTATGATGGAAAGACAGAAACCGGGACAGTCCGGAGGCGCTTCGGAACGGAGGAAACGGTGAAGCTGAAGATTGGATGTATTTCCGGCGACGGGATCGGACCGGAGATCGTAGGAGAAGCGAGGAAGGTACTGGAAAGGATCGCTGTCAGATACGGGCATGAGATTTCCTGGACAGACATTCTGCTCGGAGGCGCGTCCATTGATGCGCACGGCGTGCCCCTGACGCCGGAGGCCGTGCAGGCGGCGAAGGAAAGCGACGCGGTGCTGATGGGCTCCATCGGCGGGGACGCGAACACCTCTCCCTGGTATCAGCTTCCGCCGGATCGGAGACCGGAGGCGGGGCTCCTTGCCATCCGAAAGGAGCTGGGGCTGTTCGCCAACCTGCGGCCCGCGCTGCTTTACGAGGAGCTGGCAGACGCCTGCCCGTTAAAGAAGGAGACCAGCGAGGCGGGCTTTGACCTGCTGATCATGAGAGAACTGACCGGCGGCCTGTATTTCGGAGCCAGGAAGACCACGGTGGAGAACGGTCTTCGCACGGCGGTGGATACGCTGGTCTACAATGAATACGAGATCCGCCGGATCGCCGTGAAAGCCTTTGACATCGCGCGCAAGCGCAGGGGAAAGGTGACCAGCGTGGACAAGGCGAACGTGCTGGATTCCTCCCGCCTGTGGAGAGCCGTGGTGAACGAGGTGGCCGCGGACTATCCGGATGTGGAGCTTTCCCATATGCTGGTTGACAACTGCGCCATGCAGCTGGTGAAGGATCCGGCCCAGTTCGATGTGATCCTGACCGAGAACATGTTCGGCGACATCCTTTCCGATGAGGCGAGCATGGTGACGGGCTCCATCGGCATGCTCGCGAGCGCCAGCCTGAACGATACGAAGTTCGGCCTGTATGAGCCCAGCCACGGGAGCGCGCCGGACATTGCGGGAAAGGACATCGCCAATCCCATCGCCACCATTTTGAGCGCGGCCATGATGCTCCGCTACAGCTTTGACCTGGATGAGGAGGCGGACGCTGTGGAAGGAGCGGTGAAGCAGGTGCTGAAGGAAGGCTTCCGGACCGCGGATATCATGCCGCAGAAGGACGCCGCGGGAAGCGGCGCGGCGTGCAGGAAATGCTCCTGCAGCGAGATGGGAAGCCTGATCGCGGAACGGATATAACGGCGCCGGAAGCGGTGCAGAGATAACGGAAGGGATTCCAAAGAAGCGGAATCCGTCAGACATAGAAGCAAAGAAAGGAAGAACAGCGATGAGAAGCGATTCAGTGAAAACAGGAGTACAGCAGGCTCCCCACAGAAGCCTGTTCAACGCGCTTGGCATCACCGAGGAGGAGAGAAACAGGCCTCTGATCGGAATCGTCAGCTCTTATAACGAGATCGTTCCGGGGCATATGAACCTGGACAAGATCGTGGAGGCGGTGAAGCTTGGCGTGGCCATGGCGGGAGGAACGCCGTTCGTGTTCCCGGCCATCGCGGTCTGCGACGGCATTGCCATGGGGCATATCGGCATGAAATATTCCCTTGTGACCAGGGACCTGAT
>CALWGL010000305.1 GCA_944380025.1 uncultured Lachnospiraceae bacterium
TTCCTACGGCTTTATTTCCGCCCTGCCCGCCATGGTGGGCATCGCCGTTTCCGCCCTTGCGGCCTACATGCTCTGCGATCCGCTGGGAGAAGGCTACGCCCTCTTCGGGATCGCCATGGCGGCTGTGGGCATGCTCTCCATCGTGGGCATGATCATCAGCAACGACGCCTACGGCCCCATCGTGGACAATGCCAGAGGCCTTGCGGAGATGGGAGACCTGGGCGAAGAGACCATCCGCATCGCGGACGAGCTGGACAGCGCGGGAAATACCGTCAAGGCCGTGACCAAGGGCTTTGCCATCGGCGCGGCGGGACTGACCGTCATTTCCCTGCTGGGAGCCTATATGTCCGAGGTCAACGAATCCCTCTCCGAAATGGGGCGGGAGCTTCTGACCGGCTTTGATATCATGGATCCCACCGTGTTTTTCGGTATCCTCATAGGCGCCTCCATCCCCGCCGTGTTCTCCGCCATGCTGATCCTCGGCGTGGATAAGAACGCCCAGCGCATGGTGGA
This sequence comes from uncultured Lachnospiraceae bacterium, assembly GCA_944380025.1. Lineage (GTDB taxonomy): Bacteria > Bacillota > Clostridia > Lachnospirales > Lachnospiraceae > Eisenbergiella. Next base: position 514 of record CALWGL010000305.1, read on the forward strand.
GGAGATCCGCCGCCAGTTCCGGGAGATCCGCGGGCTGAAGGAAGGAAAGAAGGGCGTAAAGCCCGATTATGATACCTGTATCGGCATCGCGACGGACGGGGCCCTAAAGGAGCTGATCCCCGCCGGGCTCGTCGCCATCCTCGCCACCATCCTGGTGGGCTTCATCGGCGGCCCTTCCGCCATCGGCGGCTTCCTGCTGGGCAACATCGTAAGCGGCCTGTTATTGGCCCTGTTCATGTCCAACGCCGGCGGCCTGTGGGACAACGCCAAGAAATACGTGGAAGCGGGCAACGAAGGCGGCAAGGGCTCCGACGCCCACAAGGCCGCCGTCACCGGCGACACCGTGGGCGATCCCTTCAAGGATACGGCAGGCCCTTCCATCAACACCCAGATCACCGTGGTGTCTCTGGTGGCCTCCCTGCTTTCCGGCCTGTTCGCGGCGTTCTCGCTGTTTGGCTGAAAAATCAGCCCTTCACCATCCACCGGTACTGGTAGGGAGCCAGCTGCACCGCGGAGGGCTGCAGGCTTTCGCCGGTAAACAGATCCCGGTACTCCCCGGAAAGGGCGGGCAGATGGGCCTGCTGATGCTGATCGGAAAAATTGGCGAGGCAGACCAGCTCCCGTCCTTCCAGGGTACGCCGGATGGCGAATACCTTCGGCGTGAGGGTGTCCCAGGTGGTCACCCATACGCCGGGGCCGAAGCAGGGCTCTTTCCTGCGGAGCTCTTCCATCTCTTTCAGCCCGTCCCAGATCTCCTGCTGCACGGTCCCGGGCACGGTGCGAAGCGCCGCGTTCTCCCAGTTGAAGGGGCTTCTGTGCAGATATCTGCTGTCCTGGGCCGTATCCGGATTTTCCTTATAGCTGTAATCGTTCACCTGTCCGATCTCATCGCCGCTTGACAGCATGGGAAAGCCCTCCAGGCTCATGCAGGCCGCGTGCATCAGAAGATCCCGGCGGATGCCGGTCTCCACCTGCGCCCTGTCTCCTTCAAAACCGCCCTTCTCAATGCCGCACAGGCTGGCCGTGGTGCCGCAGCTTCTCGCGTCTCTGCTCACCGGATCAAAATTGTAAAGCTCCCCTCTGGCGAAGCTTCCGGGGAAAGACCCTTCATAGAAACGGTACAGATATTCCTTGTGAAGCAGCGGATCGATCATCAGCCGCTTTTCCTCTTCCTCATCCAGCCCCCAGCCGATATCGTCATGGCAGCGCAGGTAGTTGACAAAATAGCAGTTGTCCGGCAGGCTGTGGATCACATCCATCTGATGCTTCAGAAGCCTGGTGTCCTGGGTGGCAAGCGCGGCCCAGAGATTGACCATGCTGGAAACGCCGTAAAGCATGTGGCACTCCGGATGCTCCGGCGTCCCGAAATAGGCGGGAAGCTCCTTCGGGGCCATGACCACCTCTCCCTTCAGGATCACGGCCGGGCAGACCACCTCCAGCACCATGCGCAGCATACGCACGATCCTGTGGACCTGCGGAAGGTTCCGGCAGCTGGTCCCAAGCTCCTTCCAGATGTAGGGGACCGCGTCGATGCGGAAGATCTCCACGCCCAGGTTGGCAAGGAACAGGATGTTCGCCGTCATCTCGTTGAACACGACGGGATTCTGATAGTTCAGATCCCACTGATAGGGGTAAAAGGTGGTCAGCACATATTTTTTCATCTCCCCGCACCAGGTGAAATTGCCCGGCGCGGTGGCGGGAAATACCTGGGGCATGGTCTGCTCAAACTGAGAGGGAATGTCATAGGTATCGTAGCACTGATACCGGTCCTGATACTCTTTCTCCCCGGCCTTCGCCCGCATCGCCCACTCATGGGTGTCCGCCGTGTGGTTCATCACCACGTCCAGGCAGAGGCTGATCCCCCGCTCCCGCAGCTTTCCCGTGAGGACCGAAAGCTGACGGTTGGTTCCGATCTGCGGATCCACCGTACGGAAGTCCTCCACCGCATAGCCGCCGTCGTTCATGGGGTGAGGCATCTTCAGAAGGGGCATCAGATGCAGATAGGTGATCTTCTGCTCCGACAGGTAATCCAGCTTCTCCGTAAGCCCCTTCAGCCCGCCCGCGAACAGCTTCGGATACATGGTGATCCCAAGCATCCGGCTCTCCCGGTACCAGTCCGGCGTCTCCTCCCTCTTTCTGTCCAGCTCCTTCAGCGCCGCGGAGCGCTTCGCGTAAAATTCCCGCATGCTCTCCACGAGCCGTCCGTATCCCGCCTCGTCGTGATAAAGCTCTTCGTAGATCCCGTGAAGCTCCGCTTCATGGCGCGCAAGGCGCTCCGCAAAAAGTCCTGTTCTGGTCATACTCTCTCCTCTCCTTCTGTCCGTCTGTCTGTTTTCTCCTCGTCCTTTCCCTCCGCGCCCTTTTTCTCCCCGTCCAAAGGGATACAGAAAGTCACCAGGGTGCTCTCTCCTTCAATGCTCTGGATGTTCAGGCCGTACTCCTCTCCGTAGGTGAGCCGGATCCTCTCATCCACGTTTTTCAGCCCGTAGCCGCCGGAATCCGTTTTCAGCAGGGTGGGGAGCTTCTCCTGCGGGATTCCCACGCCGTTGTCCAGGATCGTGAAACGGATCTGATCCATTACCCTTGACACCGAAAGGAACAGCCGTCCCTTCTTCGGCTTGTTCGGCAGGATTCCGTGCACCAGCGCGTTTTCCACCAGCGGCTGCAGCAGCAGATTCGGCACGCGCACCATGGGAAGCCCCGGATCCACCTGCCAGGTCACATCGAAAAGCTCCTCATGCAGAAGCTTCTGGATATCCAGATAGGAGCTCACGTTTTTCAGCTCGCTCTCCAGCGTGGTCTCCGACCTTCCCTTATTCAGCGTCGTCCGGTAAAAAACGGACAATAACTGGGACATGCGGCTGATCTCCTCCTGTCCCGCAAGCAGCGCCCTGCTGTTGATCAGGGACAGACAGTTATAGAGGAAATGGGGATTGATCTGCGCCTGCAGGGCCTTCAGCTCCGCCTCCCGCAGCAGGATCTTATTCTGGTAATCCTCCTGGATCAGCCGGTTCAGCCGGTCCAGCATCTCCTG
>CALWGL010000306.1 GCA_944380025.1 uncultured Lachnospiraceae bacterium
GTTGAAAAACTTCCGGCTTCCCCGAAAGGCTTCCTGCGATAGCTTTGCGCCTTCGGAAGCGTCCGCAAAATTCATGTGGAAGGTCTGGCGTTGATTTGTTATAATAATTCAAGGTGCGAGAAATAAAATTCCAATTTTTTTCGTGATAGCAAAAATCCGGATGAAGGGAGAAAAATAGATAATGAGTTTACATGTTGAGCCTTTTAGGGCAAATAGTTCTAACATTGAAGGGCTTAAAATAATTAGTACTAAAATGGCAACAGATGACCGTGGAACTGTTCGCGAACTGTTTCGTGACAGCGTGTATTCTGAAGTTCTTCCAGAGACAATAACAGGATGGAAGCAGATTAACTTAACCAGGACCAGGAAGGGTGCTGTTCGTGGACTTCATGGAGAGGCTATGTCCAAGCTGGTTACGGTAGCTTATGGCTCTGTTTTCGGCGCGTATGTTGATACGAGACCGGACAGCAGGACTTTCGGCGTCGTTCAGACTGTACATATAACACCTGGTATTCAGGTTTTTGTCCCCCAGGGCGTATGTAATGGTTTTCAGGCGCTTGAGGATACGGAATATCTATATTTCTTTGACAATGAGTGGGCTCCTGGAATGCCCGGTACGGCACTTTGCCCGTTAGATCCCGAACTTGGCATCAGGTGGCCGATCCCTGTTGATATCAATAACCCTGATCAGATTTCTCAGAAGGATTCCAAGGCCCCCACTTTTAAGGAACTTTGTGAGATTCTGGGTATCAATTGAAAGGGAGCGCCGTCTATTCCGACAGCTGCTCCCATTCTTCCATTTTTAAAAGAAGCTCCTCCTCGATTTCCGCCTTTTCCTTCGACAGCTCCTGGAGCCTTGCCACATTGGTGCAGACCTCCGGAAGCGCCATCTCTTCATCGATCTGCGCGCTCCGCTTTTCCAGAACGGCAATGCGTTCTTCGCAGCGTTTCAGCGCGTTTTCCTTTTTCCGCTGGGCGGCCTGCGCCTCTTTCTGACTCTTCCAGTCCTGCTTGAGGGCACTTTCCGCCGCGCCGCTACCGGAAGCGGCTCCCCCGGCGGCAGATCCGGCGGCGCCTGCCGGAAAGCCTGCCGCCGCGCCCCGGGCTGCGGCGGGCGTGCCGGCTCCGGACGGCGAGCCCTGACCGGAGGCGGGCATGCCGCTTCCAGCAGCCGCCTGCGCAAGCTGCGCCTTCTTTTCCAGATAGTAGTCGTAATTTCCCTGATATCCGGTGAGCGCGCCGCCCTCCAGCTCCAGGATGCGGCTGGCAGTGCGGTTGATGAAGTAACGGTCGTGAGAGACATACAGGACAGTCCCCGTATAATTGTTCAGCGCGTCCTCCAGGATTTCCTTGCTGGTGATGTCCAGATGGTTGGTGGGCTCGTCCAGGATCAGGAAATTGGCCTCGGAGAGCATCAGCTTCGCCAGGGACACCCGGCCGCGCTCGCCGCCGGAGAGCATTTTGATCTGCTTGAACACGTCCTCCCCGGTGAACAGGAAGGCCGCGAGGACGTTGCGGATTTCCGTATTCGTGAGCGCCGGATATTCGTCCGAGATTTCTTCAAAAATGGTTTTATCCGGATGCAGCACATGGTGCTCCTGGTCGTAGTAGCCGATCTGAACCTTGCTTCCGATGCGGATCTCTCCGGCGTCCGCGTCCACCAGACCGTTGATGATCTTTAAGATCGTGGTTTTGCCCGTTCCGTTATCCCCGATGACGGCCACATGCTCGCCGCGTTTTAAGAAGAAGGAAAGGTCGGAAAAAAGTGCCTGTCCGTCAAAGGCTTTGGCCAGGCCTTCCACGCTCAGGACATCATTTCCGCTTTCAATGCGGGGCTTTAACTGGATGCGCATGTCGTCACGCACCTCTGCAGGCTTTTCCAGCACATCCATTTTCTGGAGCATCTTCTCCCGGCTTTCCGCCCGGCGGATGGATTTCTCCCGGTTGAAGGAGCGCAGCTTTTCGATGACGGCCTCCTGATGCTTGATTTCCTGCTGCTGGTTCAGCCAGGCGCGCATCTGGGCAGAGCGGATCTGTTCTTTTTTCACCGCATAGTCGGAATAGCTTCCGGAAAAAACACCTGCCCTTCCGCCGTCCAGTTCTATGATCTTCGTGGCGATCCTGTCCAGAAAATACCGGTCGTGAGAGACGATGAGCACCGCGCCCTGGTAGTTCGCAAGCCAGGTTTCCAGCCAGGCGATGGAGTTCATGTCCAGATGGTTGGTGGGCTCGTCCAGGATGATCAGATCCGGACGCGTCAGGAGAAGACGCCCCAGGGCGACGCGGGTCTTCTGGCCGCCGGAGAGGGTGGAAACCTGTTTGGAGAATTCTTCCTCCGTAAAGCCGAGTCCTTTCAGCACGCCGGTCACCTCGCTGCGGCAGCTGTAGCCGTCCATCTGCTCGAAGCGGTGGGTGAGCCGGGTGTATTTTTCCATCAGGGAATCCAGGTCTGTGCCGGAGACCTGCTTCATCTGAAGCTCGCAGGAGCGGATCTCTTCTTCCAGAAGGAGCACCTCCTTTTTCGCCTCAAGCACCTCGTCGTAGATGGTCTTATCGCCTTCCACCTGCGCGTTCTGCGGCAGATAGCCGAAGCTTATGTCCTTTCCCCAGACAACGATCCCTTCGTCCGCTTCCAGTTCCCCGGTGAGGATGCGAAGCAGCGTGGTCTTTCCCGCTCCGTTGATGCCGACGATGGCGGCTTTTTCGTGATCTTCTATATGAAAAGAGCAGTTTTTGAAAATCTGCTTTTCGTGGAATGCCTTACCCACGTTCTGGCAGGATAAAATCATGGTGTGTTCCGTCCTTTCGTACCTGTTCGTCCCGGCGTCTGAGCCGGTTTTGTCCAGAATCAGTTTAACGGGAAGCGGGAAGGATGTCAATGGGCGGAGCCATTGACATATTTTTAACGGATGGCTATAATGGGAAAGGAATCCAGAACAGTGACTTGACGGGAGACTTGATACAGTGGAAAAAGAAATATCTCAGGCAGTGATCGGCCGTCTGCCCCGATACTTCCGGTTCCTGGGAGAACTGAAGGATCAGGGGGTAGAGCGGATTTCTTCGCAGGAGCTGAGCAGGCTGATGCATGTGACGGCGTCGCAGATCAGACAGGATTTCAATCATTTCGGCGGATTCGGCCAGCAGGGATACGGTTATAATGTGGAATATCTCTATACGGCCATAGGAAGCATTTTAGGACTTGACAAGAAGCATCATCTGATCATCATCGGCGCCGGAAATCTGGGGCAGGCGCTGGCCAATTATATGAACTTTGAACGAAGGGGCTTTATCTTTACAGGTATCTTTGATATCAATGAAGCGCTGCACGGCAGGAGGATCCGGGGCATCCAGGTGCGGCCAATGGAAGAAATGCAGGATTTTGTCAGGGAAAATGATATTGATATCGCCGTCCTTACCATACCGAAGGACGGCGCGGTCGCGACGGCGGAGAAGCTGGTGGAGGCCGGCATCAAGGCGATCTGGAATTTTGCCCATGTTGACCTGGACGTGCCGGATGATGTGCAGGTGGAAAATGTGC
>CALWGL010000307.1 GCA_944380025.1 uncultured Lachnospiraceae bacterium
TCCTCGTAGATCAGCTCCAGAACCCGTCTGCGTCCCGCCTTCTTTTCCAGCTCCTGAAGCGCCCGCAGATCCTGAAGTCCCTCCAGCTGAACCTGTCCCCTCACCGACGACCAGGTCTCGCCGTCCGGCCCCGGATAGACCAGAAAGGAGTCTCCGGATGGGAAGGAATAATCCGCATGGGTATCAGAAAAAGGATCGATGTGCTTTCTGGAAAAACCGGAATTGTAAAAATTATACCCCCACTGCAGGAAGCCCCTGATCTCATACAGATACATCAATACGCCCATGATCCGGTTTCGGGCGGATGGCATGGCGAAAAAGCGGTTCGGCACATCCACTCCCTGCGCGCAGCAGTAATAGGTCCAGAGTCCCGGCACGCCATGATCGATAAACGGCTGAATATGATTGTTCGCAGGGATCGGATGCTCCACCAGCCCTTTTTCATAAAAGGCGTAATCGCTGAGCGCATCCACCACCATCCATCCCTCCAGAAGATCCTCCACGCTTCTCTTCGCTGCGGCATAGCTCTCCAGATTCCCCTCAGAAGGCTCATCCGAGATATGAAAATACACGTGCTCTCTGTCATATCCAATGTTTTGCAGCTTATCCTGCAGGGCAGGAAGGAATTCCTGCATAAATTCGCGATAATCCCGGCTGTCCGCCGGAACATGCCAGCCAAAGCGCTTCTGCAGCCTTCCTTCTTCCAGGATCAGGATCTTAGGCGTCGCCTGCGCGCCCCATTGGGTAAACAGATGGGGCATCTCCAGATACTCGATCCCATGTCTGCGGCACAGGGCGCACCATCTTTCCAGCCGGCTGAAGTCAAAATGATACCCTTCCCCGTCCTTTGAAATATCCACAAGCTGTACCGTCGTCCGCTCCGTACCCACGGCCGTATCCAGCGGAGGGGTGAATACGGGCGTCAGCAGCATGTTGACGCCAAGCTCTGCCGCCATGGCGATCTGGCCTTCCAGCGCTCTCCAGTGTTCTTCCCCGAAAACCTCCGTATGATAATAATCCGCCACACAGTCCGCATGGAACCATTCCGTATGGATCAGCTTCTGCGCCGGAAGCGTTTCCTCTCCCACCTCCAGGAGAAAAGAAAGGGGCTTTTCCGTCTGCTCCAGAATGGCCTTCCGGGTCTCTCCCTCATAGCGCCAGTAATTTCCGTTTCCCTGCTGTCCCTCCAGCTCCGGCACAAGAGAGATCTCCACCCGGTATTCTCCCGCCTCCGCATGGGCGGTATCCGGAAAATCGATCCACAGAGCCCTGTACTGGCCTGCCCTCGGCGTAAACCAGCCGTCCGGACAGGGCTTCAGAAGATCCGGAAAAAGTCCCGGCTCCGTACGCAGATAATTCTCATCCGTCCTCTCAAAACAGGGAAAGGCGGAAGGCACAAGCTCTACCTCCCGGATCCTGGCCCGCGCCGGAAATCCCGTCACTCTGCATTGAAACCGCGGTAAAGCCGGGTAATCCCCGCCCGGCCTGCGGTAATACACCAGCTGGACCGCCGGCGTTTCCCCTTTCAGGATGCACAGCCTGTTTTCCGGCTTCCACGCCTCCGGCCTGCGGTCCGGAAATACCTTTTCCAGGCTCCCCGCAATAAAAAACTCCAGATCTCTTTCTCTCCTGTTCATTTTTACCTCCATGCCGAAGCGTCGCAAATCCTGATTAAAAAATGCGCTGCCTGGCGCATTTTTCAATCTTCCGCCTCCTTCTGTCAATTACTCTCCGGCTCCCCGTATCCAAGGAGCGGAAGGATGTTCCTCGGATGATCCAGAAATACCATATCCGCCGTATCATCCAGATAATGGCTGTGTTTATGGATGATGATCAGATATTTCCCCCCGAAATACTTGATATAATTTCCGAAAACCTCCGAGGTCAGATTTGTCCCCAGAAGCAGCAGCACATCCGCCTTTGCAATCTCATCCACGGCTCTGCTCAGAAGGCCGCTGTCCACCATCTCTCCATAAAGGTAAACGCCCGGACGGATCGGGAATCCGCAGCTCTCACAGGCCGGTATGCCTTTCGCGTCCCGCAGGTACTCCATCGGATATTCCCGGCCGCACTTCGGGCAGTAATTGTGATAGATGCTCCCGTGCAGATAGATCATATTCTGACAGCCCGCACGCCTTCCCTGCTCGAAGATATTGCTGCTGATCGTGCACTGCAGCTTCCCGGCCCGCTCCATCTGCGCCATGGCCGTGCCGGATTCCGTCGCCTCCGGGACGTTCTTCAGCATTTCCTCCCGATAGAATTCAAAAAACTGCATGGGCCTTGCCGTGTAAAAGCCGCTGGTAAAGATTTCATCCGGAGAATAGCCGTATTTCTGCTCGATCTCGTATGCCCGGTCCCCGCCCTTGATGGCGCCGAAGCCTCCCTCCTCCATCATTCCGGAGCCGCACAGCGCCACCGTATAGGCGCTCCCGTCCAGGATCCTCCGCAACGTTGCAATCCTTTCTTCCATAAAGCCGCCTCCTTTCCGGTTTTTCCGTCTGGAAATAAAAGCTTTCCGGAAAATACCCCTTTTCTTTGTTCCAAGTATACCAGAAACCGGGTTTTCCCACAAGCAAGGAGCTTCCATTTTGGTGCTATATGATATACTGCCCGGCCAGGTCTGCACATTTACTGCGCAGGCCGTACGAAAACGCATAGGGCGGAAGCATCCGGCCCATCGCGAAGCGATTGCAATGGCCGGAAACGTTTCCTGTTCAGCCCGGTGCTGATCATTCGCCTCTGCAGTTCCCGCCATATATAAAAGGACTCCCGGAGAATTCCCCGGGAGTCCTGAACTGCTGTATTTTTTGTTGATTACTCGATAACGGTAGCAACACGTCCGGAACCAACGGTACGTCCGCCTTCACGGATAGCGAAGGTAAGACCCTGCTCCATAGCGATGGGATGGATCAGCTCGATGGTCATCTCAACGTTATCGCCAGGCATGCACATCTCGGTTCCCTCAGGCAGGTTGCAGACACCGGTAACGTCGGTGGTTCTGAAGTAGAACTGAGGACGATAGTTGTTGAAGAAAGGAGTATGACGTCCGCCTTCATCCTTGGTCAGAACGTAAACCTGAGCGGTAAACTTCTTGTGGCAGGTAACGGTGCCGGGCTTTGCAAGAACCTGTCCTCTTTCGATTTCGGTTCTCTGTACGCCACGAAGCAGAGCGCCGATGTTATCACCAGCCTGAGCCTCGTCCAGCATCTTACGGAACATCTCGATACCGGTAACAACGGTCTTCTTGGTCTCTTCCTTGATACCAACGATCTCAACTTCCTCGTTCAGATGCAGAGTTCCGCGCTCTACTCTACCGGTAGCAACGGTACCACGGCCGGTAATGGTGAACACGTCCTCAACAGGCATAAGGAAAGGCTTGTCGGTATCACGCTGAGGATCCGGAACATACTCGTCAACGGCATCCATCAGCTCAAGGATCTTGTCGCCCCACTCGCTGCTGGGATCTTCCAGAGCCTTCAGAGCGGAACCCTGAATGATCGGGGTGTCATCGCCCGGGAACTCATACTCGTTCAGC
>CALWGL010000308.1 GCA_944380025.1 uncultured Lachnospiraceae bacterium
CCGTTTTCCTCTGCTCCCGTCTGGGCGGGGCGGCCCTTCGGCCTGCAGCTTGCCTTCAGGCAGAACGGCAGGGGGCGGCACTTTAATGTTGAACGAAAAGTATCCGATAATGAGCTGATTTGATATAGATATACACTTTTTCTGATGCTATCATAGCATCAGATGAGACGGATGTAAAGAATCCCTCCGGGATTCTTCTCAGATAATAATGCCGCCTGTCGGCGGCGGAAAAGGAGAGGCGGAAGACGGCAGAGCCGTCTTCCTGGAAGAATCCCTTCGGGATTCTTCTCAGATTACAGTGCCGCCTGTCGGCGGCGGAAGGAGAGGTAACAATGCAGGAGATCAGGATCGGTTTTATCGGGCTTGGGTGCAGGGGCTACGGGCTTCTGAAGGAAGTGGTGTTAAGGCAGAAGGAGCAGGTTGTCGCGGTCTGCGACGTGTATGAGGACAGGACGCAGAAGGCGGCGGACGCGGTGGAGGAGGCCGGACAGGCCAGACCTGCGGCGTATGGGGATTACATGGATGTGATCCGGGATGAGAACGTGAATACCATCATCATCGCCACCGCCTGGGAGGATCATGTGAGGATCGCGCTGGCCGCGATGGAAGCGGGAAAGGCGGTCGCCATGGAGGTGGGCGGCGCGTATGAGCTGAAGGACTGCTGGGATCTGGTGGAGACCTGGGAAAGGACGGGAACGCCGTTCATGTTCCTGGAGAACTGCTGCTTCGGCAGGCGGGAGCTGATGGCGCTTCACATGGTGAAGCTGGGGCTGTTCGGCGAGGTGGTTCACTGCGCGGGCGGCTATCAGCATGACCTGCGGGATGAGGTTTCCTTCGGAAGGGAAAACCGTCATTATCGGCTGAGAAACTATCTGAACCGCAACTGTGAGAATTATCCCACCCATGATCTCGGCCCCATCGCGAAGGTGCTGAAGATCAACCGGGGCAACCGGATGCTGACGCTTTCCTCCACGGCGTCCAAGGCGGCGGGACTGCGGGATTATATCCGGGAAAACAAAAAGGACGATGAATTCCTGAAAGATAAAACCTTTGCCCAGGGCGACGTGGTGACCACGGTGATCCGGTGCGCGCACGGCGAGACGATTGTGCTGACGCTGGATACCACCCTTCCCCGCTATTATACCCGCAATTTTACCGTGCGGGGAACGAAGGGGATGTATGAGGAGGTTACGGATTCGGTATTTCTGGACCGGCCGGAGGATAAGGCCCACGATTTTGACTGGAGAGAAAACTGCGTGGGGAACGCGAAGCAGTATGAAGAGGAGTACGATCATCCGGTCTGGAAGAAATACATTCAGGAAGGAATTCAGGGCGGACATGACGGAATGGACTGGCTGGAGTTTCAGACCTTCTTTGGCTGCCTGAGAGAAGACGCTCCCATGCCGGTGGACGTATACGACGCGGCGAGCTGGATGGCGGTCACGGCTCTGTCCGAGATGTCTATCGCCAGAGGCGGAGCTGTGGTGGATGTGCCCGATTTTACGGGAGGAAAATGGCATAACAGAGAGGAAGACGGGCTGCTGCAGTAAGCCGGTTGCTCATAAAGCCTGTTGAAAACAAGAACAGGCCGTCCGGAAAAGAAATCTCTCCGGGCGGCCCGTATTCGACGGCGGCCAGTATCCGGTTCGCCTGCCATAGGCAGCACGTATTTGGTTCGCCTGCCATGTGCGGCCTGTATCCGGTTCGCCCATGGCGGGCTCTGACGGGCGAAAGAAAAGATTTTGAAAGAGAAGATCGGAAAGGGAAGGTCAAAGGGAATTCAGAAGCCGGAGCACCTGCTTTAATTCCTCCGGTTTCACCTTGTCCGGGAAGCGGCCTTCCTTTACACAGTCCTTAAAGTACCGGATCTCCTCGGCGTAGGCGTTGGTCTGCGGAAGATCGATGTTTCCCGTGTCGTTATCCGCTGCTGTGGACAGATCCAGGATCTTTCCGTCGTTCTGATAGATCAGGCATTTCCCGTCCTTCCATTCCACAAGCGCCTGCTCGAAGAGGAAGCGGAAGGAGGCCTGGAAGGGATAGGGCGCGGCGTACCAGGAGCATTCCGTGGTGATGAAGAAACCCGGGAACTGATACACGGCGCTGATGTAATCCTGCTTTGTGAGCTTGACCCGGTGCTCCTGTACATTTTCCGGCGTGCCGAAGGTGTAGATGCAGAAATCCAGATCATGGATGTGAAGGTCGAAGGGGATCAGGCCGCTTCGTTTTTCATCCAGCATCCAGTTGTCCCAGCTCCATCTGGGATAGCCGTTCAGGCGGCTCATCTGTCCGGAAAGGAGCTTTCCGTATTTTCCGGAGTCATACAGCTCTTTGATGAGCAGATATTCCGGCCAGAAGCGCAGCACCTGGGCCACCATGAAGCAGACATGGTTTTCACGGGCTGTCTGATAGGCGCGGTCCACATCCTCCTCATTCAGAGAGATGGGCTTTTCGCAGATCACGTGGATGCCGCGCTGCATGGCTTTTACCGCAAAGTCCACATGGAGGAAGGTGGGCAGGCAGATGTCCAGAATGTCCAGCTCTTCCTTTTCCAGCATTTCATCAAAATCCGTATAATGGCGTTTGTCCGGATAGGGCTCCATCCGCTCCGGACGGATATCGCACAGCGCGACCAGCTTTGTATCTTCCATGGCGTCCCAGGCGGGGATGTGGGAGCCGCTGATTCCCCCGACGCCGACCAGACCGATTTTTAACATATCTTTTCCCTGTACCTTTCCTTAATAAATGCTGTCGATGACTGACCGGAGATAGTCTCTGGCTTTCAGAATGTCGGAAAGCTGCTCATCTCCTTCGATTTCCCGCTCGATGGTCACCCAGGAATCATAGCCGAGCGCGTGGAGCTTTTGGAAGAGGGCGGTAAAATCCACCTTTCCTTCCCCGATGGGAACCTCCTGTCCCAGATCGTGGCCGTTTGTGGGATAGAGACCGTCCTTGGCGTGCAGGTTGCGCACGTAGGGGCCGAATACATCCAGCGCGTCCACCGGATTTGCCTTTCCGTAAAGGATCAGGTTGGCCGTGTCCAGATTGACGCCCAGATTGTCCATACCCACCCGCTCAAAGCAGCGCAACATGGTGACGGGCGTTTCCTGGCCCGTTTCAAAGAGCAGGAACTGGCCGTTCTTTTTCAGATGCTGCGCCACGGTGCGCACGGCCGCACAGAAGCCGCCGAAATTGGGATCGTTGGGATTTTCCGGGATGAAGCCCATGTGGGTGACCACGTCCGTGATCCCGAGAAGACGGGCGAAATCCGCGCCGTCGCACAGGTTCTGCACGCGCATCTGCCGGTATTCGGGCGGCACAAGCCCCAGCGTGAGCTGTCCGTCGTAGAAGTCCCACACCTTCGGGCCTTCCCAGCCGCACCAGAAGGCGGATACGCAGACGCCGTATTCGTCCAGAAGCTTTTTCAGCTTCCCGGCATTTTCTTCGGTCCATACGGCAGGGTTCCAGGCCAGAAGCTGACAGGAATCAAACCGATTGTCCCGCAGGGTCTTCAGCTTTTCCGC
>CALWGL010000309.1 GCA_944380025.1 uncultured Lachnospiraceae bacterium
CGGCCATTTCCGCAAGCTGCTTTTTCTGCTCCTCTGACAGGGAATCCAGAAGATAATTTTTCTGCGTCCGCTGGTTCTCCAGATAATCTCCCCTCAGGCGCTCTGCGGCCAGGCGGATCTCCTCCTTCAGGTCTCTGGCCGAAAGCAGGCGGCAGCCCTGTCCGCGGATGATGATCTGCTCCAGGCCGTCCGAGGTGGCCACGGTGATGTCGTATTTCGCCCCGTTTTCATGGGTGAATTTCTCGATGTACTGATCCGCCGTCTCCGCCTCCTTCGTATAGACCACATGGATGTTGTGATAATCCAGGATCTCCGTCTCATGGCCCTGTACCCGATAGGCGTCGAATACCACGATCACCTGACAGCCCGTCATGCCCTGATAGTTGCACAGGATATCCTGCAGCAGGCCGCGGGCGGCGTCCACGTTTTTCTCCGCAAGCTCTTTTAGCTCCTGCCAGGCAAAAATGATGTTGTAGCCGTCCACCAGAAGATAGCGGTCCCGGCGGGGAGACGGCTTTTTCCCGCTTCCGGCGGATCCTGACTGTGCCTCTGCGCCGTAGACCCGGCGGCCGGAGCGGTAGCGGTTCCAGCCATCTTTTCTGGGAGCCGATTTGTCCCGCCTGTTGGCTCCATAGGTGCGGGCAAGGATCTCGTCGATCTCCTCCGTCCCCACCCAGGCTTCTTCCTTTTTTCCGTCGTTCTTCCGGGAAACGATCTGGCGGGAGCGGCCGTTCTGCCCTTCCGCGCTGTCCGTGCCGTCCGCCGGATTTTCTCCCCCGGGAAAGCCCGGCAGGCCGTTTCCGGCCGTTCCAGACGCAGACAGGCCTTCCCATGAAGAAGCTGCGTTTTCCCCTCCCATCCGGGAAAAGGGAAGGTGCATATAATCAGGCACCCGGTCCCAGGGCACCACAAAGCCGGAGCCGTGGGCGCAGAATACGGAGTCCGCCGGATTATCCACGTCTCTGGCCGGATCATAGCCGATGCGCTCCATCACCTCCGCCGTGTTGTGGCAGGGCTCATAGCCCTTTAAGGTGACGAAAAGCCTGCCGTTTCCCCGGCTGTAGGCGGCGACCTCCTTCTGGTAGTCCTGCATTTCAGAAGCGGGCGCTTCTCCCTCGAGGACCGCCATGCCCGCTCCGTTTCCCGGCTCCTGCTGTATCTCATGCGTCCGGATCGTGCCGTGCATCCGCTCGATGTCCGTCATGGCCCGGCCGATCAGGCCGGACGGGATCTCCAGCCGGAAATCATACCAGGGCTCCAGCAGCACGCAGTCCGCCTGCATCAGTCCCTGCCGCACCGCCCGGTAGGTAGCCTGCCGGAAGTCCCCGCCCTCCGTATGCTTCAGATGGGAACGGCCGGAAAGCAGGGTGATCTTCACATCCGTGACCGCCGCTCCCGTCAGCACGCCGGGATGCTCCCTTTCCTTCAGATGGGTCAAAACCAGTCTCTGCCAGTTCCGGTCCAGTTCGTCCTCGCTGCAGGCGGAAGCCACCGTCAGCCCGCTGCCCGGCTCTCCCGGCTCCAGCAGAAGATGCACCTCCGCATAATGTCTCAGCGGTTCAAAATGGCCTACGCCCTCCACGGTATTCGCAATGGTTTCCTTGTATACAATATTTCCGGTCCCAAAAGAAACCTCCACGCCGAAGCGTTCCCGGATCAGGTGCCTTAAAATCTCCGTCTGCACCTCGCCCATGACCTGCGCGTGGATTTCCTGCAGCGCTTCGTTCCATACGATATGAAGCTGCGGTTCTTCCTCCTCCAGCTGGCGGAGCTTCGGCAGCAGCACCGCCGCCTCACAGCCTTCGGGAAGCCCGATCTGATAGGTCAGGACCGGCTGCAGAAGCGGCATGCTTCCTTCCCGTTCCCGTCCAAGTCCCTCTCCCGGATGGGTCCGGGTCAGACCGGTAACGGCGCAGACCTCTCCCGCCTCCGCTTCCCCTGCCAGCTCATATTTATCTCCGGAATACATGCGGATCTGATTGACCTTTTCCTCCCAGGCCTCTTCCGCCTGTCCGCCCGTCAGCGTGGTTTTCACCTTCAGGCTTCCTCCGGTGATCTTCATCCAGGTCAGCCGGTTTCCCTGCGCGTCCCTGGTGATCTTGTAGATCCTCGCGCCGAACCCCTCCGGCCATGTGCGCGCCGGAAGCCACCTTTCCAGCCCGTCCAGCAGCTCCGTCACGCCCTCCAGCTTCAGGGCGGAGCCGAAATAACAGGGGAACAGGCTTCTTTTCTCAATCAGCTCCCGAATCGTCCCGTCCTCCACCCGCCCGGTTTCCAGAAAACGGTCCAGCGCCTCCTCCGAATCGATGGCGCATGCGGCGATTTCCTCATAAATTCCGGCATTTTCTTCCGAAGAGCCATCCCTGAAATCAGAAAAATCCACGCAACCTTCGTCCAGCCCCTCCTTCAGTTCCGAAAGGAGCGCGGACCGGTCGCAGCCCGGCTGATCCATCTTGTTGATAAAAAGGAAGGTGGGAATCCCGTAACGCTTCAGCAGGTACGCAAGCGTCCTGGTATGCCCCTGGATCCCGTCCGCGCCGCTCACCACCAGGACGGCCGCGTCCAGCACCTGCAGGGTGCGTTCCATCTCCGCCGAGAAATCCACATGCCCCGGCGTGTCCACGAGCGTGACCGCCAGGCTTTTCCAGCCAAACCTCGCCTGCTTGGAAAAAATGGTGATTCCCCGCTCCCGTTCCAGCTCGTAATTGTCCAGAAAGGCATCCCGGTTGTCCACCCGCCCCGCTTTCCGGATGCTTCCGCTCAGATAGAGGAGCGCCTCCGACAGGGTGGTTTTCCCTGCGTCAACGTGGGCGATAATGCCGATGCAGCTCTTCCGGGAGGGCCTTTGATCCATATTTTCTTTTCTGTTTTCAGTTGTATTTTCCACGAAAATACCTCTTTCTGTCGGAACCGGTCTCTTTTTCGTACCGCTTCAGTCCCGCTGTACTGTAATTCTGCTATTTCAGAGATTCTCTCTGTCCGAATCCATCCATTCCGTTATTTTTTCTAACTGCTGTCTGGTTTTATCTGTAAGTTTCTTTTTATCAGCGTTTTTTTATCAGCACTTTTTATCAGCGCTTTTTGTAAACGACAGTTTCAAAATCGTTCTGTCAGGCCCGTATTCTTCTATAACCTCCGGCCGTTTCCATCCCTGCTGTTCCCACACACTGTATATATCCGGCACACCGCTCCCGGCGCTCTCCTGTTCGCCCGTAAAAACGCCCCCTCATGAAAACATACTTGAAACAGTATATCACAAGAGGGGGCCGCGCGTCGAGGGCGTCATTTTTATTCCAGGCCCTGCATCGTTACAATTCAGCCTTCGGCAGAATTGTAACGGCATCCGGCCCGCCAGCCAGGCGGCGGCCATCGGCAGACCTGGACGCACACGCCACCCGGGGCAGACCGTTTCGCGCAGTCCGCCCCGGGTGGCGTGTGCTTAGGAGAAGGAGGCCATTTATGAAGAAATCGGAGAAAAATCACTTGTTCCGAGCGTCGTAGTCGAGGTAGGCGCC
>CALWGL010000310.1 GCA_944380025.1 uncultured Lachnospiraceae bacterium
GTTTTTCCTGCGCTCGCTGCGCGTAAGAAGCTCCAGGCCCTCCGCCAGATTTCTGCGCCTTTCCTCCAGCTCGCCGTAGCCGCTCTGCAGGATCTCCCGGTTGATCTCCTCATGCTCCCGCGAAAGGGCTTCCTTCTGCCGGTTCAGGGCCTCCAGCGTGTTTTCCAGGGTCTGAAGATCCTGTTTTCCGGTCTCCATCCGGGCTTCCAGCAGGGAAATCTGCTCCTGCATCTGCATCAGGGTCAGCCGGTCCGTGCGGTAGCGAAGGCTTCCCAGCAGATCCTCTTCTTCGCGCACGGCTTCATAGCCCTCCTGAATCGCCTGCAGCTGCCCGATCTCCTCCGCCGTGTCCTCGATCCGCTGGCGCATGCGCCCGTAAAGGATCACGCTCTCCTGCATGTCCTCGATGTGGATGTCCTGCTCCATGCAGATATATTCCTTCACGAAATCCTCCAGGCGGATGTTCATGCGGAAGGGGATGGCGCGCTTGAACAGTCTGGGGAATTTTTCCATGTCAAGGCCGCCCAGATACACCTCGTACAGGTTCCTGCGGAACCGCTCGTTATTGGAGGTGGCAAACCATTCGTCCTTCGCGAAATTCCGGTTCATCCAGGCCTTCAGCTCCGTGGTGGACATGGCGCGGACCTCTCCGGTGTTTTTTTTCACCGAAAGCGCGCGGCCGCCTGCTGCAGGCATGGAAGCCTCCCGGCCATCCTTGGCCGATCCGGCGTCCGCCGTATTTTCCGCGGCTCCGGATGCTTCCGCCTCCGCCCCGTTCAGATCCAGGCTCATCTGCCCGCCCACCCGGTAAAAATGCTCCGGCAGGCCGCCCCTGTGCCAGAAAAAGGAGCGGGCGATCTCATTGGTCGCCGTTTCCACGTCAAAAACCACGCCGACGCACTCCTTTTCCCCGGAAGCGGTCTGAGTAAGCTCCATGGCGATGGTGGTGGAAAAATTCCGGTTTCTTTTGTATCTGGCCTGATTGTTTTCTCCGATGTTGATCATGCCCCGCAGGTATTCGATCAGACTGCGGTCAGAGTCGTCGGCGGCCGCTTTGTTAAAAAATCCTCTTCCGTCCGTGTTGGCGTAGAGCAGGATCTGCAGGGCGTCGATCACCGTGGACTTGCCGCTTCCGGAATGTCCGGTGAAAAAATTGATGCTCCGGTTCAGCTCCAGCACCTTCGCGTCGATATAATGCCAGTTGTTCAGGACGATCCGGGTGACCGCCTTGAAGGCCTGATTCTCATTCTGCATTTCGGGTCTCTCCTTCTTCCTGTGCGTCGTCCGGCGCGGCCTCTTCCTCCGCGGCCGCCTCATCCGCCGCGGCTATCTCCTCCGCCGCGCCGTCCCCTCCCGCCTCTTCGCCGAACACGGCGAGGAGCTTTCTGATGTCCTCGCGCATCAGCAGAAGATTGATGCAGGGGTAAATGAGGATCCGGGTGCCTTCGTTCAGCTCCTCCAGCGCGTCCAGCGGCTCGATCATCTGATACTTTTTCAGAATGGCCAACGCCCGCCTGATCTCCGAAACCGAGGACAGGCTTCTGGTAAGCCGGAATTCCCCGGCTCTTGCCGAAAGCGCGCCGAAGGTGGTGACGATGTTCACGCTGGAGGAGACCGCCGCCATCTGTTCGTCATAGATCAGCTTCAAAAGAAGCAGGTAGATGGTCGCCAGCTTGGGAAGACGTTCTCCAAGCAAGGTCTGTCCCTGGATATAGATGGCGCCCAGCTCCGTATTTTTCTCGATGAGGATCCCTGATACGTCCAGATAATCCTTCAGAAATTCCATGTGCTGCTCACAGAAATCATAATCGTGATTGAGGACGAGCCGCCCCGCCCTTTTGTCATATTTTCTTTCCAGCAGAAAGGTCTGGCGGTACAGCTGGCTGAGCACGCTCTGCATCCGCTCCTGATCCGCGTTGGAAAGACGGCTGATATATTCAAGCATTTTTACCTCCTTGCCGAAGCGGTACGCTGAGGCCGCGAGGAGAAATCACGCAGGTGATTTCTCCTCTGCGATCACAGCAGTTTTGTGCTTCGGCGCAAAACTGCCGATTGAAAAATGCGCTATCGAGCGCATTTTTCAATCTTCCTCCTTACATCTTGTCGGAACGACGCTCCGGCTGTTTCCGTTCTCTTTCCACAAACATCATGGCCGGCCAGGTGTAGGGGCCGCGCTTCACCTGATACCCCGCCTCCAGGACCTCGAACCTTCCGTCCCTGCGGATGCTCAGGTCATAGGCCAGGATCAGCTTTTCAAAGTCCTCGTCCGATTCCACGGAAAGCAGTCCGGTATCCAGGCAGCCGTTCTCCATGTGTTCTTCGATATATTCCTCCACCTGCGCGCGGGTAAAACGGTGGTGGATCCGGTTGAGCCTCAGGATTTCCTCTCTGGAAAGCTCCGGATCCTTTTCCTCCGGCTCCAGCTCCTTCATGAAATTTCTTCTGCGCCGTCCCCGGTAAATGGCGTTTTCTCCCAGCACGTCCCAGGAGGCCAGGTTCATTTTTTCAGCGGTCAGGCGGAGCCTGCGTTCCATCTCCGCCTCTTCCTCCGGCTCTCCCAGCCGGTTTAAAAGCTGGATCAGCAGGCCGTGGCGGTCGCTTTCCCCGCTCAGCAGGTAGTTCAGGCGGCTCAGGGTGGCCCGGATGTATTTGCTGTGCTCCCGGTCCAGGCTGGCGATGCGCCGCTCGATCATCTCAAAGCCCCGTTCGATCTGATCGATCAGGTCCAGCACATCCTCCTCCCCGCGGGCGGCGCGCCTTGTCCAGAACAGAGGGTTTTCTGTTCCGCCCGGTTCCGGCGCGCTCCGGGTCCGCTGCTTCTTACGGACCCGCTCCACCCATGCGGTATCCTCGCGCATCTCCTGCAGCCAGCGGCGGATGTCCGTCTTATAAATATAGAAGTTGTCGCTGGTTTTCAGGATGTGGTATTTGCGCTCCACCACCTCTTCCACGTAGCCCTTCAGATGCTCCCGAAGAAGCTCTCCGTAATTCCGCTTTTCCAGAAGCCTTCCGAAAAAACGGTCCATGTTGTGGAGCATGTCCTGCAGCGCCCGGTTCAGCTTTCTGGTGTTGATCAGAGCGGTCCGCAGCATGGACAGATTCATGCGCGCGTCATTTTTAAAGGAAAAAAGGGTGGCGTACACGTTCTGGATATAAACCTGGGTATCCTCCTCCGGCTCGCTGGCGAGGCGTTCAAGAGCTTCGATCATCACGGAGGCATAATCCGGAATGACGATGTTTGCCGTCATGGTGGAATAATCCTCCACCCGGCGCAGCCAGCCGAACTTAAGAAGACGGTTCAGGATCCGTCCGGGCGCCGTCTCCTGCGCCTCCTCGTCCGTTTCCTCTTCCTCCCGCTTCAGCCCGCATCCCGTCCGGGCGCACAGATCGGAGAGTACCTGCAGGCAGGCCTCCCGGCTTAAAAAATAATTGTTATACTGATACTCGTCGTTCACGGCGAGCAGCGCTTCTATGTAAACATCCCG
>CALWGL010000311.1 GCA_944380025.1 uncultured Lachnospiraceae bacterium
AGCTTTAAGTTCCCGGTGTATTATAACGGCTGTGAAGGCGATACAATTCGGTTGCTCAACGAAAATACAGTCGAGACCGTGTGCGCCCTGAAATCCACGTCATGAAGGTCTATCCCGTAGGTCTCACCCAGGCGGGTGCCGAGATGGAATCCCGTTGTCAAAGGAAGATAAAAGTTACTGCCTGCGGGGAAACGGTTCATGATAGCCTGGTAATCTTTTGGTCCGCAGATATATTCCGTGTGCTCTTTGGCTTTCGGATTTTCCGGAACCTTCGGAAGTTTGACATAGAGGCAGGGATTATATTTGATATACCTGCAGGGCTGGGCGGCATAGTCCAGGGCGCCGGACAGGCAGGAAAGAGTATTCTTCAGCATATTCCGGGAATACCCGTCAGACTTCTTGCCGTCGATCCAGCGCTGAACGGCATCCGGCTCCAGGGCGGCAAGGCGGTACTGGCCCAGGGCCGGTTTTATGTGAAGCCGGATGATCCGCTGACCTTGTGCGCAGGTGGCATATCATAATCCTATGGTATCCATCTGAAAGGCTCCGTTACTGTTCAGACAGGTCTGCGCATTTACTGCGCAGACCGTACAAAAACGTACAGGCAGGAAGCATCCGGCCCATTGCGAAGCGATTGGAATGGCCGGATGCCGTTACTGTTCTGCCGAAGGCTGAACAGTAACAAGGCTCCGGCGTTGGCGCGCTGGGGCCGTTTTATTCTGTTTGACAAAATGCCGCGTCAGACCTATAATATACTTAACAAGGGAGCCGGAAGGTGGGTGCTGGTCACCCGACCCGGCGCGATTTAAAAATGTACTATCAAGAGATAGCCGTTCCTAAACTTTGACGAGAGCAGGACGGCTATTTCTTATTTTTCATGTTCAGAATCGTGACGATCAGCAGCGCAACGCTTACGATCAGGTTCAGTTCCTCATATGTACTCATAATAATCACCACCCTCCGCAAGGTTCCCGGATTGGGTGAGAGCACGTCCCCCGGCCCCCTGGGTAAGTATATTATATTGTCATGGCGCAGCGGTCTGGCCCGTCAGAGAGGTGGAACAGGGGCGCTCCGGGGTCGCCTGGAGCGTTTCTGTCATGGGTGGGGAAAATCCCAACAAGCAGGGAAAATGGCTGTATGGGGGTTCTGGTGCGTCTGGCGGGCATTCCCACAAGCGGGAGGATCGTGACCGGCAGCATTCAGAACGGAAATGGCTTCTAACAGGCTTTCGGTTCCTTTTGAAAGCTTTTCTCTGCAGCTTTGCTTTTTGGCTTATATGATTCACTGCTAATGTGTTTGATATTTTTTTCAAAATTTACCTTGACTTCTGCATTGCAAAATGGTAATATACTACTCGCAGCACGAAAGAAATGTTCGTGTCGGCATGCGGAAGTGTCGGAATTGGCAGACGAGCAAGACTAAGGATCTTGTGGCAGCAATGTCGTGTGGGTTCAAGTCCCATCTTCCGCATTGTTTTGTACGGTTGAGGACCTTGATTTTACGAGGGTTTTCAGCCGTTTTTCTTTGCCCGGAAACGGTATGATCTCAAAGACCCTTTTTGGTTCCACGGCCCCCTCGCCGTCTCCAGGCGCCTTCCGGGATTTCCGCTTCATTTCTTCAATGAAAGCCGCCTGCCTGGAACCAGTGAAGTGAAACGTTTATTTCCGGCTTAAAAAAATGTCGAAAAAAATTTACAGAAATACTTGACTTTCAGCCTGCAATCCGTTACAATACAACATGTCGCGCAGGAATGGCGGAATTGGCAGACGCGCACGGTTCAGGTCCGTGTGGTAGCAATACCATGAGAGTTCAAGTCTCTTTTCCTGCATCGAATTTTGGAGACTGAGGATCCGATGAAGACTGGATCCTTAGTCTTTTTCTGCGTGCGGAATTCTGCGAAAATCCTCTGCACAAAAGTCTCCTGCCTTTTCTTTTCTGCCTGCAGCTCAGAGCCCCGCCGTATGGCGCAGGCTTTAAGCTGCAGGACGCAGGTCTGCCCGGGTTCCGGGAGATGACTTCCGGTACTCAGAAATGCAGCCTCCTCCGTACGGCATTACGGAGGCGTTTCCGGGACAGGATCGTGATCAGGGCCGCTGCGATGATGGCGCAGGCGGTGAGGACGACGGCCGACCAGGTGAGAAACAGAGGGGCAGAAAGGAAGCGTCGGATCAGAAGCTCGATGCCCACGCACAGCACGGCGATCTCCACGAAAATGTACAGCGCCACGGCGAGAAAGGAAGAAGAAACGCGGCGGTACAGGAGGGCGGTCAGCATGGCAAGGAGCGTTACCAGTGCCGTGATGGGAAGGGCGAGGGCGAAAAACCACTCCGCGGTAGGCGTGTTGAAGGTGATCAGGTATTCATACAGGCTGACCGCAAGGCCGTCCAGAAGCAGAGAGCAGTAAACGGGCAGCCGGGTATACATGAAAACGGGGATGGCTGCCACCCACAGGATGACGCAGGCTCCGATAATATAGAGCGACCAGGCGGTGGAATTGAAGACCAGCAGGTTCAGAAGGCCGCAGGAAAGGGAGGCGGCGATCAGGGTCAGGGAGTACAGAAGGATCACATCCCTGTTTTTGACAGGCTCCACCTGTCCCCGTTCCTTCGGAAAGGGCGGGACGGATGCTTTATGGGTTACCTCATTGGGGTTGATGACCGGCGTGTTGCATAAGGGGCAGCGGTCCAGGGAATCATCCAGCTTTACGCCGCAGTTGACACAGTATGACATATTTTCCTCCATATGGGAGCGCCCGCAGGCCGCTCCGTGACGTTCTGATTATTCTTCGTGAAAGCTCCGGTTGCTTTCAATCTTCACCTGTATCCCATCCTCCACAAGCTTTCGGAAAAAAAGACGCTCCACATCCGCTTCAACGATGCAGCTGGCAAAATTGACGGTGAGGGTATCTTCGAAGCTCACGACAGCACAGTTGGTGCGGGAGGAAAAGGGCTGGCCCATGTAGATATCGAAGCGCTCGATGTAGGGCTTCATGTCCTCCGGGACCTTCAGCGCGCCCATGTTGGTCAGTCCCGCGGATGAATTTTTATCCTGGACGCGGCGGTAGAAGGTACGCACCACGATATCCTTCAGAAAAAGAGGGACCACACGGATGAAGGGATTGCGCCTGGTGGCCGCGTTGGTGGTGATATCGCCGCGCAGAAATTTTTCATTGATATAATAGCGCATAAAATTGCGCACCTGCACAACGATCTCTTCAAAGCTGTAGTCCCCCAGCCTGGGATCGACGGACGGATAGACCATGGTGATGAAATTGCGCAGCGTCCGCGAAGGGAAAAAGCGTCTCAGGTTTACGGGCAGGGCGATCCGTACCGGGTACAGGCGGATGTGGTGTTCCTGAAGCTGCCGGTTCAGGAGCGCGTACAGCAGGACGGAATTGAGATATTCCGTGATGGTCGCCCCGTACTTTTTGGCAGCGTCATTCACCTGGGAAACGGACATGATGTCGTCGATGATGTTG
>CALWGL010000312.1 GCA_944380025.1 uncultured Lachnospiraceae bacterium
CCCGAAAAGTACGGCAGCCCCAGATTGATCCAGATGGAGGACTCGATCACAAGCGTCAGGATCACCGGCAGGCTGACGGACCGGAAATTCAAAAGCAGGATGAGGGCCACGAAGGCAATGGCCATCAGATTCACTCTCCGGTTATCCCGCGTGATCGTCGTCTTCAGGTCTTCCGTACTCACCAGATCGCCCGCGTACTGAAGCTCGCTCCCGTAATATTTCTCCCCGATGTTTCTGACCGCGCTGACCTTCTCATCCCAGCCGTTCTGCCGTTCCTCCGCGTCCAGGGTGATCACGAACCGGCTGTAATTGGCCGAATACAGCGCGGACAGAGTATCCGGGGGGACAAAATCCTCCGGAATGGCATTGCCCACAGAACCTGCGTAGGAGATCACGCTGGTCACGTAATCCAGCTCCAGCAGTTCGTCATTCAGAGCGTCCTCCTTTTCCGGCTCCCCCTTCGGCACCATCAGGACCACGGGGCTGGACGTGCCAAACAGATCCCGGATCGCCTTCGTATCCCGGCCAAGCTGCGTGGCCTCGGAGGTATAGACCTCGCTTCCGCCGTAGTAAAAGCTGTTCTGCGCCTGCGCAAGCCAGCCCGCCGGAACCGCCAGAACGGCCAGGATCAGGGCAGGAAGGCGTACCCTCATCACAAAGGAAGCGAATCCCCCGAAGCCGGGCACAAAAGACCGGTGCCTGGTCCTGTCGATCGCCCGGCAGCAGACGATGGCGAGCGCCGGAAGGAAGGCGAGCACGCTGATCAGGCTGAACAGGATCGCCTTGGACATCGCCCAGCCCAGATCCGGCCCGATCCGAAAGGCCATGAATACCAGGGCAAGAAATCCTGTCACGGTTGTCAGCCCGCTGGAAAGCACGCTTCCCGCCGACTGCTTCACGGCGGCGCACATGGCCGCTTCCGCCTTCATTCCCTGATTCCGGTTTTCCTCGAACCGGTGCAGCAGGAAGATGGAATAATCCATGGACACGGCGAGCTGCAGCACCGGTCCCGCCGCGTTGGTCACAAAGGATACCGTGCCGAAGACCAGGTTGGTTCCCATATTGAGAAGGATCGCCACGCCGATGGTGATCATGAACAGCACGGGTTCAAACCAGGAATTGGTCGTAAGGATCAGCACCAGGAAAACGATGGGAAGCACCAGCAGCATGATCCTCTGCACATCCTTTGAGGTACTGGACGGCGCGACCACGCTCTCCACGGCGGAACCCGCCATGCAGTTTTCCTCTCCGATGATCTCCCGGACGGCGGCCACAGCCGCTTCCTCCCTCGCTTCGTCTACGGTCAGGGAAAACAGGGCGTTTCCATCCTGATACCATTCATCCACGGTCTTTTTCGGCGCCATTTCCAGCGGCTCGTAAATATTTACGGCATCGTCCAGCCAGCTGACCTCCTTCACGCCCTCCGCCGCCTGCAGCCGTTCCTTATAATCCAGCGCCTCGGGGATGGACACATCATAAACCAGCACCCGCATATTGGGCACCGCCTGGCTGTATTCCTCCTCCATCACCCTGATCGCCCTGGTGGATGCCGCCTCTTCCGGCAGATAATCCGCAAATTTGTAATTCACACCCACCAGCGCGGACAGCACGGCGCAGACGGCGGCAGCCGCCGCAAAAAAAGCGATGACAAGGGCTTTATGCTTCAGGAGAAACTGCGTGTAACGCTCCATCTGCTTTTCCTCCAGATAATTGACATTTGTTGATTTTCCGACTTATGTATATTATAATGGGAATGAAAAGAGAATACAATCATCATTGTTTTTCACTGCGTCTGATAATCGACATTTTCGGAAGATCTGTTGAGATTTTACACTTTTTTCACAATTCGAGGAGAAATTCATGGAACCAAAAAGAAGTGACCGGACGGACCGACGCATCCGGAAGACAAAAAATCAGCTCCTGCAGGGGCTGATGACTCTGATGCAGGAAAAAGATATCAAAGATATTTCCGTCAAGGAGCTTTCCGACCTGGCGGACATCAACCGCGGGACCTTTTACCTGCACTACCGGGATGTTTACGACATGCTCGCCCAGGTGGAGGATTCCGTCTTTCAGGAATTCAACGAGATCCTGGATAAAAATTTTGCCCCGCAGAAGGAGACGGCGCTCTATCAGGTGCTCATGGACATCTTCACCTTTCTGGACCACAACCGTCTCATCGCCCGCACCCTGCTGGGGCCTCACGGGGATCTGGCCTTTGTCAACCGGATGAAGGAGATCGTCCGGCTGCGCCTTCTGCGGCTGCCGGGAGAAAGCGCGCCTCCGGCCGAGGATTTTGACTACTATTACGCCTTCATCACCTCCGGCTGCATCGGCCTGATCCAGTCCTGGCTGAACCGGGAGGAGCCGGAGCCGCCCGCACGCATGGCGGCTCTTGTGGAAAAAATGATCCTTCAGGGGCTCTCTCCCATGCTGCCGCCGCCCATCATTCGCTCATGATCACATTGCGCAGTTTTCTCACCAGAGGAGTCAGCCCGGCGTCCGTCCTCTGCATCATGAAAAGAACGATCCTGTCCGCCGCCGGGTCGTTGGCAAAATAGCAGCCAAGCCAGCCGTCCCAGCCGTATTCTCCCTCATTGTTCAGCGTACAGGAGCGTTCCGGCGTGCGCATGACGCGCACCAGATTTCCGTATTCAAAGCCCGGCATATTGGAAAAGTTCCGCTCAAAGGCCTCCTTCTGTGTCTCTGTCAGCCTGCCGGAGGTCATAAACTGCACTGTCCGGGGCTGCAGCACGCGCACGCCGTCCAGCTCTCCGCCGTTTAGCAGCATCTGGGCGAAGCGGGCATAGTCATCCACCGTGGACACCAGTCCTGCTCCGCCGGATTCAAAGGCCGGCTTCCGGTCCATTCCGTTCAGGATCCCCAGATGGTCCTCCCGGTAAGGGATCAGCCCGCCCTTTCCGTCCGCCTGATACGCGGTCACAAGCCTGTCTCTCTTTTCCTCAGGCACGAAAAAGCCCGTATCCTTCATGCCAAGCGGACCGAAGAAAGATTTCTCCAGATACGCTCCGAACCGCATGCCCGAAGCCGCTTCCACCACCGCTCCGATCACATCCGCTCCTGTCCCGTATTTCCAGGAGCTTCCCGGCTGAAACGCAAGGGGACCTTCTCCCAGTCTGACCGCAAGCTCCATGGTGGTCATGGGATGATCCGTCATAAGCCGTCTCTCCAGCTCTCCGAACACAGCGTCCGCATGTCTGCCCGCCAGTCCGGCATCTCCGTTATACACCAGCCCGGAGGTCATATTCAGAAGATCTCTCACCTGCACCTGCCGGTCCGCGCACACCAGCCTGCCGTCCTGCTCCACCATGGGATTTTCAAAGGACGGCAGATACTCCGATACCGGCTGTGCCAGATCCAGAAGCCCGTCCTCCATCAGCTTCATGGCCGCCGCTCCCGCCACCGGCTTGCTCATGGAATACAGGCGGTAGATCTGAT
>CALWGL010000313.1 GCA_944380025.1 uncultured Lachnospiraceae bacterium
TTCAGCAATCTGGGCGTCGCCAATGTATCCAATTATCTGAACGTGAGAGAGGAGCCCTCCGAGGACGGAAAGCTGGTGGGCAAGATGAGCAAGAACAGCGGCTGCGAGGTCTATGAGATCACGGACGGCTGGGCGCATATCAAGTCGGGAAAGGTAACAGGCTATGTGAAGGCGGAGTTTCTCCTGACCGGCAGGGATGCGAGGGACCGGGCGGATCAGGTCGCGACGGATATGGCGGTCTGCAATTCCGGAGGCCTTCGCGTGCGCGAGGAACCCAGCACGGAAAGTCCGGTCATCACGCTGGTGGCGGAAGGCGAGGAGCTGGAGGTCGTGGAGCAGCTGGACGGCTGGGTGAAGATCATGCTGGATGATGAGGAAGCCTATGTTTCCGCGGATTATGTGGATATCGCCAAGAAGCTGGAGCGCGCGGTGACGCAGACCGAGCTGGTCTACGGCAAGGGTGTTTCCGATGTGCGTGTGGATCTGGTTAACTACGCGAAGCAGTTTCTGGGGAATCCTTATGTCTGGGGCGGCACCAGCCTGACCAACGGAGCGGACTGTTCGGGCTTTGTACAGAGCGTTTTCAAAAATTACGGCGTGTCCCTGCCCAGGACTTCTTCCGCGCAGAGCGCTGTGGGAAGCAAGGTCAGTCTGTCCGAGGCGCAGCCCGGCGATCTGGTCTTCTACGCGAAGAACGGAAGGGTCAACCACGTGGCGATCTATATCGGGAGCGGCCAGGTGATCCATGCCAGCAACGAACGGACGGGCATCAAGATCTCCAACGCGTCCTACCGTACCCCTTACGCGGTGAAGCGTGTGCTGAGCAATTGAAAATTAGGATTTACATATCGCGGCAGTTGTGCTATACTGCTACCGTATGAGTTCAGCCCCTGCCCGGGTGACGGAGTCTCCGGCCTTGTCCTGGTGGGCGGCGGTCAAGAGAAAGAAAGGAGAAAACACCGATGATTTCCAAAGAGAAGAAGACTGCAATCATCAAAGAGTATGCCAGATGCGAGGGCGATACCGGTTCACCGGAGGTTCAGATCGCGGTTCTCACCGAGAGGATCAGAGAGCTGACCGAGCATCTGCAGAACAATCCCAAGGACCATCACTCCAGAAGAGGACTTCTGAAGATGGTAGGACAGAGAAGAGGTATGCTGGATTATCTGAAGAATAAGGATATCGAGAGATACCGTTCCCTGATCGAGAGACTTGGACTGAGAAAGTAAGGCAAAACGAGGCGGATGTGGTTCCGGCGCAGGCCGGAACCTGCCGCCTTCTTCCTGTTCAGGACAGAAAGATTCTCCGAGACCACTGACAGCGGCATTTCCCCGCAGGAAGTGTCCCTGTCAGTAGTTTCGGCATCTTCTGCCTGGACCGGACGCAAGCAGCAAAAAGATTCAGGAAAAGGAGAAACGAGATGTACAAGACATTTTCCATCGAGATCGGCGGACGTACGCTGAGCGTGGATATCGGCAGAGTAGCCGCACAGGCGAACGGAGCGGCGTTCATGCACTACGGGGATACCACGGTGCTGTCCACCGCGACCGCCAGTGAAAAGCCCAGAGAAGGGATCGATTTCTTCCCTCTCAGCGTGGAGTATGAAGAAAAGATGTATGCCGTGGGAAAGATTCCCGGAGGCTTTAACAAGAGAGAGGGAAAGGCCAGCGAGAACGCGGTGCTTACCAGCCGCGTCATCGACCGTCCCATGCGCCCTCTGTTTCCGAAGGATTACCGCAACGACGTGACCCTGGACAACCTGGTCCTGTCCGTGGATCCTGCCTGCAGGCCTGAGCTGGTGGCCATGATCGGCTCCGCGATCGCGACCTGCATTTCCGACATTCCTTTTGACGGCCCCTGTGCCATGACCCAGGTGGGCATGGTGGACGGAGAGTTCGTTATCAACCCTTCCCAGGAGCAGTGGAAGAACGGCGATCTGAACCTGACCGTCGCGTCCACCGCCCAGAAGGTGATCATGATCGAGGCCGGCGCCAATGAGATTCCGGAAAAGAAGATGATCGAAGCGATCTATCTGGCCCATGATGTGAACCAGAAGCTGATCGCGTTCATCAACGATATCGTCGCCGAGGTGGGAAAGGAAAAGCACACCTATACCAGCTGCGCCGTTCCGGAGGAGCTGTTTGAGGCGATCCGTGAGATCGTTCCCCCCGCGGAGATGGAAGAAGCGGTATTTACCGATGTGAAGCAGGTTCGTGAGGAAAACATCCGCCAGATCACCGCAAGGCTGGAGGAGGCTCTGGCCGATAAGGAGGAGTGGCTTCCTCTGCTGGGCGAGGCGATCTACCAGTATCAGAAGAAGACGGTGCGCAAGATGATCCTGAAGGATCACAAGCGTCCGGACGGCCGTGCCATCAACCAGATCCGTCCGCTTGCCGCCGAGGTTGATATCATTCCCAGAGTGCACGGCTCCGCCATGTTTACCCGCGGACAGACTCAGATCTGCACCGTCACCACGCTGGCGCCTCTTTCCGAGATGCAGCGGATCGACGGCCTGGATGAAAATGAAGTCAGCAAGAGATATATGCACCATTATAATTTCCCGTCCTACTCCGTAGGAGAGACCAAGCCCTCCAGAGGACCGGGAAGACGTGAGATCGGCCACGGCGCGCTGGCGGAGAAGGCACTGGTTCCGGTGCTTCCTTCCGAGGAGGATTTCCCTTATGCGATCCGTACCGTGTCCGAGACCTTTGAATCCAACGGTTCCACCTCTCAGGCTTCCATCTGTGCTTCCACCATGTCCCTGATGGCGGCCGGCGTTCCAATCAAAAAGCAGGTGGCAGGCATTTCCTGCGGCCTTGTGACCGGAGAGACGGATGACGATTACATCGTGCTGACCGATATCCAGGGACTGGAGGACTTCTTCGGAGATATGGACTTCAAGGTGGCGGGAACCCATGACGGGATCACGGCCATTCAGATGGATATCAAGATCCACGGTCTGACCAGGCCCATTGTGGAGGAGGCCATCGCGAGGACCAAAGAGGCGAGAGAATATATCCTCAATGAGATCATGACGCCCTGCATCGCACATCCCAGACCGGAGGTGGGCCCTTACGCTCCGAAGATCATCTCCATGCAGATCGATCCGGAGAAGATTGGCGATGTGGTCGGCCAGAGAGGCAAGACCATCAACGAGATCATTGCCCGCACCGGCGTGAAGATCGATATCACAGATGACGGCAACGTATCCATCTGCGGAACCGATCAGGAAATGATGAATAAGGCGATGGAAATGATCAAGATCATCACCACGGAGTTCCAGGAGGGACAGATCTTCCAGGGAACCGTTGTGAGTATCAAAGAGTTCGGCGCGTTTATTGAGTTCGCTCCCGGCAAGGAAGGACTGGTTCACATTTCCAAGATCGCCAAGCAGCGGATCAACCGGGTGGAGGATGTGCTGAGCCTTGGCGATAAGGTAACGGTGGTCTGCCTCGGA
>CALWGL010000314.1 GCA_944380025.1 uncultured Lachnospiraceae bacterium
ATCCCGTAAAGCAGGATCCCCGCTCCCAAAGGCACTGCCGCCTGCGCGGCCGCCGTTTCCTGAAAACCCGGAAAAAGTTCCGGAAGCCCGATCAGGGCCAGCAGCAGATTCAGCCCCAGCGCCCACGCTGCGGAGGCAGGCAGCAGGATCCGCAGGCCTCTGCCTTTTCCCGCGCCGCACTGCTTCTCCCTCTTTCCTTCCCTTTTCCAGATCAGATATGCCGGGATCCCTCCCCCAAGCTGCATGAATATGCTTTCCAGCCCGTTTTTCCAGCCGGAGATATCCGAAAGCCCGCCGGAAGATCCAGGAAGCAGCTGCCCGCCCCATCCGCCGGAAAAATCCGGAAACAGCCGCGCGCACAGCCCGCCCGCAAAAGCGGAAAGCAGCTGCGCGCACAGCCCGCCCAGCAGCTTTCCTGCCTCACAGGCGAGCAGCGCGGCGATCAGCAGACCTGCTGTCCGGCAGACGCTTCCCATTCCTGCCTTTTTCTCTCCGATTCCTTTCTTTCTCACGATTCCTCCAGCAGGATCCTTCCCAGCGTTTCCACATCATCCGCGATCCGCCAGGCTCCCGCCTCCTCCAGCTCTCCCGGCTGCGCATAACCGAAGGATACGCCGATACAGCGAAGCCCCAGCGCCCGCGCGCCGGTCACATCAAACCTCCGGTCTCCCACCATCACAGCATCCAGCAAGCCTGCCTTCTGCCTCATGTCGTCCGTCTGCCCTGCTTTTTCTCCGAGCCGGCGAAGCGCCTCCCGCACCACATCCTCCTTCTGTGCCAGAGAACCGTCCAGTCCGCTTCCCACCGCCTCGTCAAAATACTGCGCGATATCAAAATGCTCCAGGATCCGCTTCACAAAGGGCTCCGGCTTGCTGGAGGCCACGGCGAGACGGCAGCCCGCCTCCTTCAGCGCAGCCAGCATCTCCTTCATGCCGGGGTACAGCTCGTTTTCATAAATCCCCGTCACCGCAAACCGCTCCCGGTACTTTTCCACCGCCCGGTCCGCAAGCCGCCTCTCCATCCCGTAAAACTCCATAAAGCTTTCCACCAGCGGCGGCCCGATAAACACCTCAAGCTTATCCAGATCCGGCTCCTCGATCCCCATTGCATGCAGCGCATACTGCACGCAGCCCGTGATGCCCGGCTTCGGATCCGTCAGCGTCCCGTCCAGATCGAACAAAATATACTGAAACATCGCTTCCTCCAGTCTTACCGCCGCAGGCGGCAATAAATTCCAGGAATGGCGAAGCCATTCCCCGGCAGGACACGCAGTGTCATGCACGCCTCCAGTCTTGCCGCCGCAGGCGGCATTCCATTCACATCCGCCAGACCGGCGAACTCCATTTTCCCACTATAGCAGAGTCCGCCCGGGAAGTCAAAGGTATGCCGTTCCCTGCGGCTGGAATTTTTCCTTGACATTCCCCCGTTAAGACCTTATAGTAAAAAAGTATTTTACATATTGATGCACGCTAGGGGAGCCGATTGCTGAGACTGAGATTTCCACGGAAATCTCTGACCCTTACCACTTGACCCGGATAATGCCGGCGTAAGGAAGCGGATCAGTGCAGATCAGACCACGAAAGGACATGTCGGACAGAGAGATATTTCCTTTCGCCGGAGTTGTTTTTTGCATGCCCGTACAGGCGGCAAAAGCAGCTTCTGTATCTGAACGCAGCTTTTCCGAATCTCCCTTTGCGTACAGAATACCAGGGAGGTTTTTTTATGAACAAAAGTTCCATCACCATCAGACAGATCGTCTTTTCCGGCGTCGCCATCGCTCTCGCGACCGTGATCGCCACCGTCATCAAGCTGCCCAGCCTTCCGAACGGCGGCTCCGTCACCCTCTTTTCCATGCTGATCGTCTGCCTCATCGGCTACTGGTACGGACCGAAGGTGGGCATCATCGCCGCCCTTGCCTACGGCGTTCTCCAGTTCATCACCGGCCCCTATGTGGTGCATCCCGCACAGGTCCTTCTGGACTATCCGCTGGCCTTCGGAGCCCTCGGCCTTTCCGGCTTCTTCAGCAAGTCGAAGCACGGTCTGCTCAAGGGATACATCGTGGGAGTCATCGGCCGCTTCTTCTTCCATGAGATCTCCGGCTTCATTTTCTATACGGCCTACGTTGGCTCCTTCGGCGGAAACGTGGCCGCCATGTGGGCTTCCACCCTGTACAACTTAAGCTATATCCTGCCGGAAGCCATTCTCACCGTCATCCTTCTCGCTCTTCCGCCCGTGGAAAAAATGATGGGAAGGCTGAAGACGATGGCCGTATCCCGCTGATCTTCCCCGGTCCGATTTCCGCGATGCCCGGCCGTCTCACAGCAAAAAGCTGTTCTCCGGCCGCCGGCGGAGCGTATCGCGCATAAAAAACCGGCGCATTCCCATGGGGCTTCTCCATCGGAATGCGCCGGCTTTCTTTTATGATAACTTTTTTCTTTTTCTCAGTCTGATCAAAAGGATGACCGCCCCGATCACATCCGCCACGAAAAACAGATGCAGGATCCCGAGCACAACCGCCGCGCGGCCGGAAAGCGTCCCTTCCCGTTTTCCTCTGACGACCGCATTCAGACCGTAAGAGGACGTGGTCAGCATCAGCAGCCAGCAGATCACGGCAAAGACCATGGCCACAATGGGAGAAACAAAGATCAGGGCCGGCACCACCATCGCCAGCAGGAACAGCAGCCCAACCAGAAACAAAGTCAGATGAAAGGGGATATGCGCCAGCTTGATCAGAAGATCCCAGAAAGCAAGCCGCTCTGCCTCCCCCTTCCAGCAGCAGGCGCAGGCAATATTCATCCCGTACACTGCAAGAGTGAGCGGAATATACATCAGAAAAAGAACCGTCCGTGCCGTATCTCCCGGCAGATACAGAAGCGCGATCCCCAGGTAAGGCCACAGCATCAGAATGATCGCAGGCAGCTTTAATGATCTCATCCGATTTTCCCCCTTTATTTCCCTCATCCACCTCTGCTGAGAACAGGCCTTCAGCAGTATTGGAATGATAAAAAAGCCTTTGAACATCTGTCCAAAAGCTTTTTCTACGACCCAGATCGGACTCGAACCGACGACCTCCGCCGTGACAGGGCGGCGCTCTAACCAACTGAGCCACTGGGCCAGATATTTTATTGAAAATGGACCTTCGGGGACTCGAACCCAGGACCGACCGGTTATGAGCCGGTTGCTCTAACCAACTGAGCTAAAGGTCCGCAAACCCTTTCGGATTCAATATACTCTGAAATCATCCAGAATATAAGCCGATGATCGGACTCGAACCGATAACCTGCTGATTACAAATCAGCTGCTCTGCCAATTGAGCCACATCGGCATGACCGCTGCAGCGAAATCCGGTCCAATCCGTCCTTCCTGCGAAGCAAAATGACTCCAACGGGAATCGAACCCGTGTTACCGCCGTGAAAGGGCGATGTCTTAACCGCTTGACCATGGAGCCG
>CALWGL010000315.1 GCA_944380025.1 uncultured Lachnospiraceae bacterium
CCGTAATAAAACAGCGCCGATTCCACGCATACGATGCTTTCGGGAAGGAGAGTGGCAAGCACCTGTTCTTCCTTTATGTCTTCCTGCCCGGCGAGCTGATAATAGCCGTGTCTGATGCGCTCAAGATAACCCTCTTTGCATAGCTTGGCTACATCATAGTTGGTAAGTCCTTCGGCAACAAAATCAGCGGTTTTTGCAATACCGTCGTTGCTATTTATTATGTTTTTTATGGTTTCCTTTTTGTCCATTTGTTCACCAACTTTCAAGTCACAGCTTATTGATACTGTGTTCGGAAAATATTATGCCATAGAAGCGTCCCGATATCAACAATTTTTAAAGCACAGATATGAGATATTGTGTAACTAAAATTTTAAATTTTTGACCCATTCATACAGAATCCCTATCCCCGCACATCCCCTTCAAAAAGCACCCTTGGAAATCTCCCCTCCGGTATGATAAAATCAGAAGGATAAGACAGATGAGTATTCCGGGCGATCTTACTCTCTTTCCCGGAACACCCGGAATGGAGAATATCATGGAATGTATCAGCATCAGCTTCCGCTCCGCACCGGAGGAGATCCGGAAGCGTTTTGCATTTCCGGCGGGAGAGGCGGGAACAGCGGAGCGGGAAGCCTTTCTGGAAGAGGCGGGAGAAGCGGTCCTGCTGTTCACCTGCAACCGGACGGAGGTATATGCGGCGGGGGAAGGCAGCCTGGAACGGCTGGAGGAGCTGCTTGCCCGAAAGAGCGGCATGGCGGTCACGCAGGTGCGGCGGATCGCGGGGCGTTTTGCCGGAGAGAAGGCCTGCGCCCATCTGTACCGGGTCGCCTGCGGAATGGATTCCATGGTAGTGGGAGAGGATGAGATCCTGGGGCAGGTACGGGCGGCCTATCTGTTTTCTGCGGAAAGAGGACGCTGCGGGCGGGAGCTGAACACCGTTTTTCAGGGGGCCCTGGCCTGCGCCAAGAAGATCAAGACCAGGACCCTCCTGTCCAAAACCTCGGTCTCCGCAGCGACCCTTGCCTGTGCGGAGATCTTCCGGTTTGAAAGGCTTCTGGAGGAGGAAAAAGCGGCGTCGGCCGCCGGGCCGGACGGACCGGGGAATATGCCTGTCAGGAAAACCGGCGGGAAGAAGGGGGAGAAAACAAAGCTGCAGGTGCTTCTCGTCGGCGGCAGCGGAAAAATGGGAGGGAGCATCCTGAAAAACCTGCTGGCGCGGGAGAACATTCATGTATACGCCACGCGGCGCAGCCACGGTCTGGGAGAACGGGAAAGCAGCCGCCTGTCGGTCGTGGATTACCGGGAGCGTTACCGGTTTCTGGAACGGGCTGACGTGATCGTATCCGCCACGGAGAGTCCCCATTATACCTTTACTGCAGGAGAAGCGGAAGAATACCTGAGGGGGCCGGGTACGGCGGAAGGCTCCGAAACGGCGGAAGGCGCCGGAATGACAGAAAGCTCCAGGGGAGAGAAAAGGCGCCTGTTCATCGACATCGCGGTGCCGGCGGATATCGACCGGCAGATCGCGTCCCTTCCGGGCTGCCGGGTGGTGGGAATGGATGATTTTGAACGGCTGGCGGAGGAAAACAACAGGAAAAAGCAGCAGGCGGTGCAGGATGCCTGGGCGCTTCTGGAGGAGGAGCTGGAGGAGCTGTACAAATCCCTTCTTTTTCATGAAACGGCGGGAGAGCTGGAGCGGATCCGGGAGCGGTTTGCGGGATATTCCGTGGATCGCTTCCTGTTCTGGCTGAAGGACCGGCTGGATGCGGCGTCCCTGAAGGCAGTCCTTCAGGCGCTGAAGGAGGAGACGTCTGAACTGTGAGCCGGATCGCGCATGGTTCGCCAAAGACCGGGAGGGAGAGCGGGATGGCACATTTTCCTTTTTATATGGACATTGCGGGAAAGCGGGGCGTGGTGATCGGCGGCGGGAGGATCGCCGCCGGGAAGATCGCGGCCCTGCTTCCCTTTTCACCGCGGCTGGTCTGCATCGCGCCCGTCATCTGCGAAGAGATCAGACGTCTGGCTGAAGCCGGAGAAAAAGAACCCGGCGGGCTTCGGCTGATCTGCCGTGCGGCACAGAAGGAGGATCTGGAGGGAGCTTTTTTTGTGATCGCCGCCACGGACAGCCCGGAAACGAATGCCTGGGCGGCGGAGCTGTGCCGGGAGAAGGGGATCCTGATCAACGCGGCGGACGACCGGAAGAACTGCAGCTTTTATTTTCCGGCGCTGGTCCGGCGGGGGCCGGTGACCGTGGGGATCTCCACTGGAGGCTGCAGCCCGGCGGCGGCCTCCTGGCTTCGCCGGAAAATGGAGCGGATGCTGCCGCAGGAGATGGGAGACGCGGTGGAACAGCTGGGAGCGCTGCGGGACCGTGTGAAGGAGAACATGCCGGAGGCAGAGGAGCGGGCGGCTTTTCTGAAACGGCTTTTTGCCTGGTGTGAGGAAAAGGATTTTCAGCTGGAGGACGGGGAGCTGGAAGGGCTTCTGGAAACGTTTCTCCGGGAGAAAGGGACGGAAACAGAAGGAAAGGGTTCAGAAGGATGGCGGAAGGGAACGGAAAAAAACTGAGGATCGGTACCCGTGGAAGCCGGCTGGCGCTGGAGCAGGCGGCTTCCGTAGAGCAGGCGCTCCGGACGGCCTGGCCGGGGCTGCGGACGGAGCTGGTGATCCTGCGCACCAGAGGAGATCAGGTGCAGGACAGGCCGCTTTCTCAGGTGGGGCAGAAGGGCGTGTTTGTTTCGGAATTTGAAGCGGCCCTTCTGGAGGG
Source organism: uncultured Lachnospiraceae bacterium (assembly GCA_944380025.1). Taxonomy (GTDB): domain Bacteria; phylum Bacillota; class Clostridia; order Lachnospirales; family Lachnospiraceae; genus Eisenbergiella. Next base: position 2,768 of record CALWGL010000315.1, read on the forward strand.
ACGCATCGACCTGGCGGTGCACAGCGCGAAGGATCTGCCGGTGTGTCTGGCGGAGGGGCTGGACATCCTGGCCGTCCTGCCGCGGGCGGATGCCGGGGATGTGCTGGTGCTGCCCCGGAAGACAGAGGGCGGCGTGCCGGCGCCTGGCAGGACGGACGCGGGCGGCGCATTTTGCGGACAGAATACGGAAAAAAGCGCCGAAGCGGCGCTGCAGGTCTTTGCGTCCCTTCCCCCAGGGTCTGTGATCGGCACGGGCAGCCTGCGGCGGCAGCTTTACGGGAAACGGCTTTGTCCGCAGGCGCAGTTTTCACTGATCCGGGGGAATGTGGACAGCAGGCTGAAAAAACTGCGGGACGGTGGATATGACGGGCTCATTCTGGCAAAAGCCGGTCTGGACCGGCTGGGGATTCCGGAACGGGAGCGGGAGCACTTTTGGTTTCTGCCGATACCGGAGGACGTGTTTCTTCCCGCCGCCTGTCAGGGGATCATCGCCGTGGAAGGGCGCTGCGCGGACTGGGAAAGACCGGAGGAGGAAGCGGCAGAGAGAACGGCAGACAAAACTGCTGCGGCTGTCCGCTCTGTGATGCGGCTCGCGGCAGGCATTGACGACCCCGTGACCCGGCTCGCCTTTGAGACGGAACGGCGGGCTCTTTTTAACTTCGGCGCGGACTGCAGCGCGC
>CALWGL010000316.1 GCA_944380025.1 uncultured Lachnospiraceae bacterium
GCCGGAAGCCCGCCATCAGCGCCGCGTGCTGCCCGAAATTCCGCGCCAGGTTCACGCCGGTGATATAGGGCTTCTCCCGGCAGAGTCCGCGGATCGCCTCGAAGGTGGCGTCCGGCGAGCAGTCGTTCACCAGAATGATCTCATACGCGTACCTGTCCTTCAGTTTTTCCATTTCCCTGTCGATATCCGCGACCACGCCCGCGATCATCGTTTCCGAGCGATAGCAGGGGATCACAATGCTGACCAGCTTTTTCATGATGATATCTTTCTCCATCTATCTGTTTTCCGGGAACAGGACCGCCATCAGGATCAGATCCCTCCGGCTTCCGTCCTCATTTCTGATCTCGTCCTTTAAAAGGGCCTCCCTCCGGAAGCCGGCCTTTTCGTAGCTTCTCACCGCCGCCGTATTGTCCGCGAACACACGCAGGGACAGCTTGTGAAGCTTCAGCACATCCCGTGCGAAGGCGATGGCACCCTTTGCCGCCAGCGTGCCGTAGCCCTTTCCCGCCGCGTCCGCTTCTCCGATGAAGATCCCGTACTCTCCCTTTTCATTCTTCCGGTCGATATCCCGGATGTAAACGCTGCCCACCGGCCTGTCCGTCTCCTTCTCGCAGAGAATGAACTGAACCACCTCTCCGGCAGCCACTCTCGTTTCCAGCCAGTTCAGATGCCCCTGCCTGGTGAAGGGTCTCTGGTCGATGAAATTCCTCCTCACCCGGTCGGAATTGCGCCAGCCTATGATCCGGTCCGTATCCTCCAGGGTGATCGGCCGGAAATAGACCGGCCCCAGATCGATCCTTGCTTCTTTTTTCATAGATTCCTTTCCAGCCTCCAGATATACAGGCTCCTTCCCTCCGCCGTGATCTCCTCCTCCAGCGTCAGGACAGCGTTCTTTCCCTGTTCTGCAAGCAGCGCTGTCAGCCAGCTCCAGTCCGTCTCCGGTTCTCCCGCGAACCGGACGTTTTCTCCTTCCGACACGGCCTGCCCCATGCTCTCATATCCGAAGACGGCAAGCTTCTTTTCGCTGTGGGGGCTTTTGCACAGCCATCCGCCCAGAAGGTCATAATTTCCCGGGCGGGATTTTTCCGAAAACAGCTTCTCCGAAAAATCCACGGTGGACATCACATCCGCCAGGTACAGAAGCTCCCCGTGCTCCTCATAATAGGAAAGGGCCGCCAGATTCACCGCGTTCACCTGCTGTCTGCGGAGGGACTCCGCCTGCGTGCGTTCCGCCTGTCCGGGAAGGAAGCAGATCCCCGCCGCCAGGCAGAACAGCGCTGCCGCCGCGGGCAGTGCTCTCGAAAGCCTCCCATTCTCCGTTGGCAGAACAGCCGATGGCCTTCCGGCCGCCGCAGACGTCACGGCACAAAGTCTTCCCGTCCCGGCCAGAGGTCTTTCCGTCCCGGCCAGAGGTCTCTCCGTCCCGGCCAGAGGGCTTTCCATCCCGGCCAGAGGGCTTCCCGCCCCGGCCCGAAATCCGCCGGCCATGGCGTCCAGAAGCAGCCAGCCAAGCAGGATCAGCTCGCAGAAATACAGGGGATGGCTGATCCGCTCCGGCACCCGTTCCCGCAGGATGAGATACATCCACAGGCCGCTTCGCACCGCGCCCAGAAGCAGAAGCTTCCAGAAAATGCCGGTCCGGCGGCAGGAACTGCCTCCCCGGCTGCCGGCGGCCGCGTCAGAAGTCCCCGTCTGCCCGACGCCGCCCTTTCTCCGCCGGAGCCGTCCGATCCATTCCCCCGCGGCCGCCGCGAGAAGCAGCGCCGCAAGCCCCGCTTCCGGAAGCAGCCAGGGAAGCTGATCGTCCGGCACGATGGCGCGGTTGTTTCTCAGACGCTGAGCATAGAGCCACACGCCTTCCGAAAGACTGTGCGCGAAAGCTCCCTGCGTGTTCCTTCCGTATGCCGCCGCCTGTTCCATCACGGAAGCGTCAATGGCGTCGTCCGCTCCAAAGTTATAGTTGGAGAGCAGCTCGCACTGCTCCTGCGAAAGCCCAAGCGCTTCGTAAAAATCCCGGTTGTCCTCCCAGGAACGAAGCCCGGCGTCATAAAAATCATAGACCTCCGTTCTGGCGTCGAACAGCCGCTCAAACTCCCGCCAGCCCGGATCCGAACAGGCCAGCCGGTCCGCCCCCAGGCAGACCAGAAGCCCCGCCGCGATCCAGCCGAAAAATCCCGCAAAGGAAGCAATCTTTTCTTTCGTGAAAACAGGGCGGCAGTCCGACCACTTCCAGATCCCCGCCACGCACGCCAGCGGCAGAAGGAGAAGCCCCATCTCGCTTCGCAGGCAGAAGGCGAGCCAGAACAGAAGCGCCGCGGGCAGACACCGGAGCCAGAAGGAGACGACGCTTTCTTCCTTTTCCGAAACCGCAGGGTTTCGTGGAACCGTCAGGAAATAAAAGACCGCCGCCGCCGCAAGGAGCCCCGCCGTCACCGTGTACTGGACGAATACCAGGTGGTACAGCAGGCAGACCGCCGCAAGCAGGGTTTCCGCAGAACACAGCAGAAGCTTCTTCCAGACCGGGCAGGACGGACAGTCCTCGCCGTCCTGTCCGGAGAACGCCGGCATTTCCGCGCCGTCCTGTCCGGAGAACGCCGGCGTTTTCCCGCCCGCACGCGCCTCCAGCCAGAGAAGGCTCCGCCGCAGGATCAGGAAAACGCTCCCCGCCTGGCACAGCCAGAGAAAGGCCCCAAAGACAGGCAGTCCCGGAAGCAGGCGGTACAGGCCCGCAAGCAGGGCGCCGAGCGGCCACAGAAGCTGAGCGGTCAGGGCCTCCGGCTCTCCGGTGTAGACGCCGGAGAGGATGTCCCGGATCAGCACATCGTCGTTCAGGTCATAATAATAATCCCAGGCCAGGCCCGCCGCGAGAAACAGGATCAGGCAGCAGAAGCCCGGGATCAGCCAGTCCTCCCCTTTTTTCAGAAAGCCGGCGCATTTTCTCCGTTTAACGTCCATAGAATTCCTTTACTCTGCCGCAGATCTCGCTCACCTGATTCCGCGTCAGCCCGTAATACAGAGGCAGGCGCAGAAGCCGCTCGCTCTCCTTCGTGGTGTATCGGTCCTCCCCGTGGAACCGGCCGTACTTCAGGCCCGCGGGCGCGGAGTGCAGCGGCACATAATGGAACACGGCCAGAATGCCGTTCTTCTTCAGGAAATCGATCAGCGCCGTCCGCTCCGCCATATCCTTCGTCTTCACATAGAACATGTGCCCGTTCTGCTTACAGTGCTCCGGCACGTAAGGAAGCTCTACAATCCCCGCCTCCTGCAGGCAGGAAAGCTCTTCCCGGTACTGCTCCCAGACGGCAAGACGGGCGGCGGTGATCTGATCCGCCAGCTCCAGCTGGGCGTAGAGGTAGGCCGCGTTCAGCTCGCTGGGAAGGTAGCTGGAGCCGTAATTCTGCCAGCGGTA
>CALWGL010000317.1 GCA_944380025.1 uncultured Lachnospiraceae bacterium
GGGATATGACAGGGAAGCACACCTGACCGCAGAGGAGAGGAAGGCGGCTCCCTGGGCGGTCCTTTCCATTCAGCTGATCTGTACGGCATATTTTTCGGAAAGGGAAAAATATGCGCGCCTTGCGGAGATCAACGCATCTATTTTGCAGGAGCTGATCCACAGGAGGGAGCAGCTGATACTGATTTAAAAAAGGGAATGGGGATTGATATGATGGAAGTGGTTCAGGCGGTAAACCTGTCGAAAATTTATCGGACGCATGAAAAGCCGGAGGGTTTCAGAAACAGCATCGCAGATTTTTTTCACAGAAAGTATGCAGAGAAAGAAGCGGTATCCGGCCTCAGTTTTTCCATGGGAGAAGGGGAAGCGGTCGGTCTGCTGGGAGAGAACGGAGCGGGCAAGACCACCACGCTGAAAATGCTGAGCGGTATTCTGTATCCATCCGGCGGAAGCCTGTCTGTGATGGGAGAGGAACCATGGAAACGGAAGAGAGAGTTTCTGAAAAAGATCGCGTTTGTGATGGGAAACAAAAGCGATATGAACTGGGATCTGCCTGCGGCGGATACCTTCGCTTACCAGAAGCTGTTATACGGCATTCCGGATCGGGAGTACAGGGAAAATCTGAAACGGCTGACAGAGATGCTGAGACTGAACGCTTCCCTTCTGAATACGCAGGTACGGAGACTTTCCCTGGGAGAACGGATGAAGGTGGAGCTGGTGAACAGTTTTCTGTACAGCCCACGGCTCATCTTTCTGGATGAACCGACGATCGGACTGGACATCGGAAGTCAGGACGCGATTCGGGATTTCATTCGGGAGTATCGGAGGGAAAAGGGGGCCTCCATTTTGCTGACCAGCCACGATATGGCCGATATAGAGAATACCTGTGATCGGGTTCTGATCCTGAAAAAGGGGAGGCTGGCTCATGAACGGAATGTGGAGGAACTGAAGAAAAAGAGCGGTTCCTTCCGGGAAACCATGAAAGGACTGCTGGAGGGAGAGGGCCAATGAAAAAATATTTTTATCAGCTCATCCTTCTTCTGAAAATGTCGTTTCATTATCGGTTTAATACGGTTGTGGAGCTTTTGTTTTCCAATGCGGATCTGCTGATCACGGTGCTGTTCTGGATGCTGATCTATAAAAGCGCCGGAACGGACAGACTGCAGAACTACACTGCCGCGGATATGGTGATCTATTATCTGGCAAACAGCGTACTGCGGCAGTTTAATCTCACGGGAAGCAGCTGGGAATATGTGTCCTCCATCAAAAACGGAACGCTGGCCGCGAAGCTCTTAAAGCCCTGGCGGATCGGCGGAATGATCTATGTGAGAAATCTGGCGCTGGCGGCGACGGGAATGCTGCCGGCCGCGCTGTTTATCCTGGCGGCAGGAACGATATTTTCCATGCAGGCATCCTGGAATTTCGGGCCGGAACGGATCCCCGGTGTTATCGCGATGCTGCTTCTTTCCAGCGTAAGCAGTCATCTGGTGTGGTCGCTTCTCGGCTTCCTTTCCTTCTGGACGGAAGAAGGAAGCGCGGTGATATGGTCTTTCATGGTGATCTTTAACTTCCTTTCCGGAATGTTTCTCCCCCTGGATTTTTTCCCGGAGGGCTGGCTTTCTGCACTGGAAATTCTGCCCACGGCCTCCTGGGGATATCTTCCGACCAAAATCCTTCTGGGGCAGTACTCTGCTTCTGCGCAGTGGAACCTTCTTCTGAACCATGCGGTCTGGTGCGTGATTCTGGGAATCCTGAAGGAAGCGGTGTGGAGAGCGGGACTGAAACGGTATTCTTCCGTAGGAGCCTGACGGGAATCCGTCTGATGGGCGTAAATCGTATCAGGCTGCAGTGCAGGAAGGCCATAGGAAGGAAGCTTACAGGGAGAGGAGAAAACGCAGATATGAGGAGAATCCGGATCTTTTTTATGCAGGCGAAGCTGTCGCTGATGGCGGCATCGATTTTTCGGGCCAATTTTATCCTGATGCTGATTCAGAGCATCATTAACACGCTGCTGCATGTCGCGTGTATGAATTTTATTTACGGGAGCGTGGAAGAAATAGGCGGATGGAGCCAGGAGGAGATGCTGGTGCTGATTGGCACCTCCATGGTCGTAAACCAGCTTTTCCGGGCGTTTGTCAATGGGAATCAGCTGCGGTTTGTGGAAGGAATTGCGGATGGAAGCTTTGACCACATGCTCCTGCGGCCTGTTGGGATTCTGTATCAGATCAATACGGGGAAGGTGGATTTTTCCAGCCTTCTGAGCGCGTTCTGTCCTGCCGTGATCCTGGCGGTAAATCTGAAACGGCTGGGCAGGGCCGTCTCCTTATGGCGCTTCCTTCTGTATCTGCTTCTCTGCCTTATGGGGCTTGCTATTCTTTCAGCTTTCATGGTGTGTCTGTATTCTCTGGCTTTTCACTTTGTCCGGGTGAGCGGACTGAACAATATCTATTATATCCTGATGAACATTTCAGAGAAACCGCAGGAGCTGTTTTCCCGGCGGCTTTTCCTGGGATGCTTTCTGTTCGCCATTCCGGCGATTCCCATCGCGAATATTCCGGTCCGTGTGATGCTGGGCCGGACAGGCCCAGGGGGCGTGCTGCTGCAGGCCGCTGTCTGCGCGCTGTTTCTGTACGGAGCGAAGCGGTCGGTGGAGGCGGGAATCAGGAGGTATGCGGGAGGCGGAGGATGAAGGATTGAAAAAAACGGTCCCCGGCAGTATACTGAACATAAACGATGACGGTTCATCTATTCTGGAGGGGATTATGAATACTGAATTATTGCAAAAGCTTCCCAAACCGGACGGCCTTGACCGGACGCAGCTTCTGAACCTTCTTCTGTCAGAGGAATACGGCTTCCTGCCTCCCGCGCCGGTTTCCGTGACCGCCGGGGAGGAAGAGGAGGACTTGGCCTTCTGCGCGGGAAAAGCGGTTCTGAAAAAGCTGAGGCTGAACTGTGATACCGAAAACGGGATTTTTTCGTTTCCGGTGACTCTGATGTATCCGGTTCAGGCAGGGCAGCCGGGAAAAGCGGAAGCGGGAGAGAAAGAAGGGAAGCCGGTTCCCTGCTTTATCTACATCAGCTTTACCGACCGGATTCCGGATCTGTCGTTCCCGGCGGAGGAGATCCTGGACAACGGCTTTGCGGTCCTTCATTTCTGCTATCAGGACGTGACCTCCGACGACGGGGATTTTGCCAACGGACTGGCGGGCGTGATCTATCCCGACGGAAAAAGAGAGAAAACGCAGTGCGGAAAAATCGGCCTGTGGGCCTGGGCGGCCAGCCGGGTGATGGATTATGCAGTGACGCTTCCTCAGATCGACCATGAGCGCGTCGGCATAGTGGGACATTCCCGGCTGGGGAAGACGGCGCTTCTTGCGGGAGCGCTGGACGAGCG
>CALWGL010000318.1 GCA_944380025.1 uncultured Lachnospiraceae bacterium
CGCAGACCGTACGAAAACGTACCGGCAGGAAGCATCCGGCCCATCGCGAAGCGATTGGAATGGCCGGATGCCGTTACGATTCTGCCGAAGGCGGAACTGTAAGCTTGGAGAGAACAGACGCGGGAATGAAAATAAACTTCTGCTTGCCTGCCCGGTCGAAAGATGCTACAATCCAGATAAGCATAAAATTCTGTTTTTTAAGCCGTTCGGCTTTCGTCAGGGCATTTCTTTTCGCCCTTTCTGACGAACTTTCAGAAACTCTATGCCAGATTCCCAGATTATTTATTTCAATAACGTCTCCAAAACGGCGGTGAATGCGCTGGCGGAACTGACCCATTCTCCCCGGCTGCAGGAAATTCTGACGCCTCAATATCAGACAAAGAAGGGAGGATTCAATATGTGTAAGGGACTCGATGAAATGATACAGGAAGGGGTTCAGAAAGGCATTCTGGCCGGGAAACAGGAAATGGCAGTCTCTCTTTCCGCCATGGGAATGTCTGTGGAAAAGATTGCCAAAGCGGCAAAGGTCAGCGAAGGTGTTGTCCGAGGATGGCTGTCTGGAAACGCCGGATGAGGTGCCTTCCGGCGGTACGATTTCGGTCTGCCTTCTGCCTGACGGAAGACAGATGCGGACCTCTGCCGGCGCGCCGGATTCCCCTCGGCCGCGAAAAGAGGGAAGGGAGCGGGCGGCGTTCTAGTCAGTCACCCTTACCCTATCCATCACAAGCCCTTCCACGTCAGCGCAGACAAAAACGTCCGGCGCGCTGAGACGGATGTCTTCCAGGCGGACATCAGAAAGCTTCCGCTCCGGAAGCCCTTTCAGTTCGATCCCCGTTTTCAGGCTGGAACCATGCACCCGGCGGATGACGATATCCCGGAAGGAGGAGGGAGTCTCGCTTCTGGGGACCACGGTGCTGTAGGGATAGAACATGCTCACCGTGACTGCCTCATGGGTGATGTCACTTACCCGGATGTCCTCGAAAAGAACATGCTCCACATATCCACCCCGTCCGCGCATGGATTTCAGGCGGATCCCCTGCATGGTGCCGGAAATATCGCAGTCGTGGGCATAGACATTTCGCACGCCGCCGGATACGGCGCTTCCAATGACCAGGCCGCCGTGGCCTCCCGTCATGCGGCAGCGCCGGATGAGGATGTTTTCACAGGGACGGTTCACCCGCCAACCGTCCTCGTTGATGCCGGAGTTGATGGCGATGCAGTCGTCTCCCGTGTAAAAATCGCAGTCCTCTATGAGCACGTTCCGGCAGGAATCCGGATTCAGCCCGTCCGTGTTGGGACCTTCCGTATGTACATGGACGCCGCGGACGATCACGTTTTCACAGTATACGGGATGGAGCGTCCACTGGGGGCCGCTCAGGACGGTGATGTTTTCCAGGAGGACATTGCGGCAGTTGATGAACTGCAGGAAGGAGGGGCGCAGGGCAGCTTCTTCCGTCCCGTAGACGCGTTCGCTCACGGGGATCCCGTCCGCTTCGCTTCCGCACAGACGATCCGCCGCCTTCTGCTGCAGCTTCTTCCAGTGCCACCAGGCGAAGCCGTTTCCCAGCAGGGTGCCTTCTCCCGAGACCGCGATATTTTCACAGCCGTCCGCATAGATGAGGGGAGAATAATTATAGCATTCCGTTCCTTCCCAGCGGGTGAAAACCGGCGGAAGATAGTCCGTCGGCCTGCCGCTGAAGCAGATGACGGCATTTTTTTCCAGGAAGAGGCGGATGCCGCTCTTCAGGTGGATGGCGGCGGATCCCCAGCGGCCTGCGGGTACCCGGACCGTGCCTCCGCCCAGCGCGGCGCAGCGGTCCACCGCGGCCTGGATGGAGGAGCAGGAGGAACTTAAGACCTCACGGTCCGCGAAGGCCGGTTCCGGAAGCTGCTTCATGGGAAAGGGTGTGCGGTAGGGAGCATAATAGGGAATGGAGTCTGTCGTTCTGTCTGTGTTCATTCTGAGCTGTCCTTTCGTTATCTGTCCGCCGGCAGGTTTCTGACGTATTCTGCGGCATGCCGTCCGGCGTCTTCTCCGACCAGATTGTAGGCATGCTGATAATAGTGAAATGCATCCTTCATCAGCCCCCGCTCGCGCATTCCGGAGAAAAGGCGGGAAACCATGGTCACATCCGGGCAGGTGAGCGCCAGATGCTCCTGTGCGGCGCGGATGGGCGCGTAGTCGGGAACCGTCAGCTTTCGATCCCCGTCTTCGGCAGGTCCCGGTACAGAAGCGGCTGAAGCGGCATCTTTCGGAGCGGTGTTCTTCAGGGGGGAGTTCTCCAGAACGGCGTCCTTCAGGGAGGCACTCCTCAGAACGGCGTCTTCCCGGCTGCGGTCATCCGGGCTTCCGGCTTTCTGTGACATGTCGTTAAAGCAGCCGATCCGGATGAGGAAGAGATGCTCCATGCCGTGAGTGAGGAGGGCGTTTTGCAGGGAGAGAAAGCCTGCTTCGTAGGCTTCCGGTGAAGTTCCCAGATCCCCGTCTGTCTCCCCCTGGCACCAGAGAACGAAGCGATGCCGGATGGAAACAGCATGGCGGGAAAAATATCGTTCCGCTGTTTCCAGGCGCTCCAGGGCATCCGTCAGATACGCGCCGCCGGGCTGCCATTCCCGTATGGCGGAGCCGCCCTTGGAGGCGGAAACGCCGATGACGGGCGTTCCTGTTTCCCGGTAATAGGCGTTGATAAAGGAAGTTACCAGGGAACCGGTCTTCATGCCTGGCTCAAAAATCCCGCCGGGCCGGTTTTCTTCTTTCCCGAAGGGCTCTGCCGCCGGGTACAGGCGGGACGGGTCGCTGACCGCGCGGAATTCCCATCCCGCGCCCGGAAGGCAGGCGGGAGCGCTCTGGGGATAACGGGCGCAGGGGACGCCCCGGCCGGCCATATTGGACTGGCCCATAAAAAGAAAGAGATCCGCGGGACGGTCCGGGAGAGAAGGAAAAGAAGAAGCAGGCATCATAGTTGATCTCCGATCTGCCGCTGCGTGCGGCTGAATATGAAAGCATTTACAATAAGTATAGATTCCGCCCCTGGAAAAGGCAATCCCAAAAATTTATTTGCGGATATTTTGCGGATAGTTGCGGATAACCCTGGTTACTATTCAGCCGGATCTGCGCACTTACCGGGCAGACTGTACGAATGCTATCCGCAGTCAAAATGCCGATTCCTCTTTTTTCGGAGGATTCGACAGCTTCCGGCCTTCTGCTATGCCTTGCTCAGCGCCTTTACAGGCTTCCGCAGCCGGGGCCGTCATGGAGAAAGCCGCCTGCTGCGGGTGATATTGCCCCTCTCTACGGTCAGAAATCCGATTTCCCAGATTCCTACCGTAGAAAATTGCCCCTCTCTACGGTCAGAAA
>CALWGL010000319.1 GCA_944380025.1 uncultured Lachnospiraceae bacterium
ATGACTTCTGCGCTGCAGCCCTGTTGTCCAATTATTCTTTTATGGCTCCCACCGAGACGCCCTTCACAAAATATTTCTGGATAAAGGGGTAGATAAATAAAATCGGCAGAACCGATACGATGATCGCCGCGTATTTCAGCTGCTCCATCTGCGCCGTCCTGCTGATGCCGATCTGCGCGCTCGCCCCTCCCACATCCTGCTTGAGGATCAGGAGGCTTCGCAGGAAGACCTGAAGCGGCTGATACTGCGGATTCGGCACGAGCACCATGGGCCAGAAATAATTGTTCCAGTGTCCCACCGCATAATACAGAAGCAAAACGGACAGGATCGGCTTGGAAAGCGGCAGCATGATCTTCACGAGGACCGTCAGATGGCTCGCCCCGTCCATCTGCGCCGCTTCCGCCAGCGCCTCCGGAATTTCTTCATAGAAGCTTCTCGCGATAATGATATTCCACGCGCTCACCGTAAAAGGCAGGATCACCGCCAGCGGCGTGTTATACAGCCCCAGGTTGGTAACGACGATGAAAAAAGGGATCATTCCGCCGCTGACATACATGGTGACGGTAATCAGGATGGAAACCGGCCGTCTCAGAACAAATTTTTCTCTGGAAAGCGGATAGGCCGCCAGAACGGTCAGCACCATGTTCAGAGCCGTCCCGAACACCGTATACAGAATGGTGTTCCGATAGGATCTCCATACGGTCGGATTTTCAAATACCAGTCCATATCCTTCCAGGGAAAGGCCTCTGGGAAGGAATGTCACATCCTTGCGGAGCACATGCTCCGGCGCGCTGACCGACATGGAAAACACATAAAGAAACGGATACACGCAAAGAATCCCCGCAAAGATGAGCACTGCGGCCAGAATCCCTCTGACCGCAAGTTCGCTTAATTTTTTCAGAAAGAAGTTATTCGTTTTCAGGAGCTTTCAGGCCGGTTTTTTCCAGAAAGTCTTCCACCGAATCGGTCGTTACTGCCGCCTGCATCCACGCTTCCACAGCTTCCGGGGCCGTTTCTTCCAGAATCCGCCTTTTCAGCCATTCCGGCACGGTTCCGTGATTTTCCAAAGTAAATAAGCAGGATTCAGCAAAGCCTTCTGCCTGCCCCTGAATTCGGCCTTTAATCTCTCCAGTCTCCTGTTCCCCTTCTCGAAGCTTCTTCAGTTCCTCTTCTTCGTTATACTCGAAAATCGACATGGCGATCACCTCCGCTCTCTGGCCGCGCAGGAAGTCCGCAAGGATCCCTTCCTCTATGCACTCCGTTACAGCCCTGTCCACCGCTTCCCCGATCGCTGTTTCCCCAACCGCATATTTCCTGATCCGGGACACAAATTCACTGTATTCTTTCAGTGTCCTGCACCTTTCCATCAGCTCCGGATTGTATCCCTGATTGATGTTCAGATACCGGACCTTCAGTTCCAGCTGTGGTTCCTTTTCCTTCTGTAAATAGGCATCCGACAGCTTAACGACGGTGTCTGATATGCTGTACGGTCAAAAATGAGTTTTTGAGAAATTTGACCGTATCCGGGGCAGGAAAGCGCCGGGTCAGCCGTCCAGCGGCTCCCCCCAGCCGCAGTCCGGGCCTCTTCCGGCCGCAGTCCAAGCTCCCCCCAGCCGTAGTCCAGGTCTCTTCGGGCCGCACCGCAGTCCGGATTCCTCCCGGCCGCACTCTGCCGCTCCTTCTTCTTTCCCGCTCCTGATCAAGGCAAAATGATTAACCTTACTTCGCCTATCCTTACTTCGTCCCGCCCTTTCTTCCTACAGCGCCCTGATCCGGTCCACGGCGCGCACCGTGTTTTCCCAGGTGCCGAAGGCGGTCAGGCGGAAATAGTGCTCGCCGCTGGGGCCGAAGCCGGAGCCGGGCGTTCCAACCACATGCGCCTTTTCCAGAAGATAGTCGAAAAACTCCCAGCTGGTCATCCGGCCCGGCGTTTTCAGCCATACATAGGGGGAATCGACGCCGCCGTAAACCTCATAGCCCGCTTCCTTCAGGCCGGTTCGGATATAAGCCGCATTTTTCATATAAAAGCCGACCATTTCCCGGACCTGCTCCTGTCCCTCCGGCGTATAGACAGCCTCGCCCGCCCGCTGTACGATGTAGGGCGCGCCGTTGTATTTGGTTCCGTGCCGTCTCGCCCAGAGCGCGTGCAGCGATACGCCGTTTCGGTCCCTGAGGGCCTTCGGCACCACCGCGTACCCGAGCCGCAGGCCGGTAAAGCCGGCGTTTTTGGAAAAGGAGCGCAGCTCGATGGCGCAGGTCTGCGCGCCTTTGCATTCATAGATGCTGTGGGGGATGTCCGCCCGGGAGATATAGGCTTCATAGGCCGCGTCAAAAATGATCACACAGCCCTCCCTGTTGGCATAGTCCACCCAGTCCTGAAGCTGCGCCTTTGTCAGCGCCTCTCCGGTGGGATTGTTGGGGAAGCACAGATAGATCAGATCCGGACGGCTTTCCGGGAAAGCGGGCACAAATCCGTTTTCCGCCGTACAGGGCATATAGATTACGTCGCTCCAGGTCCGGGAATCGGCATCGAAGCTTCCCGTCCGTCCCGCCATCACATTGGAATCCACATATACCGGATAGACCGGGTCGCAGACCGCGATCCGGCTGTCTGCGGCAAAGATCTCCTGGATGTTGGCGGAATCCGATTTCGCGCCGTCGGAAACAAAGATCTCGTCCGGACTGATCTCACAGCCCCTTTCAGCAAAATCATGCTCTGCGATCGCCTTCCGCAGAAATTCATATCCCAGATCCGGGGCATATCCGTGAAAGGTTTCCGCATTTCCCATCTCATCCACAGCTCTGTGAAGCGCCGCTGTCACCGCAGGCGGCAGGGGCAGGGTCACATCCCCGATTCCCAGCCGGATGACGGACTCCTCCGGATGGGCCGCCGCGTACGCGCCCACCTTTTTTGCAATCGCAGAAAACAGATAGCTGCCCGGCAGCTTCAGATAATTTTCATTCACACGGAACATGTCTCAGTCTCTCCTTTCCGCCCCTTCACAGAGGATACTCCACACTGCCCTCAAATACCGTTTCAGCAGGACCTGTCATGAAGATCTCGCCGGTTTCCTCGTCCCATTCGATCAGCAGCTCGCCGCCCAGCACCCGAACGGTCACGCTCCTGTCCGTCAGCCCGCAGAGCACGCAGGCTGTCACAGCGGCACAGCAGCCGGTTCCGCAGGCGAGCGTCTCTCCGCTGCCCCGCTCCCAGACGCGAAGCTGAATGGTATTCCGGTCGATCACCCGGATAAATTCCGTATTCACCCGCTCCGGAAACATGGAATGATGCTCGAATTTCGGACCGATCTGCGCAAGGGGCAGCTCCTC
>CALWGL010000320.1 GCA_944380025.1 uncultured Lachnospiraceae bacterium
CTGTCCCTTCCCGTCAGGCCGTTGATCTGCACATCGGGAAGCTGCAGGACGCCGTCGATAAAACGCTGCTTCAGGGCATACAGCCTCTGCGTATCCGCATCCAGGCCGTAATAGATCTCTTCCGCCGCCTTTGCGAGCCCCGCGATCCCCGGCACATTTTCCGTTCCGGAGCGCAGCCCCCGCTGCTGGCCGCCGCCGAACATGATGGGATGGATCTTCACCCGTCCGTTCACATACAGAAGCCCCGTTCCCTTCGGGCCGTGGATCTTGTGTCCGCTCAGAGAAAGCAGGTCGATCCCCATTTTCCTGGGAAGGATACGGAATTTGCCGAAGCCCTGCACGGCATCCACATGGAACAGCGCGGAAGGATTCCTTCTGCGGATCAGCGCACCCGCTTCCGCGATGGGCTGAAGAGAACCGATCTCATTATTGGTGTGCATGATGGATACCAGGATCGTATCCGGCCGAAGCGCTTCCTCCAGATCCGAAAGCCGGATCCTTCCCCACTCATCCACGGGGAGATACGTCACCTCAAAGCCCTGCTCCTCCAGATACTGCATGGTCTGCAGGATGGCGGGATGCTCGATGCAGGTGGTGATCAGATGCCGCCCCGCGCGGCAGTTTGCGAACGCGCAGCCGATCAGAGCCGTATTATCCGATTCCGTGCCGCCCGAGGTGAAAAAAAGCTCCTTTCCGTCCACCTTCAGGATCCCGGAAAACACATCCTTTGCATGGCGAAGATACTGCTCAGCCTGCACTCCTTTCCGGTGCATACTGGATGGGTTGCCGTAGTCCAGACACATCACGCGCGTCATGAGGTCTGCGACACTGTCAAAGCATCTTGTGGTGGCTGAATTATCCAGATAGCATTCCATGATTTTCCCAACTTTCTGTTTTGTTTCAAGTTAAAAGGCCGGACTCCCGCAGGAATCCGCCTGCTTTATTATATGGCGGCAGATTCCCCGCCGTTCCCGGGCCGCTTCGCGTGCGCGGCCTGCTGCCCATCGGCTTCAAACGCCTCCTCCAGCCGGTACATCAGCCAGGCGAGCACGGTAAAGCCCGCCGTCTCCGTACGCAGGATCCGCTTCCCCAGCGTGACCGGTACAAATCCTGCTTCTTTTGCCAGCTCCACCTCGGAATCCTCAAAACCGCCCTCCGGGCCGATGAAAACGGCAATGCTCTGTCCGGCCTTCACGCCGTCCACCAGCTGTCTGGTCCTCTCCCAGCCCTCCGCCAGTTCATAGGGAAACAGCTTCACATCCATGTCCGCCGCGAAGGAGACCGCTTCCTTCATGCTCATGACAGGCATCACCTCCGGAATGATGCGGCGTTTGCTCTGCTTTGCCGCCGCCTCCGAGATCTGCTGCCACCGGGCCAGCTTGTTCTTTTCCTTTTTCGCATCCAGCTTTACCACGCAGCGTTTTGCCGCGACGGGGATCACCGCATATGCGCCAAGCTCCACCGCCTTCTGGATCACCAGCTCCATTTTATCCGCCTTGGGAAGGCACTGAAAAAGATAGATCCGGGACGGCAGCTCCAGCCCCTCCTCTTTAATAAAACGGAGGGTACAGACCACCTCATCCCCGTCGATGCTTTCGATCCCGCAGCGGTATTCTTTTCCGTCTGCGCCGTTGCTGACGGAGATCTCCTCTCCGGGCTTCATGCGGAGCACGTTTTTCATGTGGTTCACATCGCTTCCCGTGATGCGGATCGTTTTTCCCTGGATCTGCTCCGGTTGTACAAAAAACTGATACATGCCGCCTCCTGATCAAAACAGCCGCAGCCTCTTATGCCCGTCCGGCAGACATCAGGCGAGCGGTTTTCTTGCCGTAATGCCGACCCATTCTCCCTGATAATTCACATCCACAAGCTCCAGCCCGGCCTTTTTCACCGCGTCCTTAACCGTCTCTTCCTTATCGTCGATGATACCGGAAAGGATGTAGATGGCCCCGGGCTTCATCTGCGCGGTCACGACCGGCGTCAGGGCCGTCAGCACCTCCGCGAGGATATTTGCCGCCACGATATCATAGCAGCCGTATCCCACCCGGTCCTGGATCTCCTTTTCCGTGATCAGGTTTCCGATCATCATCTCAAACCGGGACGGGTCGATGCCGTTTGCCTGCAGATTATCCTGCACCGCATCCACCGCGCAGGGATCCAGATCCGTTCCCACCACCCGTTTCGCGCCGAACATGAGGGCGAGGATCCCGAGAATGCCGCTTCCCGTTCCCACATCCAGCATGACCGTATCGTGCGTCACATATTTTTTCAGCTGGCGGATGCACAGCTGGGTGGTCTCGTGCATGCCTGTGCCAAAGGCGGTGCCGGGATCGATGTGCAGGATCATTTTATCCCGGTCCTCCTCCTTCACTTCCTCCCAGGAGGGAATGACCAGCAGATCGTCGATATAAAACTGATGAAAATACTGCTTCCAGTTATTGATCCAGTCGATGTCCTCGGTCTCATCCACGCTGATGCTTCCTTCGCCGATGTCGCAGAAGGCACGAAGCCCGTCCAGCTCCGTCCTTACGGAATCCAGGACAGCCTCCTGCGTGGTTTCTTCTCCGTTCACCAGGAGCTTCCCATCCTCATTTTCCTCCACAAAAAAGCTGAGCCAGGCGATGCCGTCGTCCGCCGGCCCTTCGGGCAGGATATCCACGAACATCTGCTCCTTTTCCGCCGCGGTAAGGGGGATCCTGTCTTCGATCTGCGCTCCCTCCAGGCCGATATCATACAGGGTGCTGATAATGATATCCTCCGCGTCCGTTACCGTTTTGATCCTGAATTTTTTCCATTTCATGGCCGCTGTCAGCTCCTTTGCCTTTTTCTATTCTATGATCCGCTTTTCTCCCTGCCGGAATTTCCAGCTTCTTTTTTCTCCGTTTCCAGGCGCCAAAACCGCGCGCATGTCCGGTTTTTAATTGTAGCATAAGGAGACGGATATCACAAGGCTTTCCGTTTTGTCAGGAAATTCGGTATCTCCTTATCTTTTCCTTTCTGCCAGTTCCTTTAACGGGAATTCCCTGCCGCATTTCCCGCAGCAGAAAAAATAACGGTATTTCCTGATCTCTGCGTCCGGTACAAAGATCGGATCCGCTTTCGAATTCAGTTCCGCGCCCGGGCGCATTTCAAAATCTTTCCGTTTCTCCAGACGGCCGCCGCAGACGGGGCAGATTTTCTTCCCGAACAGAAGATACGCAGCCTCTCTGGGTGAAAATTCATAGCTGAATCCCTTATGTACCATTTCCGCCTCCTTTATCCCGATCC
>CALWGL010000321.1 GCA_944380025.1 uncultured Lachnospiraceae bacterium
AAAAGGGACTCGAACCCTCGACCTACTGATTACGAATCAGTTGCGCTACCGACTGCGCTATTCCAGCATTTGCGACAAAAGATATTATAGCGTCTATTCTGACGTTTTGCAAGAATTTTTTTCTTTTCGCGCTTTTTTGTTCCAATTCAGCCAGGTCTGCGCGTTTGCTGCGCAGACCGTACGAAAACGGGCGAACGGGGCTCTGTTCACCGGCGGGCCAAAAATCAGCAGTCCGGGCGGCTCATGTGCACATCCATCTGAGGATAGGGGATTCCGATCCCGTTCTCATCAAAGGCATATTTGATCTCTTCCAGCATCTCCCACCGGACCGGCCAGTAATCCTCCGTCCGGGTCCAGAAGCGAAGGCCGAGTACGACAGAGCTGGCTGCCAGGTCGTCCACGAAAATGTTGTATCCCAGCTCCCGGCGGATCCTGCTTTCCTGCAGGATGAGTCCTTCCAGTATCTCTTTTGCCTTCCGGATATCCGCCTCATAGGAGATTCCCACCTTCAGCTCCACCCTGCGGTTTTCTTCCCTGGTCACGTTCGTGATCCCGGCGTCCGCAAGCGGCCCGTTCGGCAGGAGGATCGTCCGGTTGTCAAGGGTGGCGAGCTTCGTATAAAAAACCGTGATCTCCGTAACGGTCCCCTCGCTGTCATAGGTGGATTCGATGATATAATCCCCCACCCGGAAGGGATGCAGGATCATGATCATGATGCCTCCGATACAGTTTTTCAGGCTGCCCTGAAAGGCAAGCCCTACGGTCACTGCTGCGGAGCCCAGGAGCGTGGCGATGGTCGCCGCGTTAATCCCGAGATGCATGGCGATCTGCAGGACCAGGACGGCATACAACACCACCCTGACGCAGGAATCCACGAACTGTCCGGCCTGTCCCGCCGCGCCGGTCCGCTCCATCGCCTTTCCGATCAGCTTCCGGACCAGGCTGATCACCTTCACGCCGATCAGGAAGGTGACGATACAGAGCACCACCCGTGTCAGCAGATCCAGAAGAGACCGGGGAGCCGCCCGCAAAAGCTGCTCCCCGATCGCAAGCTCCTCCGACACATCCGTCCCGGAGGACAGAAGCGCCGGCAGATTTTTCCCGGCGGCCGCGCCGTACTCTCCCGTCGCGGCCATCCATACCGTTATCCCGGCAAGTCTCATCTGTCTGTTCCCTTCTTTGATTTTCCGGCGGCCTTCGTTCCATCCGCCGTTTCTTTCGGCCCAGCCGTCTCCGCTGCTTCTTTCGGTTCAGCCGCCTTTGCCGCTTCTTTCGGTTCAGCCGCCTTTGCCGCGCCGTCCTGCCTGCGGGGCTTTACCACCCGGACCGGCTTTTCCACTTCCCCCTTTTCGGAGATCTCCGCATCGGCCGCGAAAACCTTTTCCGCCAGCTCCTCCTTCAGGGTCTTCGTTTTTCCGGAGGCCGTCCTTTTTGCATTCTTCGCACTTTTCGCGCTCTTTTTCCGTCTGGCCGCTTCCTTTTCCTTACGGGCCTTTTCGGCCTTCTTTCTGGCGATCTCCTTCAGCTCCTCCTTCGTATAGGGCTGATAGGAGAAAATGCTGACGCTCAAAGGAGCCTGGGTCATCTTAATGGAATATTCCCTTCCGTCCCATTCTTCCTCAAGGGCCGTTTTCACCCTGGGATTGGTCCTGCCCTCTCCGCCGAATTCCTTCGCGTCGGAATTGAGAATCTCCTTGTATTTTCCGTTGAGCGGCACACCCACCTGGAAATTCTTTCTTTCCACGTTGGCGAAATTCACCACCACCAGAAGCATGTCCTCCTCCTTTTCCCCCTTACGGACAAAGGAAAGGTCGCAGTCGTTGGCGCTGATGCAGTTGATCCATTCAAAGCCGTCCCAGCTGGTATCCTTCACGGAAAGCGCGGGGGCGGAAGCGTACAGACGGTTTAAGGCCTTCACAAATTCCTGCAGGCCCTTATGGTCCGCCTCCTTCGTGAGATACCACTCCACCTCGCGGTTTTCATTCCACTCGTCATATTCCCCGATATCCTGTCCCATGAAAAGAAGCTTCTTTCCGGGATGGCACATCATGTAGCCGTAGCTTGCCTTCAGGTTGGAGAACTGCTCCTGCCTGTTTCCAGGCATTTTCCCAAGCATGGAGGCCTTGCCGTGCACCACCTCGTCGTGGGAAAGCACCAGCATGAACTTCTCGCTGTAGGCATAGACCATGCTGAAGGTGAGCATGTTGTGGCAGCCGGAACGGAAATAGGGATCCTGACGGATATATCCCAGGAAATCGTTCATCCAGCCCATGTTCCACTTCAGGTCAAAGCCAAGGCCGTCGTCGTCCAGGCTTCCCGTCACCTTCGGCCAGGCGGTGGATTCCTCCGCGATGGACAGCGCGCCCCGGCCTCTCTTATGGATCATGCTGTTGACATGCTTTAAAAATTCCACGGCCTGAAGGTTTTCATTGCCGCCGTAGATGTTGGCCACCCATTCCCCGTCCTGCTTTCCGTAATCCAGATAGAGCATGGAAGCCACCGCGTCCATGCGGATGCCGTCGGCATGGTACTGTTCGATCCAGAACAGGGCGTTGGCGATCAGGTAATTGGAAACCTGGGGCCGTCCGTAATTGTAGATCAGGGTTCCCCAGTGAGGATGGGAGCCCTGTCTGGGATCCAGATGCTCGTACAGGCAGGTGCCGTCAAAAGCGGAAAGGCCGTAGGTATCTCTGGGGAAATGGGCGGGCACCCAGTCCAGGATCACGCCGATCCCGGCCTTGTGCATTTCATTCATGAAAAACATGAAGTCCTCCGGAGTCCCGTATCTGGCGGTAGGCGCGTAATAGCCGATCACCTGATAGCCCCAGGAACCGTCGAAGGGATGCTCCATGACGGGCATCAGCTCGATATGAGTATAGCCCATTTCCTTCACATAGGAAATGATGGCCGGAGCCAGCTCCCTGTAATTGCAGTAGGGCCTGTCGTCCTCCGGACGTTTAAAGGATCCCAGATACAGCTCGTACACGCTGATGGGAGAGACGCTGTAATCCGTTTTTTCCCGCTTCTTCAGCCACTCTTCGTCCTCCCAGGCAAAGCCGGAGATGTCCCGGATCACGGAAGCCGTATCCGGACGCAGCTGCTGGCTGAAGGCATAGGGATCCGCCTTCAGGTAGGTCAGTCCGCCTTTGGTCTTGAGCTCGTATTTATAATTTTCCCCCTCCAGTTCTCCGGGGATAAAGATCTCAAAAATTCCGGAATCCCACAGTCTTCTCATCTGGTGGACCCTTCCGTCCCAGCGGT
>CALWGL010000322.1 GCA_944380025.1 uncultured Lachnospiraceae bacterium
TGATTTGTTCCAATCTATAGTATACAGGTAAATCCACGAAACTACAAATTGGAGGTCATTACATATTGTCTGTTACGAACAGTAACCCTGTATCTCACAATATTTCTGTAAAATCTTGACAGAAAATGCAATAATTGTTAACATGTCCGTAACAAATGCAAAAACCGGAATTTTTGCTTCCGGCGGACGGGAGCAGCGGAGAAACGGATCGGAAATACTGTGAGGAAGGGCGATGAAAAGGGAAAAAGGAAAATGCGGAAGGGGAAGGCATCAGCTTGCGGCGCTGCTTGCGGCAGTCTGTCTGCTGCAGTGCGCTTTGCCGGTATCCGGAGCGCCGGCCTCTGAAGAAGCGCATTTCGCGGCGGGAGTGGGAGAGATCCTGGATGTGCTCCCGGAAGAAGAGGAAGAGAAAGCGCCTGCCGGGAAGCCCGGGGATGCTGCCGGGACAGAAGAGTCCGGAAGGAAGTCCGGGGATGCTGCCGGGACGGAAGAGTCCGGCGGGAAGCCCGGGGATGCTGCCGGGACGGAAGAGTCCGGCGGGAAGCCCGGGGATGCTGCCGGAGCGGATGAATCCGGCGGGGATACTGCCGGAACCGGTGAGGAAGAACAGCAGGAGCGGAACCGGCAGGAGAAGGACCGGGAACCTTCTGAGGCGGAGGAAAAGGAGGCTGACACAGAGGAAGCGTCCGGCGATGATTCCTTCCGGGACGAGCTGGTGATGACAGACGTATCGGACGTGCTGAACGTGAGAGAGGAGCCTTCGGAGGAAGCGCAGAAGGTGGGGTATCTTTACGCGGACTGCGGAGGGACCATCCTGGAAAGGCGGGACGGCTGGACGAAGCTGGAGTCCGGAGAGCTGGTCGGCTGGGCGAAGGATGAATATCTCCTTTTCGGTGAGGAAGCCGTGGAGGAGCTGGAGGATGTGGGAAGGCTTGTGGCCCATGTGACGGGAGAAACGCTGCGCATCCGGAAGGAGCCGTCCACGGAGGCGGCGGTTTATGATCTGGCCGCCCGGGGAGAGACCTACGAGGTGGTGGACAAGGCACAGCTTCGCTACAGCGACGGGATCGAGCTGGATGCCGAATGGGCCGCGGTGGATTATGAAGGGGAGACGGGCTACGTTTCTTCTGAATTCATCGAGATCGATTTTGAGTATGACCACGGGGAGACGCTGGAGCAGATCGAGGCAAGACAGCAGACGGAAGAAAAGGCGCAGGAGAAGAAGTCCTCTTCCGAAGCGAAGACCCGGCCTTCGCCGGGACGGCAGAATGCGGGAAGCATTCCCGCCGGCACCAGCGACGTGACGCTTCTGGCGGCGCTGATCCAGTGCGAGGCCGGAAACGAAAGCTATGAAGGGCAGCTGGCGGTCGGGGCCGTTGTGGTGAACCGGGTGAAGAGCCCCTCCTATCCCAATACGGTGACGGACGTGATCTTTGCCTCCGGTCAGTTCACACCGGCGGGAAGCGGCAAGGTCGCCCGGC
The DNA here is from genome assembly GCA_944380025.1 of uncultured Lachnospiraceae bacterium. Lineage (GTDB taxonomy): Bacteria > Bacillota > Clostridia > Lachnospirales > Lachnospiraceae > Eisenbergiella. The sequence continues at coordinate 1,482 of CALWGL010000322.1, forward strand.
TGATTGAAAGCGGAAATATTTACGCGAGCTGCATCCAGGCGGCGAACGAAGCCCTTTCCGGCGTAACCAATGTGGGAAGCGCCACTCATTTCAGAAGGGCGGGCGGACGTGACGGCATCGTGATCGGAAACCATGTATTCTGGTAAAGACGGTGGCCGGCAATGATCCGGCAGGGAGCAAAAAAGAGCGGTTACTGTTCAGCCTTCGGCAGAGCAGTAACCGCTTTTCTTTTTCTTTACATCCCCCGAAACAGAAAAAGATTGAATATCTTTTTTTGATATAGTATGATGAGAAAAAGCCGTACCGTCGGCGGAAGGTGAGGTGAAGAATATGAACCAGATCATTTTCTGGCTTGTTCTTCTGGTCGTTCTGGTTGTGATTGAAATCGCCACACTTGGGCTGACCACAATCTGGTTTGCGGGAGGCGCGCTCGTGGCACTCATCGCGGCTGCGTTTGGAGCGCCGCTGTATTTTCAGGTCGCGCTTTTTATTGCCGTATCCGCTGTCCTGCTTTTCTTTACCAGACCTCTGGCAGTCAGGTATTTCAACAATGACCGGGTGAAAACCAATGCGGAAAGTCTGATCGGGAAGAAGGCTGTGGTGGAGGAGGAGATAGACAATCTGAAGCCAACCGGACTTGTGAATGTGAAGGGGCAGGAGTGGACGGCGAGAAGCACGAATGATGATGTCGTGATTCCGAAGGGAAAAGTGGTGTTTATCTGTGCAATCAGCGGAGTGAAGCTGATTGTGGAGGAGAGAAAGGAAGGGGAATGAGATGGGACCGATTATTCTGTTAATTATTTTGATACTGATTATCCTGCTGCTGGCATCCTGCATCAAGATTGTACCCCAGGCACAGGCCTATGTGGTGGAGCGGCTTGGCGCTTATCAGGGGACCTGGAGCGTGGGACTGAAGGTAAAGCTTCCCATTATTGACAAGGTGGTCAGGAAGGTCAACCTGAAGGAGCAGGTGGTGGATTTTGCACCGCAGCCGGTAATCACCAAGGATAACGTGACCATGCGGATCGATACGGTGGTATTCTTCCAGATCACGGATCCCAAGCTGTACACCTACGGCGTGGAGAATCCGATCATGGCCATTGAAAATCTGACGGCCACCACGCTGAGAAACATCATCGGCGATCTGGAGCTGGACCAGACGCTGACCTCCAGAGAAACCATCAATACCAAGATGCGTGCGTCTCTGGATGTTGCCACGGATCCCTGGGGAATTCGGGTGACGAGAGTGGAACTTAAAAACATCATTCCTCCGGCGGCCATTCAGGACGCCATGGAAAAGCAGATGAAGGCGGAGCGCGAACGGCGTGAAGCGATTCTGCGCGCAGAGGGCGAAAAGAAATCCACGATCCTTGTTGCGGAAGGCAAAAAGCAGTCCGCCATTCTGGAAGCGGAAGCGGAGAAGCAGTCCGCGATCCTGCGGGCGGAAGCGGAAAAGGAAAAGATGATCCGCGAAGCGGAAGGTGAAGCGGAAGCCATCCTGAAGGTACAGCAGGCGACGGCTGACGGTATCCGGTTTATCCGGGAGGCGGGGGCTGACGAGACGGTGCTTAAACTGAGAAGCCTGGATGCCTTTGAAAAGGCGGCGGACGGCAAGGCAACGAAGATCATCATTCCTTCCGAGATTCAGAATCTGGCCGGCCTTCTCGCTTCTGCAAAAGAGGTGCTGAATTCCTGACGGATCAGGAAGGCATCGGGTTTTCAAAACG
>CALWGL010000323.1 GCA_944380025.1 uncultured Lachnospiraceae bacterium
TGCTCCAGCGTCTCGCAGGTATAGGTATAGCCTCCGCGCCGGATCTCGATGTCGGAAACCTGAAAATGCGGGTTGTCAGCAGTGGCAAGTTCCGTCATGTAAAGACGGACGTCCGCATCCAGGATCCCGGACTGCTCCTTCATATAGGAACAGCCGCTTGGAATGAACAGAACCTGATCCAGCCCGAAGGCGGAATAGGCATTTTCCGCCAGGAGCAGATGGCCGATGTGGATCGGATTAAAAGTCCCGCCCATGATGCCTACCCGTCTGACGTTGAATTCTTTTCTATCTGGGAAGTTCAATTTTCTTATGCTCCCTGCTTTCCTTATACAGTACGATCTTCCGGCCGATCACCTGCACAAGCTGGGACTGGGTGCGCTCTGCGAGCATGGAACCGAGTTCGTTCGGGTCGTCGAAGCAGTTTTTCAGCACTGCCACCTTGATCAGTTCCTTTCTGTTAAAGGCCTCGGCGACCGCTTCCGTCACCTCGGGCGTGAGACTGCCTTTCCCGATCTGAAACACAGGCTCCAGATCCGCGGCAAGGCTCTTCAGATAAGCTCTCTGTTTGCTTGTCATAATTGACCTCTCTCTCAAAGGGCGGCGCGCCGGCCGGACGCAGACCGCGCTGATTTGCGGGATTCTTTATTTATAGTAGTCAAATTTCAGCCCATACATGCGGACGGTGCTGCCCTCTTCAATGCCGAGCTCCTCTAGCTGCTCCAGGATGCCCGCCTCTTTCAGGAAGTTCTGGAAGAAGGTAAAGCCCTTTTCCGAATCCAGGTTGGTGTAGCCAAGCATTTTTTCAATACGGGGGCCTTCCACCACATATTCGTCCTCCTCCTCGTCGTAGGTCACGCTGAAGGGCTCGTCCGAGAAACGGTTTTCCAGCTCCGGGAAATATTCCTGCTCAAAGACCACAGGCTTGTCGTCCGCCTGATCCAGAAGACCGCTCACATGGTAAAGAAGCTCCTTCAGTCCCTGGCCGCTTACGGCGGAGATGGGGAAAACCTGAATGCCCTTCGGCTCAAATTCCGCCCTTAAAAGCTCTACCGCTTCCGCAGCCTCATCGGGAGCCGCGTCGATCTTGTTGGCGGCGATGACGGTAGGGCGGGACGCGATCTCCATGTTGTAGGCCTCCAGCTCTTTGTTGATGGCATAGATGTCCGCGATGGGATCGCGTCCTTCGGTGCCGGCGGCGTCCACCATGTGGATGATCACCTTGGTCCGTTCAATATGGCGCAGGAATTCATGGCCCAGGCCAACGCCCTCCGAAGCGCCCTCGATCAGGCCGGGAATGTCCGCGATCACGAAGCTCTTCGCGCCGTCCATGTCCACCACGCCAAGGTTCGGAACGATGGTGGTGAAATGATAATTGGCGATCTTGGGCCTTGCGTTGGTGACCCGGGAAAGCAGGGTGGATTTTCCCACATTGGGGAAGCCGACCAGACCAACATCCGCGATCATTTTCAGCTCCAGCAGAAGCTCAAGCTCCCTGGCCGGCTGTCCCGGCTGGGCATACTTGGGGGCCTGCATGGTACTGGTGGCATAATGCTGGTTGCCGTTTCCGCCCTTCCCTCCGGTCAGAAGCACCACACGGCGGTTTTCCCCGGACATATCCGCGATGACGCGTCCGCTCTCCGCCTCCCGGATGACGGTCCCTTCGGGAACCTTGAGGATGATGTCCTCTCCGTCTTTGCCGCGGCAGTTGCGTTTGCCGCCCTCCTGGCCGTCCCCGGCTTTATATTTGCGGACATGCCTGAAATCCGTCAGGGTGTTCAGACCTTCGTCCACCTGAAAAATCACATCGCCCCCTCTTCCGCCGTCTCCGCCGTCGGGGCCGCCGTTTGGCACATATTTTTCTCTGCGGAAGGAAACGTGGCCGTCGCCGCCCTTGCCGCTTCTGACATAGATTCTCGCTCTGTCTGCGAACATGAAAAACTCCTTGTATAATGGAAAGGGCTTCAAACATGACTGTTTGAAGCCCGGCATTCTCAGAAATCTCCGTTGCGGCAGCTTACTGTTCTACGGGATAAACGGAAGCCTGCTTCCGGTCTCTTCCCTTTCTTTCAAATCTCAGTATGCCGTCAACCGTTGCGAACAACGTATCATCGCCGCCGCGTCCAACGTTCACGCCGGGATGAATCTTCGTTCCGCGCTGTCTGTAAAGGATATTTCCGGCCTTTACAAACTGTCCGTCGGCTCTCTTCGCACCAAGTCTCTTGGACTCGGAATCTCTGCCGTTCTTCGTGGAACCTACACCCTTTTTATGAGCAAAAAACTGAAGGTTCAGCTGTAACATGGATCTACACCTCCTTGAATTGAAGTATCAGGTACTTTCTGCCATACTGCTTCTGTACGTCCGTTAATCCCAGCACCATGGAATCCACCAGCAGGGACGCTTCCCGGCTGATTTCATTGGGAAAAGCCACGTCGATCAGCCCATCTTCCTCTTCTGTCTCCACCCGCATCTCATCCCGCGCAAAGCGCTCGATGGAATTGACGGTGTTGATAACCAGAATGGAAACGGCTGCGCATACGATATCGCTTCCTGCGGCCGCATAGCCGCTGTGTCCGCTGCAGGTAAAACCCGTATAGGCTCCGGTACTGTTCTTCCTGACCGTTACTGTCGTCATGGCTGAAAGCTTAAGCGTTGATCTTTTCGATCTTAACCTGCGTATAAGGCTGTCTGTGACCGTTCTTCTTGTGATAGCCGGTTTTTCTCTTATACTTGTAGACGATGACTTTTTTGCCTTTGCCTTCGCCAACAACCGTAGCGGAAACCGTAGCGTTCGCAACATCCGCGCCTACCTTCAGGCCGTTGTCGCTCACTGCCACCACCTGGTCAAACGTTACAGTGTCTCCAGTCGCAGCGTTCAGCTTCTCTACCTTGAGAACATCGCCTTCGGAAACCTTGTACTGTTTTCCACCTGTTGCAATAATTGCGTACATAGGGCACCTCCTATTTCTCAAACTCGCTGGCTTCGGTGATGTCCGGCTCTGCGGACATACTTTTACCTCGTCATGCGGCATACTCATGTATCATAGCATCGAAGGGGGAATGTGTCAATCTTTTTTTGCCGAAAAGTTTTCTTTTTTGCCGTTGACTCATAACAGTTCAGCCAGCCCCAAAAACATGACGAAATTTTAAAGGACAGATTTCAGGTCCGATGTGGATAACTTTTTGC
>CALWGL010000324.1 GCA_944380025.1 uncultured Lachnospiraceae bacterium
TAACAGATCACCAGATACAGCGAAAGGTTCGGGATCGCGTATCTGCCGAACTTTCTTTCAAATTTACCGGAAAAACCGTTTCCCATCATTGCATAAGCTCCTTTTATCCGCGCCGCGCGCTGTCGTTCATCAGCCATTTTATCATCATGGCAGGCAAAAGTAAACGGACGCTTTGTCTTTTTAAGAAAAGTTATAAAAACTTAATATTTGCCGGGAAGGGATCCAAAGAAAGGCGAAAAACGGCGCGGCTGCGCCCGGTTCTGCGATTTCTGCACAATCGCCTGTCGGTTGCGGGACAGGTTTTTAGCAGGTTCTTTAGTTGCTTTTCCGCCAGCCGTGTCGTATAATGTAACAGTTGGTCGAAAACACATTTAATAAGAAGAAAGGAAGATAATGGATTTTATGAGCAGCACGAAAACTTCCCTTTCCGAAGGCGGAAGGTCTTACAGTCTCGGGATCGATATCGGTTCCACGACGGTCAAGATCGCCATACTGGATGAAGCGCACCACATTCTTTTTTCCGACTATAAAAGGCATTTTGCAAATATACAGGAAACCCTGACGGAGCTTCTTCAGGAGGGGCAGGAAAAGCTGGGAAATCTGACCCTGCACCCGATGATCACAGGCTCCGGCGGGCTGACGCTTGCCAACCATCTGGGCGTTCCCTTTGTTCAGGAGGTCATTTCCGTATCTACCGCCCTGCAGGAGCTGGCTCCGAAAACGGATGTGGCGATCGAACTTGGCGGTGAGGACGCGAAGATCATTTATTTTGAAAACGGCAACGTGGAGCAGCGGATGAACGGCATCTGCGCCGGCGGCACCGGTTCCTTTATCGATCAGATGGCCTCTCTTCTGCAGACGGACGCGGCGGGGCTGAACGAATACGCGAAGGATTACAAGTCTCTTTATACCATCGCGGCGCGCTGCGGCGTGTTCGCCAAATCGGATATCCAGCCCCTGATCAACGAAGGGGCGACCAAGGAGGATCTGTCCGCCTCCATTTTCCAGGCAGTGGTCAATCAGACCATCAGCGGACTTGCCTGCGGCAAACCGATCCGCGGCCATGTGGCCTTTCTGGGCGGTCCTCTTCATTTTCTCTCCGAGCTGAAAAAGGCTTTCATCCGCACCCTGAAGCTGGATGAGGAGCATACCATCGAGCTGGATCATTCCCATCTGTTCGCAGCCATGGGATCCGCCATGAACTGTAAGGAGGAAGTGGCGTTTTCCATGCGGGAGATGATCGATAAGCTTTCCGGCGGCATCAAAATGGAATTCGAAGTGGAGCGTATGGAGCCGCTCTTTTCTTCTGACGAAGAATACGAAGCGTTCCGGGAGCGGCACGACAGCCACTGCGTGAAGACCGCGCCTCTGGAGGATTATGAGGGCAACTGCTTCCTGGGCATCGACGCGGGAAGCACCACCACGAAGGTCGCACTGGTGGGCGAGGATGGCTCCCTCCTCTATTCCTTCTACAGCAACAACAACGGAAGCCCGCTAAAGACCGCCATCGGCGCGATCCAGGATATCTACGCGCAGCTTCCCAGAGGCGTACGCATCGTGCGCTCCTGCTCCACCGGATACGGAGAGGCGCTGATGAAGGCCGCCTTCCTGCTGGACGACGGCGAGGTGGAAACGGTGGCCCATTATCATGCCGCCGCCTTCTTCGATCCCCAGGTGGACTGCATCCTGGACATCGGCGGGCAGGACATGAAGTGCATCAAGATCAAAAACGGCACCGTGGACAGCGTGCAGCTGAACGAGGCCTGCTCCTCCGGCTGCGGCTCCTTCATCGAGACCTTTGCGAAGTCCCTGAATTACAGCGTGCAGGATTTCGCGAAGGCGGCCCTGTTCGCAGAGCATCCCATCGATCTGGGAACCCGCTGCACGGTTTTCATGAATTCCAAGGTGAAGCAGGCGCAGAAGGAAGGGGCCGAGGTTTCCGACATTTCCGCCGGCCTTGCCTATTCCGTCATCAAGAACGCGCTGTTCAAGGTCATCAAGGTGTCCGACGCCTCCGAGCTGGGAAGCCAGATCGTGGTGCAGGGCGGCACCTTCTACAACGACGCGGTCCTGAGAAGCTTTGAAAAGATCGCCGGCTGCGAGGCGATCCGCCCGGACATCGCCGGCATCATGGGCGCTTTCGGCGCGGCCCTGATCGCCAGGGACAACTATACCACGGGCTATCAGACCACCATGCTGACCATCGATCAGATCAATTCCCTGGAATTTGAGACCAGCATGGCAAAGTGCAGGGGCTGCACCAATAACTGCAGGCTCACCATCAACCGGTTTTCCGGCGGCCGCCAGTACATCTCCGGCAACCGCTGCGAACGGGGACTGGGAAAACCGAAGAACCCCAGCCAGGTGCCGAACCTGTTTGAATACAAGCTGAAACGGCTGTTCTCCTACGAGCCTCTGTCCGCCGACAGGGCCTGGAGAGGCCGGGTGGGTATTCCCAGAGTGCTGAACATGTATGAAAACTATCCGTTCTGGTATACCTTTTTTACCAGGCTGGGCTATCAGGTGGTGCTCTCCCCCAGTTCCACCCATGCCATTTATGAGCTGGGCATCGAGTCCATCCCCAGCGAATCGGAATGCTATCCGGCCAAGCTGGCCCACGGGCATGTGGCCTGGCTGATTAAGCAGAACGTGGATTTCATCTTCTATCCCGCTCTGTTTTATGAAAGGAACGAAACGGAGGGCGCGAACAATCATTACAACTGCCCCATCGTCACCTCCTATTCGGAAAATATCAAAAACAATGTGGAGGAGATCGGCCGGGGCGAGGCGGTGCTGCGCAATCCCTTCATGGCGTTCACCAGCCTGGAGATCGCCACGGACGCCCTGATCAAAGAATTTAAGGAGCTTCCCGCGGAGGAGGTCCGCCGGGCCGCGGCGGCCGGCTGGGAAGAAATGGCCGCTTCCCATGAGGATATCAAAAGAAAGGGCGAGGAGGTCCTTGCCTGGCTGGAGAACAACCATAAGCAGGGCATCGTCCTTGCGGGCCGGCCCTATCACCTTGACCCGGAGATCAACCACGGCATTCCGGAGCTGATCACCTCCTACGGGCTTGCCGTGCTCACCGAGGATTCCGTGGCGCATCTGGGCTGCGTGAACCGTCCGCTCATCGTATCCGATCAGTGGATGTACCATTCCAG
>CALWGL010000325.1 GCA_944380025.1 uncultured Lachnospiraceae bacterium
AACAAGGTTAAGGTTATCAAGGTTGTCCGCGAGGTTACCGGCCTTGGCCTGAAGGAAGCGAAGGACGTTGTTGACGGCGCTCCCAAGGTTGTCAAGGAAGCTGCTTCCAAGGAAGAGGCTGAGGAAATCAAGTCCAAGCTGGAAGCTGAAGGCGCTAAGGTTACCCTTAAATAAGAGAACTTTCAGAGCTGAAAATATGAGAACCGCCGTCTGGCCGGGAAACCGGCCGGCGGCGGTTCTCGTGTTTCGGGAGGTTCCACCGACCGGTTTCCCGGCCAGCGGCGGTCTGGAATGGGGATTCGGACGAGAGAAGGAAAGAAAAAGAGGAAGGAAATGGGAAAGAAGGAAAGAAACGGGGAAAAAGAAAACGGGAACCGGCTGACATCGGAAAAGATGCCGCCGGGAAAATGGTTTCTGCGGCTGGGAAGCTGGATCCTTCTCTGCTTTCTGGCGCCCGCTCTGGTATTCGTTTTTATGCTTTCCGTTTCCCGAATCCCACGGGAACTCATCTGGGATAACGCAAGGGAGAGCATCGGATGGATACTGGAGAAGGGCACGTATACCTGGTTCCTGAATGAGGACGACCGCGGAACGGAGATAGACAGCTATTTTGACGCGCAGCTTCTGGACATTGCCATTTACCTGGATGAAGGCAGGCCGGTGGAAACCGTGGTAAAGTGTCCTTATTATCTGAACGAAGAATTGTATACTGCCCTGAAGGATCTGATGGACAAAGACGGAGAGACAGCGTCTGATACGGAGTATGCCCGCTACTGGAACGGGACGGCAGGCGTGCTTCGCCTGCTGCTTCTATTCTGGGACCTGTCCGGGATCTATCGTTTCCAGATCTTTCTGGGGCTGGCACTGTTGGCTGTCATTCTTCTGCTTTTGTGGCGGAAAGGGGAAGTGAGTTTTCTTCTTGCGTTTCTGGCCGGCCTGTGGTGCGTTGGCGCCGATGTGATTTCAGCAAATGTGTTCTGTATGCCGGTGTTCGTGATCATGGCCGGAATGATGATCCTGGTGCTTCTGAAAAAAGATGCCCGGCTTGCGCCGTTTTTTCTGCTGTGCGGAAGCTTTACTGCCTGCTTTGACAATTTGTCGGCCGAGACACTCACCGTCAGCATGCCTTTGCTGCTGGCGATGGTGCTTGCGTACAGGAGGGGAGAGCTTCGGCGTCCGGGCCATTTTTCCGTTACGGCATTCGTTCCTGTGCCCTGTGGGGGACGGGTTACCTGAGCGCCTTTCTGTTCAAATGGGGGCTGGGCTGCCTGATCCTGGGGCCGCATTCCCTGCAGGTGGTTGCCGACAGCGCGGAATACCGGCTCTTCCTGGGCGGCGGGGATACCTTTCAGAGGATTCTCATCGGACTCTTCCATCCCTTTACCTACCTGCGCCCATTTTCCTGGACGGACACATGGGGGCAGCTGCTGGTGGCAGCCCTGGCGGCGGCAATTCCTGCGTTCTGCCTCCTCTATCTGTTCGGAAAGCGAAGCGCATCCTGTACGCCCGTTTCCCTGCTGCTGATCCCGGCCGCCATTCCCTTTCTGCGGTTTGTGATACTCAACGCACATACCTGGGGGCATATGCGCATTGTCTATCGCGCTCTTCTCGTAGCGGTGACCGCGGTTCTCTGCCTCGCCCTGGAGTCCCTGAGGCTTCCCGCGGGAAAACGTCTGAACCGGCAGCTGTGAGGCTGTGGATTGCTTTCCCGCCGGAAACGGTTTATAATATCTTATGGCAGGAAAACATGGTAATGATCGGAGATGCAAAATATAACAGGAAAGGAACGTTTATGAAAACAGAGAAAAAGGAAATCAGGGAAGAATGCAATATCGGAAGAAAGCTGAAGGGACTGTGTGCATGGCTGTGCGCTTTCCTGATGGCGTTTACCGTATTGGCGGGTGCTGTTCCCGTGGAAGTGCTGGCGGCGGATTACGGACTGGATTACGAGATTGCTGACGGAACAATCATGTAGCCCGGGGACAGGGTAGTCCTGGGAGGAATCGCGAGCCGGGGAGGCATAGGGTCTTACAAATATTTTGGCGTGGATAAAACCCTGTTAGAGGAAAGCGGGGGGATAGTAGGGTTTCATACGGTCCTGGGTTTTATGGACGATGTCCCTGAAGGAATGAAATTTGCCGGCTGGGAAGTGAAGGGCGGACAAGTAGTGGACAGCGGCGGCTCTATGCTTCAATGCAGAAATATAGAATTTTACGCTGTATTTGAACCGGTTGATGACCCGGATACAGATTCGCCCGGAGAAACTCAGATCTTTGCAGCGCAGGGATCTGAATCACAGGGAGAAAGTGCCGAGCAGATCTTTCTGCGGAAATGGGCTGCCTGGATCGTAGATCCGGAGAACTATCTCTCCTATATCGTTCTTGCTGACGGGACGAAGGAATGGTCCGCTGTGCCGACTGAGGTAAAGAACCATTCCGGCTTTGGCTTCATCGTGTCCGGAACGACAGAAGAGGCCGAACGTGCTTTGGGTAAGACTTCCGCGGAGAATCAGATCGTGGTGACTTTTGCCGACGCGTATCCGGGAGAACAGATGAAGGAGGCGCTGGATACCTTCGCGGAGGCAGGCGGCGCTTCTCTGAAAGCGGTTTTTGAGATCGAAGCCGTGGAGCGCGGGAAGGCGGATTATGCTCTGATCCGTCAGATCCCGGCGACGGCGGAAGCGGTGACATACCGGTTTTCCCTGGATCAGTCCATCCGGGATTCGCTTGCGTCCGGAAGAAGCCTGATGGCGATCCAGTATGTTCCACAGCTGAAGAGCTTCCTTACGCTGGATACCTCAGACCTGCAGGATGGGATCCTGACCGTCCGGACACAGTATCCGACCGGAACCTTTGCGTTTTATCTTATATGAAAACAGAACGGAGCGCCGCGGCGCTCTGAGAGAAGCGCAGACAGCGCCGCCCTGATCCGATCTCCATTCCGGATCAGGGCGGCGCGTTTTTGGGGTAACAGTTCTGCCGATACGTTTTCGTACGGTCTGCGCAGTAAATGCGCAGACCTGGCTGAACGGTTACTTTTTGGGTTCCGAAATGTAAAATATGTAAAATTTCAGGTTGACTCGTCTAACTGCTTGTAGTATACTGGATAGTGCACTATTGTGGTAA
>CALWGL010000326.1 GCA_944380025.1 uncultured Lachnospiraceae bacterium
CGAACAGATGACTGGCTCTGAGCGGACGAAGGGAGCGCCCGTTTAATGAGCAGAGCTGCGAAGCAGCGGAGAGCGCGTAGCGCGGCTTTGCGAATGGCGCGGAGTGAACTGTAACACAGAAACACCAAAGGAAAACGCGAGGTATAAAAGATGGCCGGAAATACATTTGGAAAAATCTTCAGGATCACCACATGGGGAGAATCCCATGGAAAGGCGCTGGGCGTCGTCGTGGACGGCGTTCCCGCAGGGCTTCCCGTAAGCGAAGCGGATATTCAGGCCTTTCTGGACCGCAGGAAGCCGGGGGGGAGCCGCTTCTCCACGCCAAGAAAGGAAGCGGACGCGGTTCAGATCCTTTCCGGCGTATTTGAAGGGAAGACCACGGGAACGCCCATCAGCCTTCTCATTCCCAACACCTCCCAGCGCTCCGCCGATTACAGTGAGATCGCTTCCTATTACAGACCGGGCCATGCCGATTACACCTTTGACCAGAAATATGGCTTCCGGGATTACCGGGGCGGAGGACGCTCTTCCGGCCGGGAGACCGCCGGAAGGGTCGCGGCCGGGGCCATCGCGTCCCTGTTTTTAAACCAGCTCGGCATCCGGATCTGCGCCTATACGAAAAGCATCGGGCCCGTCTTCTGTGAGCGCTTCTGCGAAGAAGAGATCCGTAAAAATCCGCTCTGCATGCCGGATGCACAGGCAGCGTGCCGGGCGGAGGCATATCTGGAGGAGTGCATGGAGCGGCAGGATTCCTCCGGCGGCGTGGTGGAATGCTTTGCGGACGGCGTCCCCGCCGGCCTCGGAGATCCCGTATTCGACAAGCTGGACGCCGCTCTCGCAGGGGCCGTCATGTCCATCGGCGCCGTAAAGGCGGTGGAGATCGGCGACGGAACCTCCGTTTCCCGGGCGCGCGGCTCTGAAAACAACGATTCCTTCCGTATGCGTGACGGTCATGTGGAAAAGGGAACCAACCATGCGGGCGGAATCCTCGGCGGCATCAGCGACGGAAGCCGCATCCTGCTTCGCGCCCACATCAAGCCCACTCCCTCCATCTTCTCGGAACAGCAGACGGTAAACCGAAATGGAGAGGATATCACCATCCGCATTAAGGGCCGCCACGACCCCGTCATCGTTCCCCGCGCCGTGGTTGTGGTGGAAGCCATGACCGCTCTGGTTCTGGCCGACGCCCTGCTTTCCAACATGGGCGCAAGGCTGGACGGGGTCCGGGAGTTTTACCGGAGATAGGGGTTTGAGGGCAGGCAGGGCCGGACGGGCCTGCCTGCCCTGTCAGTTTTCCAACGCCGGCGTCCCGATCGCATGAAGAGGAAGTCTGTTCACAAGGCGGTCGTGATTTTCCCTGAAATCCTTCACCGTCAGTCTGCGCCTCTGAATGGAAGGCGGCGCGTCAAAGGCGACCTCGTACAAAAGCGGTCCCTCATAACCGATCTGATCCATGGTTTCCACCCATTCCGCCCAGTTGATCTTCCCCTCTCCCGGCAGCCAGTGACGTTCATCCCGAAAATCAAAATCAGAAACATGGGTCGTGACGATCCGCTCGCCGATATCCATGATAAACTCCTTTTCCGACTGAAGGAGCAGATGATTCGTATCAAAACATACTCTCAGCTGATCGTCTGACGCAAGCAGCTGTCTGATCTCCTGCGAATTTCTGCCAAGGCATGTACGCGGCAGATTCTCTGCCGCAAGGGTAACTCCCATTTTCCGGGCGGCCCCGCAGAGTATGGAAAGCGACTCCTGAGCCAGCTTCATCCGTTCTTCCCGTTCTTCCTCTCTGTTTGGTTCCGCGCTCGGATGTACGACCATGATCCCGATACCGATATCCGCCGCCCGCTGCATGAGGCTCTCAAAATATGAGACGGTATTCCTTCTGACCTGCGGATCAGGGCTTGCGGGATTGATCCTGGAAAACGGGGAAAAAGGCAGATGAAACGACCAGAGATGAATTCCATACGCCGAAGCGCGCCGTCTGATCCCCTCCCAGTCCAGCGTATCATAACGGTCCTCCGAAAAAGACAGCTCCAGCTCCTTCAAGCCGCACTCTGCAAAATCACGAAAATCCTTTTCCGTCAGATCCTGAATTCCCATGGAGGATAGTCCAAACCTGAATCTTTCCATTTTTTTCTCCTATTCTTATGTCAAATTTTGTTATCGTACGTTGCAGGAACAGATTTTTAATTGCCCGCGCATCTCTCCCGAGGACAAAAAGGGACAAAAATCCGCCGTCTGCAGAAGAAACGCCCGGCGCCGGGAATCAAAAAAGCTTCCCGCGCCGGGCATCCGAAAGGCCGTCAGTCAAACTTCATAATGGTTTCCAGCACCCGCTTCGCGCAGGCTTTGATCTCTTCTCTCGTGATCTTTCCTTCCCGGAGGGCTTCCATCGCGCGGTCCGGCTCTCCGGCGCCCATTTTCAGGTCGTTTCCGGCCCGGATCTCCAGATACTGGTACGCGCCGTTCCACCAGTCGGTGGTGATCATTCCCTGATACCCCCATTCTTCCCGGAGGATCCCTTCCAGCAGATCCTCTCTTTCGGAGGTGTATCTGCCGTTCAGCAGATTGTAGCTGGTCATCAGCGTCCAGGGCTGCGCCTCCTTCACCGCGATCTCAAAGCCCTTCAGATAGATCTCGCGCAGGGCGCGCTCAGAGACGCGGGAATCGCTGGCCTTGCGGTTCGTCTCCTTGTTGTTGCAGCAGAAATGCTTCACGCTGGCTCCGATATGGCAGGACTGGATGCCGCGCACCATGGCTGCCGCCATCTTTCCCGCGATCAGCGGATCCTCGGAATAATATTCAAAATTCCGGCCACACAGGGGGCTTCTGTGAATGTTCATGGCCGGAGTCAGCCATACGCCCAGGTTATTTTCCTTCATTTCCATCGCGCCGGCCGCGCCCACACGCTCTACCAGCTGCGGATTCCAGGTGCAGGCGAGCAGGGTGGCGCAGGGCCAGGCGGTGGTGCATACGCCCATCTCCGGCTGGATCCGCACGCCTGCCGGCCCGTCCGCCGTCATCACATTGGGCACGCCGTATTCCGGAAGGTTCCCCATGCCGAAGGTATTCGCGACGCCGGTATTCGGCTGGCCGCAGAGCAG
>CALWGL010000327.1 GCA_944380025.1 uncultured Lachnospiraceae bacterium
CTTCGCGATGGGCCGGATGCTTTCTGCCGATACGTTTTCGTACGGTCTGCGCAGTAAATGCGCAGACCTGGCTGAACAGTTATGGCATCCGGCCATTCCAATCGCTTCGCGATGGGCCGGACTCAGGCTTCCAGGCCCAGAAGCCGGCGCTTCCGCTCGATCATCTCATCGATCTTTTCCAGATACAGCGGCAGCTCCTTCACATTTTCGCACCGCTCGATGCGCCCGTCGGGATGGACCGCCTTGGAGATGGTGCCGGCCCCAATGGCCATGATGGACTGCTTTTCTTCCATGATCAGGATGTTGTACAGCCCGTAGCAGCCTTCCCTGGCATAGCCCACATTTTCCAGATTCCCGGTCATGTTCTTCTGGCGGTACAGATAATAGGGGTGCAGATTCATTTCCGCCGCCGTCCGCGCCGCCAGCTGAACGGTCTCTTCCGTATTGTGCAGAAGCTCCAGCCCGTTCTTTTCGATCCACTGCATCATTCTGGAAGCTTTTTTCACAGCGAGAGAGTGGACGGTCAGGCTGTCCGGAGACAGCTTCCTGATCTCCTCCATGGTATGGCTCACCTCCGGGATATCCTCTCCGGGAAGGCCAAGGATCAGATCCATGTTGATGTTGTCAAAGCCCTCCCGCCTGGCCAGGGAAAAGGCTTCCTTCACCTGCTCCACCGTAGCCCTGCGGCCGATCAGGTCCAGTGTCTTCTGGTTCATGGTCTGGGGATTCACGGAGATCCGGGTCACGCCGTATTTTTTCAGGACCCGCAGCTTGTCCGCCGTGATGCTGTCCGCCCGTCCCGCCTCCACGGTAAATTCCTTCACCTGTGAAAAGTCAAAGGTATTCCGGAGCCGGGAAAGGAGCCGTTCCAGCTGGTCCGGTTCCAGCGTGGTGGGCGTGCCTCCGCCGATGTACACGCTGTCCAGCACCTTGTCACGAAAGGCTTCCCGGACGAAATCCATTTCCTTTTCCATCGCCGTCAGATACTCCTCCACCCGCGCCCGCCATGCGGAAATAGGGAAAGAGGTAAAGGAGCAGTACAGGCAGGTGGTGGGGCAGAAGGGAATTCCCACATACAGGCTGTAGCCCTTCTCGTAATGGATGTCCTTCAGGATCTCCCGCTCCCTGCAGGCGATGCCCAGAGCCAGCTCCGCCTTCTCCCGGCTGCAGAAATAGGTTTCTTCCATATAAGAAAGGATCTCCTCCCTGCTCTTTCCTTCCTCCAGATGCTGCATGGCGATCTTGGCCGGGCGGATGCCGGTCAGGCTCCCCCAGGGAAGCAGCTTTCCCGTTTTGGCGGAAAGCATCCGGTAAAGGAGCTGCTTCAGCTCATTTTTTACCACATTTTTTTCCTCCGGACGGCTGAGGAGAGTCTCTTCCTCCTGCCCGTCCACCCGGATGCGGATCCGGTCCGCTTCAAAGTCCACGGAAATCTCCGGATTGTCTCCGTCGGACGCAAGATCCTTCGTTCCTTCTTTAAAAACCTTCACCGTCTCCGCCGGGTAAAAGGCCTTTACCAGGGAATGGATATCATATTCAAAACGCAGTTCATTCAACGTTACCGCAAGCATCGTTACCTCCGTGCCGAAGCTCTCCCCGCCTTCCGGCAAAGCTTCTTTCCGCTTCTTCCCATGACAAAGGCGGGGAAGCCCCGCCTTACTGACAATAGGGATTGTATTTTTTCTCGTCCCCGATGGTGGTGGTGTCTCCATGTCCCGGATACACCGTCACATCGTCGGGAAGGACCAGCAGTCTTTCCTTAATGGAACGGACCAGACTGCTCATGCTGCCCGTGGGAAAATCGGTCCTTCCCACAGAGCCCTCGAACAGGGTATCCCCGGAGAACAGGATCTTCTCTTTCTCCAGATAATAGCAGCAGCTTCCGCCGGTGTGTCCCGGCGTGGCGATCAGCTTCAGAGAAAAGCCCCCGAGCTCCAGCAGCGCGCCGTCTTTTTCATAAAAATCCGCCCGCACCGTCTCAGGCCTTCCCGCGTCCCGGGAAACGTTCTTCCCCGCGTCCTCGCAGAGCTCCTTTTCCCCTTCGTAAGCGTAGATCTTCGCTCCGGAAAGCCTTCTCAGCTCATTCGCTCCCCAGATATGGTCAAAATGGCCGTGGGTCAGAAGGATGGCGTTCACATGAAAGCCCTTCTGCGTGAGCGCCTCACAGATCTGCGCGCCCCGGTCCGCCGGATCGATGACGACCGCCTCGGTGAGGCCATTTTCTCCCTTCTGTCCTTCCCGGTATAAAAGATAGCAGTTGGTCTGGCAGATGCTCAGCACCATCCGCCGGATTCTGATCTCTGACATAATTCCTCCATCAGCTTCGTTCAATGTCAATGACGCTGTCGATCGTCCGGATCTTGTCGATCACCCGGCTCAGCTCTTCCCTGCCTCCCACTTCAAAGGAAGCGGACAGGGTCGCCATGCCCTGCTTGTTGATCCGGGTGTTCATGGCAAGGATATCGATGTTCTTCTCCGTCAGCGCCCGGGAGATATCCGCGAGAAGACCGCTTCTGTTATTGGCATAGATCACGATCTCCGCCACATATTTCTCACCTTCGCTCTCCGCCGGCGAAGCCTCCCATTCCGCGTCGATCAGCCTTCCCCGCTCCGGCTCGGGCAGGTTCAGGATATTGACGCAGTCGGTCCGGTGGATGGAGATCCCTCTTCCTCTGGTCACAAAGCCGATGATCTCATCGCCCGGCACGGGAGAGCAGCACTTGGAAAACCGCACTGCCACATCATGGATCCCCTTCACCACGATGCCGTTCTTCCCCTTCGCGCGGGGCAGCATCTGACGGGCCTGGGCGTTCTCCGCCACGTTTGCCAGCACCTCGGCGTCGCTTAACACCTTCGGATGATCCCTGTCATACAGCTCCTGCATGCGGTTTAAGATCTGACCCTCCTTCAGGCCGCCGTGCCCGACCGCGGCAAGCAGGGAATCCCAGTCCCGGAAGCCGTATTTTTTCATCTGAGCTTCCATGTAGGGAGGCTTTAACAGATCGGCGGCGGAAAGCCCCTTCGCCTTGCAGTAGGCCAGAAGCATTTCCTTTCCTCTGACGATATTTTCTTCCTTGAATTCGTTGCGGAACCACT
>CALWGL010000328.1 GCA_944380025.1 uncultured Lachnospiraceae bacterium
CAACGGTGAACAGGCTCAGATTGGTATAGTTGATGCCGCAGGTGTAAAAATCAATGACGGAAGCGCCGTAAGCAGACGCGATGGCTTTGATCTGCGCATTGAAGTCGTTTACGGTATCGCCGTTGAGATTTACAGACGGAGCGCCGGTATTTCCTTCCATATCGCAGCGTTCCAGAAGGGTGCAGCAGTAAACGGCTGCCGTCGGATACAGTGTTTTTATCTTCTGGAGCATCAGCTCGTAGGCATCGGTAAAGACCATGACCTCGCCTTCCGTCTGTACGCCGGGAGCGCGGAAGCTTCCAAGCGTTCTGCTTCTGGCGAAATCATTGATGCCCATGTAGATGATGATCACATCCGGGCTGCTTCCGTCAGTACCCTTCAGATCCATGACGCGGCGGATGCTGCAGCCGGGAGCGGAGCCGTCCATGGCCAGGGAATTGCCGGTCACGTCCGTGTTGGAGGAGGAAGCGTTGCGGCAGAGCACCATTCCCGTGTTCGTAAGAAGCTGTCCCCACCAGGTCTGTCCCGCATTCGGGATGTCGCCGCTTTCCGGATAAAAAATGTTGTAATCGGCCGGCATGGTTCCGGTGAAGGTGGAAATGCTGTCCCCGAGGATGGATACTTTTTTCCCCTGAAGGGAAACCGGAGCGGGGACGGCCGCGGAAGAAACGGCGGCGGCTGCTTCCGCGGCCGGCGCTCCTGCGGAAACTGCCTGCTGCAGCGCGGACTGCGGGGCCGGAACGGCTGCGGCCGCCCGGGCGTTCAGAGCAGGCATACCCAGAGAAAGGGACAGAGCGAGCAGGGCTGTGGGGACAAAGCGCTTCAGATTCTTTTTCTTCATATGTAAAAACTCCTTTTTGTATGATCCTTTTCCCACGGTATCATATCAAAAAGGAGTTTGTCAAGAATGCTGCGCGGCAAATCTGGTTGCTATTTAGTAGAGCAGGTCATGAATGACATAATCGGCGATCAGCTTTGCGCCTTCGGCATTGGGATGCACGCCGTCGCTGGTATACTGTCCCAGAGTCTCATAGGTGATGCCGCAGTTGTGAACATCAATGACGGGATAGCTGTAGGCGGAGGCGATGGTGGCGATCTCTGCGTTGAAATCGCCGATGGTGTTGCCGTTTTTATTGGTGGAAGGATAGGATTCCGGATATTCATCCACATCTCCGGCATTGGTTTCCAGCAGTGTGCAGAAGTAGATCTGCGCATTCGGATAAAGGGCGTTCAGCTTCTGGATCATGAGTTCATAGGCGTCGCAGAAATTGTCGGTTATGCCTTCGTCCTGCGCGGACGGCTCCGTAAAGGTTCCAAGCGGCACGCTTCGCAGAAAATCGTTGGTTCCCATGAAAACGATGAGAATGTCGGGCGCGGGGCCGTCGTCGCCGGGCGTCAGGTCGATCATCCGCTTGGTGCTGCATCCGGGAGCGCTTCCTGTCATATCCAGGGAATCGCCGGTGACGGTGGTATTGGAAGAGGAAGCGTTCGCGTTCAGTTCCATTCCTGTCGTATTCATCACCTGCCACCACCAGGTCTTCTCCACGGTGCTGATCTCTCCGCTGCCCGGATAAAAGATATTGTAATCCGTGGGGATGTAGCCGTCAAAAGTGGAGATGCTGTCTCCCAGGATGGAAAGCTTCAGGCCGGACAGATCCCGGGGAGCCTGACTTTCCGCAGAGGGAGAAGAGGAGGTTCCGCCGCCGCTTTCCGGCATGATCCCCTGTGTTTCTTCCGTTTCCGGCACGGTTCCGGCATCCCCGGCCCCGGGGAGAGAAGAACAGCCGGAAAGTAAAAGAGAAACAGCGGCAAGAAAAGCTGTAAGAGGAAAAAAAGATGTTGTTCTCATGAAGACTCCTGTTTATCTGATTGTTATAGTTTATGACAGCTATTATAACATAATTCACAGGATTGGGGAATTGGATTTTGAAGACCGGAAATGAGGAGATCTACAAAAAAGACGAAAAGGAGAAAGAGAAAATGTATAAATTGCATAAATGAAAGAAAACTCATGATGAATGTCCGGAACAAAATGACGAAAAGACTTGACATTCCCGGAGGCTTTTGTTATGCTGGATTACAGATAAAGATGATTGCCGGAAGGCAGAGAAGAATAAGCAGATGGGTTGTTACTGTCAGGCAGGCAAGACCAGATTTTATGAAGGACCGGGGCGGATGTTCCGGGATGTCCGGGAAACGGGCTGATTCGTAAGATTTGGTTTTTTATTTGCTGAAATATGACAGCCTGTCCAGGGGGCCGAGATGATAATTGGGAAAGTGATCAATAACAATGTGGTATCCTCCTGGGACGCGGATCATAAAGAAATTATTGTAATGGGACGGGGGATCGGCTTTCAGAAGAAGCCTGGCCAGACGGTGAGAGAAGAGGATGTGGATAAGATCTTCCGGCTGGAAAACCGTGATGTGAGAGAGCGTTTTGAGGATCTTCTGGAGAGCATGCCGATGGAATATATCCGGATATCGGCGGATATCATCTCTTATGCGAAAGATCGGCTGAAAACGAGGCTCAGCCAGAGCGTTTATCTGACTCTGACCGATCACATCGGATTTGCGATCGGGCGGTTCAGGGAAGGAATGGACTTTTCCAACGCGCTGTTCCGGGAGATCAAGCGGTTCTATCCGGAGGAATTCGAGATCGGGATGCATGCGCTCAGCCTGATCGAACAGCGTTCCGGGATCCGGCTTCCGGACGATGAGGCGGCATCCATCGCCATTCATCTGGTGGATGCGGAATTTGACATCAAGGTCCGCGATGCCTGGTCAATGACCAATCTTCTGCAGGATATGGTACAGCTCCTGGAACAGGAGGTGCCGCTGCCGAAAGAAGATTCCTACGGCAGGGACTGTCTGCTTTCCAATCTGAAATTCCTTGCCCACAGGCTTTTGCTCCTGCCGCCTGAGGAGGGACAGAAGGATACGGTTTTTGAAGCGTTCGTCAGGGAGCATTGCCGGAAGGAATACAGGACTGCGGGACAGGTGCAGGATTTTGTCGGTGAGAAGTATCGGTGCAGGATGACGGAAGAGGAAAGGATCAATCTGACGCTCTGGCTGA
>CALWGL010000329.1 GCA_944380025.1 uncultured Lachnospiraceae bacterium
CAAGTGGAGGAAAATCATCTTATGGAGAACATCATCTACAACGAACTTCGGATTCGAGGTTACCATGTAGATGTGGGTGTAGTTGAACATTACAGCACCAACAGAGCAGGGAAGCGGGAAAAAAAGCAGTTGGAAGTTGATTTTGTTGCCACTATGGGAAGTGAAAAGTACTACATTCAATCTGCATTTGCCATGCCGACCTCCGATAAGATCGCTCAGGAACGGCGCAGTTTGCTCAGTATCTTTGACTCCTTTAGGAAAATCATTGTAGTAGGCGGTAACCAGAAAGTCCGCCGGGATGAAAACGGGATCGCAACGATAGGATTACGGAATTTTTTGTTGGATGAGGATAGTCTGAGGCTGTGACCAAAGCCAATAAGGAGGTCACGGGCCTGTCGCCTATGACGATCCTAGTGATTCAGGCGCGCAATACAACCCTGGAACGCGGCAGCGGAGGTATTGTCTGCATGCGCGAAGAAGTCATACCGATCGATCAGAAAAACTGCTTTATTCCCTGCAATCTGATATAGAAGGAGAAAACAAAAATGGAGCTTCGGACACTTCGTTATTATCTCGCCGCGGCGGACGAGGAAAACATCACCAGAGCGGCGGATATCCTGCACATTACACAGCCCACGCTGAGCCGTCAGATCATGGATCTGGAACGGGAGCTGGGAACGACGCTGATGACGCGGGGAAAAAACGGCCTGACGCTGACCGACGACGGCATTTTCTTCCGGCAGCGGGCGCAGGAGATCGTGGAACTGGCGGACCGGCTGGAAAAAAGCTTTGCCGAACGTCAGAATACGATCAGCGGCATGATCGTGATAGGGGCTTCCGAAGCGGTCGGCGGGGTGACGCTGGCCGGACTCATCAGAAAGTTTTCTTCCAGATATCCGTCGGTGCAGTTTACCCTCTATAATGAAACGGTGGACAATATCAAAGACCGCCTGGATAAAGGACTTGTGGACATCGGGCTGCTGCTGGAGCCCGTGGATGTGGCCAGATACGATTACGTCCGTTTATCCAGGCAGGACACCTGGGGCCTGCTGGTACGGGACGATCATCCGCTGACCGGAAAGAAATCCCTGACGGCGGAGGATGTGGCCCCATACCCGCTGATCCTGCCGCTGCGGGAGAGCATCCGGGCGGAGATCCTGCACTGGCTTGGCAGGGAAGAAAAGGAGCTTGCGATCCCGCTGTTTTATACGCTTCTTTCAAACGCCGCGCTGCTGGTCGCGGAGGGGCTTGGCTGCGCCTTCTGCATGGACGGCGCGCTGGCGATCCGAAGCGACCCCCGCCTGCGCTTTATCCCGCTGGAGCCGCGCCGGATGACGCACAGCGTGCTGGTCTGGAAAAAGAATCATCTGTTTTCCCCGGCGGCGTCTCTGTTCATTCAGGAGATCAACCTGCTGCGGGCTCAGATGGAATGAAAAAAGCCTTTCAAATCCGGGGGCAGCACTCCGGACCGGGGCGGACTTCCCCGGCCGATTTTAACCGGGCTATTGCTTTTTCCTGTTGGATATACTAAAATAAAAATAGAATTTATGATTTGTATTTATTTTGCATGAGGTGATGACATGCCAAGGATAGCTTATTCTGAGGAGGACAGGGAGCGTATCAGAACGGCGCTTATTACAGTCGGGCTTGAATTGATGGCCAGACAGGGCATACAGCATACGACGGTGGAGCAGGTGTATAAAAAAGTCGGTATCTCACGAACGTTCTTTTATTCTTTTTTTCCGACAAAAGAAGATCTGGCGCTTGAAACATTATACTGGCAGCAGCCCAGGATCATCGAGTACGTGCAAAAGCTGATGGCCGATCCCGCGTTAAAATGGCGTGACGCCGTGAAGAAATTTCTCCATGACTGCTGTTATGGGGAACAAAACGGGATCGCTGTTTTGACAATGGAAGAGCAGCAGCTGATCTTTAAACGCCTGTCAGAGGAAAGCTATCAGCTGTTCCGGCAAAAGCAGCGCCAGCTTTTCGGAAAAATTTTAGAAACCTTTGGGATAAAGGCAGACGCGGAACGGATCAATCTGTTTACAAATTTGAGCCTGACGGTGATGATCATACGCAGAGCGCTTCCGGGAACGCTCCCTCTGTTTGTTCCCGAGGCTGCAGATGAAACCGTTGACGTTCAGCTCGAGGCGATCGTTGATGTTCTGGAGAAAATGAAAACGGCCTCAGAAAGCGAATGATGGCAATCCGTCCGAACATGGAACCGGGGATTCCTGCTCAGACGGATTTTCCTTCAGGCAAAATAAAAACAAATTCATAAATTTATATTTATTTGTGCTGCCTGTGCAGCATTCCATTCCCTTACAAAAAACAGACAGGAGGACAAAAGTTATGGGATTTTTCAGCAGGCTGTTTAAAGGACCGGAAATCGACATGGAAAAAAGCAGGGCGAATGCGAAGAAAATGCGTATTCTGTTTAACCAGGTTGTGAAGGATGGAGACGATTTCAGGCTGATCTTCGGATATACGGAGGATGTGAGCCGGTTCAATTACGGCTTCGTTCATGGAAGCAAAACAAAGATCGGAAATTTGATCGTCGGCTGGAATGAGGCCAGCCAGACGATCGTGGTCGTTCCCACAGTCCCCGATCTTTCCGGCTGTGGGGATCCGACTTATTACCGCCGCTCTGAAATTCTGAAAGCTTACCGCAATAAGTACCCCACGGACGCTTTTATCATTTATCCGGACAAAAAAGGGTATATCGGCATCAATGCCTGTGATTGGCTGGAAGATGAAAAGCTGTACGTTTATGTCTCGCAGGATGAGGAGCTGGCCGCTTTTACTGACTTTTTTATGAATCAATTTGCAACAAAATGAGGGAAATATGTTTTGAAAGAAACAGGTGCATTGCTGCTGCTTCTGGCGGCGGTATTCATATTTGGAAATCTGTGGTTTCATTTTACAGAAGCCGTATTAAGAAGGATCAAAAAGATATTTATGGGGGATGAAAAGCCTTCGGCGTGGCATGCGTTTCCGACAGATGAGGATGAGAGTGAG
>CALWGL010000330.1 GCA_944380025.1 uncultured Lachnospiraceae bacterium
GGAGGAAGCAGGAATAATTTCTCAAAATGTGCGGCGCTTATTGAATCCTGCGCAAAGATATAGTAAAAAGATAGGTGAGAGAAAATCTTAACTGCCGGGAAGACGGCTGAAAAGGAGGGCAAAATGAAAGTCAAACGGGCAGCCAGCATTCCGCTGGTTCTTCACGATCCTTATTTTTCCATCTGGTCAGGCGCGGATCATCTTTATGACGCCGATCCGGAGCACTGGTGCGGCGCGCGCCAGCAGATGCGCGGTTATGTGACCGTGGACGGGGCGGTTTCCTGTTTCCTGGGGGACCGGGAATACCATGAGGCGATCCCGCAGAAGGAGGTCGAAGTCACTCCCACGTCCACGGAGTATCGGTTTGAAAATGAGAAGATCATCCTGACAGTGCGGTTCACGTCGCCGCTTCTGGCGGACGATCCGGTGCTGGTGTCCAGGCCGTGCACCTATGTGGACTTTGCCGTGGAAAGAAAAACAGACTGCGAGGTGCATGTGGATTTCCTGGCTTCCTCCGATCTGGTCCAGAGCAGAAAAGAGCTTCTTGTAGGGGGAACCGGAAGCCGGGAGAAGACGGAAGGGGAGCCGGCCTTTTCCTATGCCTGGATGGGGAACGCGTTCCAGCGGCCGCTGGGAAACAGCGGAGACCATGTGACCATCGACTGGGGGTATGCTTATCTGGCGGCGGAAGAAGGGGAGCTTTTCTATGATGAAAAGAACGGAAATCTGCGCTGCCGGCTGAGCCTTGGAACAGAAAAGCGCAGTGCAGGGCTTGTGATCGCTTATGACGATCTGCTTTCCATCAACTATTTCGGACAGTGGAGAAAGGCGTACTGGACCTTGCGGTATGCGGATATCCTGGAAGCGGTCGGGGCCAGCCTTGCGGACCGGGAGGCTGTGCTCGCGAGGGCGGAAGCGCTGGATGAGGAGCTTGTCCGGAAAGCGGAAGAGACGGGAGGAGAGGACTACGCCCTTCTGTGCTGCTTCGCTTACCGGCATGCGTTCGCGGCCCATAAGCTGATCACGGACGAAGAAGGGAACCTGATCTTCCTTTCCAAGGAAAACGATTCCAACGGCTGCATCGGCACGGTGGATGTGAGCTATCCTTCCGTACCGCTGTTCCTGCTTTTTGACACGGAATATGTGAAGGGTATGCTGCGCCCCGTGTTTCGGTTCGCGGACTGCCCGGTGTGGGAGTATGATTTCGCGCCCCATGATGTGGGCAGATACCCTTATGCCTGGGGTCAGGTATACGGGCTTTCCTGGGAAAAGAGAAGGCAGTATTCGGGAGAGCAGGGAGCGGTTTATCCTCCGCTTTACTTCTGGCCGGCGGGAAGCGATATCTATGACCACCGCTACCAGATGCCCGTGGAGGAATGCGGCAACATGCTGATCCTCACGGAAGCCGTGTGCATGCTGGACGGAAAGGGAGATTTCGCAGCGCCGTATATGGAAACGCTGAAGCAGTGGACGCAGTATCTGATCCGCTACGGGGCCGATCCGGGAGAACAGCTTTGCACGGATGATTTTGCCGGACATCTTTCCCATAATGTGAACCTGTCCGCCAAGGCGATCCTCGGCATCGAGGCGTATGCGCGGCTGGCGGGACGGTTCGGATGGAAGGAGGAAGCGCAGGAGTATCACCGGCTGGCGCAGGAGATGGCGGCGGACTGGGAGAAACGGGCCAGGGCGGACGGCCACTATGCGCTGGCATTCGGAAAACCGGACAGCTGGAGCCTGAAATACAACCTGGTCTGGGACAGATTCTTCGGAAGCGGGCTGTTTTCCGATGAGGTATATGAGAAAGAGCTGGACTGGTACGTGAAGAAGACCAATGAATACGGCGTGCCGTTGGACAGCCGCAGGGACTATACCAAGAGCGACTGGATCCTCTGGTGCGCGGCCATGGCGAAGGACAAAGAGACGGCGGGAAAGCTGATCGCTCCTGTGGCCCATTTCCTTCAGAATACCAAAAGCCGCGTCCCGTTTTCCGACTGGTACGATACCGTTACGGGGGAATACTGTCATTTCATCGCGCGGAGCGTGCAGGGAGGGCTGTTCATGCCCATTCTGATGAGAGAAAAGTCCGAAGACGCGGCAAAGAAATGATCATGATACGATAAATGACCGGAGAAAAGAAAATGGAAATCAGAGGGAAACGGATCGCGTTTCTGGGAGACAGCATTACCGAAGGGGTGGGAGCGTCCGCCCCTGAGAAGGTTTTTCACCAGATCATCAGGGAAAAATACGGACTAAAGGAGGCGCTCAATTTCGGCGTCGGCGGAACGAGGATCGCCAGGCAGTATGCCGCGTCGGAGGATGAAAAATGGGATGAGACCTTCCTCGCCCGGGCAAGGAAGATCCCGAAGGATGCGGACGCCGTGGTGGTATTCGGCGGAACAAATGATTACGGGCACGGCGACGCGCCGATCGGAAGAGCCGAAGACAGGACGGAGGAGACCTTTTACGGGGCATGTCATGCGCTGATGGAATATCTGTCAGACACCTTTGCGGGAAAACCGGTCATCTTCATGACGCCGCTGCACAGGGCGGACGAGGACGGAAAGATCGTAAACGGTATAAAGACAGAGCGTACCCTGAAGGACTATGTGGACATCATCAGAGATACGGCGGAATATTATGCGATCCCGGTGCTCGACCTGTTTGCGGAAAGCGGGATGCAGCCCAATGTAAAAAAGCACGCGGAGCTGTTTTTCGTGGACGGTCTGCATCCCAGCGACGCCGGGTACGCTCGGATCGCGGAGAAGCTGGGAAAATATCTGGAAAACTTCTGATCCCGCCTCTGCATGCCTTCGGCTGCTGTTCAGCCAGGTCTGCGCATTTCCTGCGCAGACCGTACGAAAAGGTACAGGGAAGTCCCGTTGACAGGTTCCGGCCGGAAAATTATAATCGGCATATACCCCTTATGGTATGGAGGCGAAGACAGATGAGACAATGCATGGATTCGGAAAACCTGCACCGCAGGCTGAAAAAGATCATCGGCC
>CALWGL010000331.1 GCA_944380025.1 uncultured Lachnospiraceae bacterium
ACATAGACGGGCTCCGTCTCCGCGAAATGGACCTTCGCTTCATTCTGCCTGATCAGGATCTCCGCGGACTGGATATAATTGCGGATCAGGGCCACGATATCAAACCGCTCCATCGTCACAACACTGTTTCCGAACTCCAGCTCGTTCAGAGTGAGGAGCTTCTTTACCATGCTGTTCATCTTTGAGGATTCATCCATGATTACGTCGCAGTAAAAATTCCTGCTCTCCTCATCGTCATTGACGCCTTCCTTCAGTCCTTCCGCATATCCCTGGATCAGTGCGATGGGGGTTTTCAGCTCATGGGATACGTTGGCGAGAAACTCTCTGCGCATCTCGTCGATCCGGTTCTTTTTTTCAATGTCCTTCTGGAGCTCGTTGTTGGCCGTCTTCAGTTCGGAGATGGTGGCTTCCAGCGTATCGGCAAGCTCGTTCATATGGTTGCCCAGGACGGCGATCTCGTTAAAGCTCTTTCCCCGGTACCTTGCGTCAAAATCCAGATGCGTCATCCGCTCCGAAATGCGTGCAAGCTCAAGGATCGGATCCGTGATCTTTTTGGACACCAGCCAGATCACCAGCCCGCAGATCAGCGTGGCCGCTATCCCCACGTAAGCGAGGAAACGGCTGGAAATCTCCGTGCTGTCCCGCATGCTCTCCAGCGCCGTCCGGATGAAAAACAGGTTGCCGTTTTCCAGGAAGCCCCACATATCCAGATAGTCCATGTTTACCAGAAGGCTTGTCACCATCTGCATCAGATAAAAGGGGCTTTCGTTTCTGGCGAGCACCCGCGTGGTCCTGAGCGCCCCTCCCTGAGCCGGCTGCTGCGGAGGGCCGGCAGGATCTTCCTTTCCGGTTTCCGCGTAGGTATCATAGATGATATGGCTCCACAGATCCGTACGAAGGAGCGATGGGTCTCCTCCGCTGACACGGATGGTTTCCGAATCCTCGTCCAGGATCAGGATGGAAATATTGTAGGTGGCGCTGAGCTGCTGCAGATATACGTTGAAATCGTCCGTGCTGATGCTGTCCTTCTGCGCCGCCTCGTTGAGCTGCGTGTACGCCTCCATGACGACCCGCTGCTTATTCATAAAATAAAAGCGCTCCAGAAAGGTGTTGTTCACGAACCAGCACAGCAGCATGGTGCCGGCCATCAGCCCGATGAAAATCCCGGCGAACTGTTTCCTGATGGAATATTTCATTTCTGCTCCGCTCCCCTGTCGTCCGGATCGAACTTATAGCCCATGCCCCAGATGGTTTTGATCATTTCTCCTTTTTCTCCCAGCTTGCTGCGCAGCTTCTTTACATGGGTATCTATGGTCCTGGCGTCTCCAAAGTAGTCGTAATTCCATACGTTGTTAAGGATCTTTTCCCGGGAAAGGGCAATTCCCTTATTTTCCATAAAATAAGTGAGAAGCTCGAATTCCTTAAAGCTCAGATCGATGTTTCGGTCTCCTATGGTCACCATATGCGCCGTCTTGTCCAGATGGATGCCTCCCTCGTCCAGGATCTCTCCCGCCGCCGATTTTCCCGTTCTTCTCAGAATGGCCTCCACCCGGGCGACCAGGATCTTGGGGCTGAAGGGCTTGGAAATGTATTCATCCACACCCAGATCAAACCCCTGCAGCTCGTCCTTCTCATCCCCTCTTGCGGTAAGCATGATGATCGGGACCCTGGAATAGCTCCGGATCTCCCGGCACACCTGCCAGCCGTCCATCTTCGGCATCATCACATCCAGGATCACCAGCGCGATATCGCTCTGCGCGAAAAAAATATCCAGAGCCTCGCTTCCGTCTCCGGCCTCCAGGACCTCATAATTGCTTTTCTGAAGAAAATCCTTCACCAGCTTGCGCATTCTGCTCTCATCGTCAACAACCAGTATCTTTGTCCGTTCCATATGCTCCGTCCTCCACTGCGGAAGTTTCCTTTTTACGTCTTCTTTTATTATATCAGTTATTTATGAAAAAGCTGTGAAAAAAACAAAAAGGCAGGCCTTCCCGCCTGCCCGAAAGCCTACAGACTTTCCGCCTTTTCCATCATCCGTTTTGCAAAAGCCGCCGCGTTCTGTACGTCCCTGTCGTCCGGATGCAGAAGCGCCTTGTCAAAATTGGCAAGCAGCATTCTTACTTTTTCCGGCTCCACGCCGTTTTTCTCCATGGTCTCGTATCTTCTGCGCACATCCATCGGCATCTTTCCCTGGCACATATAGAAGCCGAGATACGTGCAGTCCTCCGGGATCCACACCTTCACATGCTTCCCGATCCTTTCCATGTATTCGCTGTCCTTTCCCATTCCGCAGGTGCCGAACAGCGCCGTCTTTTTCCCATGCAGTCCGGAAAGGAAATCCACCACGGACATGTCGCAGGTGCCCTTATCCGTCCAGAATCCCACGAAAAAGACGTCTGCATCCCGTCCGTCATATTCCTCCAGGCTCCGGATATCCTTGGATTCTCCCGGGATCCCCGCGAAAATACCGTTTGCCACCTTTTTCGTATTTCCCGTCCTGCTTGAGTAAACCACCATAGCCTTCATATTCCGTCTGCCTCCTAATCCATAAACATGCAGCTCCTAAAATCTTCCCATCGGGACGCCGCCTCCGCAGCACATGCCTCCGCCTCCGCAGCAGAGGTTGCAGATCAGATTCGCGATGCACAGCCTCAGGCACCAGCTGTTTCCTTCCATGACCGGCATTCCGTAGGAAGTCTGCTGCGTCTGATACCAGCTTCCGCCGGATTCCAGCTGCGATACCCACTGTCTGTACTGCATATTACCCGGCTCCATGGCGGCCGCCCGCTTCGCATGCTCCAGCGCCGCCACATTGTTCCCGAGTCCGGCGTTGGCGACGGAGCTGTAATAATACCACCTGGCCGTATGATCGCCGATGCCGGAAAGCACGTTCAGCGCTTCCCGGAAATGGCGGCTCTGGATATAATTCCACGCCGCGTTCATGTGCACCGTATATTCGTC
>CALWGL010000332.1 GCA_944380025.1 uncultured Lachnospiraceae bacterium
GAAAAAAACTGTCAAAGTGATCGTTGACAGGCCGCTTGGCAGCTTCCATCCGGAACACCAGGAACTGTATTATCCGATCAATTACGGCTATATCGAAGGGATCACAGCGCCCGACGGAGAAGAACAGGACGCCTATCTTCTGGGTGTGGACGAACCGGTGGCTTCCTTTGTCGGAAAAGTCATCGCAGTCATTCACAGACTGGATGATGTGGAGGACAAATGGGTGGTCGCGCCGGAGAGCATGAAATTTTCACCGGACGAAATCAGTGAAGCGGTACGCTTTCAGGAACAATTTTTTCACTCGGAAATTTACACGGAATAAACACAAATTCCATTGCGCGCCCTCTTCCGCTGTGCTACAATACAGGAAGAGACAGGAGACAAAGGAAGCGGGCTTGGGATGACAGCCCTGTTTTGTTTGTCTTTTTTCTTTTTGAGACTTTTAAAAACGTAAAACCCATCCGCCGGATCACTGTTCCCCGTGCTTTCAGGGAACGGTAAAAACTCCACCGGCCGGAGACACTGGAAACGGTTGACTTTTATGAACAGAAAACTGATGGAACAGCTTGAGGACTGCCCGGTGATCGCCGCAGTCAAAGGGGAAGAAGGACTGAAGGCCTGTCTGGAATCCGATATCGGAATCGTATTCGTCCTGTTCGGCGATATCTGCACCATCTCCGATATTGTACGAAGGCTGAAAGAGAAGGGAAAGACGGTGATCGTCCATATCGATCTGATCTCCGGCCTGTCCGCCAAGGAAATCGCGGTGGACTTTATCCACAGAAGCACGGAAGCCGACGGCATCATATCCACAAAACCCGCCCTGATCCGGCAGGCAAAAGAGCTTGGCATGTGCACTGTCATGCGGTTCTTTGCCATCGATTCCATGGCCTTCGACAACATCCGCAGACAGTCCGAGGCGGTCCGCCCGGATGTGATCGAAGTGCTTCCCGGCCTGATGCCCAGGGTCATCAGACAGATCTGTGAAGACAGCCTGATCCCCGTGATCGCGGGGGGCCTCATTACCGAGAGAGAGGATATTATGGCGGCGTTAAACGCCGGAGCCATTTCCATATCCACCACCAACCGGAAGGTCTGGTTCATGTAGAAAACAGCAACGTCATACAGCGGTTCAGAACTATGCTTTGTCCCGAACCGTTAAAACAGAATAAGAATGATTTGCAGGAGACAGGAGACAGCAGATTCACACGTCGGAAGACGTGCTGTTTTTGCTGTCTTTTTTATTTCATGAATTTATGCCGCCTGCGGCGGCGAAGAAAAGAAGCCTGCACGAACCTCGCGGTTCGTGCCAAAGAACGGCTCTCGCCGTTCTTTCATGAATTTTATGCCGCCTGCGGCGGCGGGAAAAGAGGTAGCCATGACAGATGTGATCGTAATCGGCGCAGGGGTAACGGGCTGCGCCATCGCAAGGGAACTGTCCCGTTATGATCTGGACGTGCTCGTACTGGAGCGGGAGGAGGATGTCTGCTGCGGCACGTCGAAAGCCAACAGCGCCATTATCCACGCGGGCTTTGACGCGGTGCCCGGCACCTGGAAGGCCAGGCTGAATGTGGAAGGAAACCGGATGATGGACGCGCTTTCCAAAGAGCTGGATTTTCCGTTCCAAAGAAACGGCTCCCTGGTCCTCTGCTTTTCCGGGGATCAGATGGGAGGGCTGGAGGAGCTGTATCAGCGCGGGCTGACCAACGGCGTTCCCGGACTGCGCATTGTGATGGGAAAGGAAATCCACGAAATCGAGCCCAATCTTTCCGACGACGTATACGCCATGCTCCTCGCGCCCACGGGAGGCATCGTCTGCCCGTTCAAAATGACCATCGCGCTGGCGGAGAATGCTTTTGAAAACGGCGTACAGTTTCGTTTTCAGACAGAAGTAAAAAACATTTCCAGAAAAAATTTTTCCGAAAAAAAGGCTTCCGGAGTGCCGGACGGCTATCTGCTCCAGACCGCAGACAAAGAATATGAATGCCGGGCCGTGGTGAACGCCGCCGGAGTATATGCCGATGTTTTCAACAACATGGTCAGTTCCCGCGCCCTTCATATCACACCCCGGCGCGGGGAATATATCCTGATGGATAAAAAGGCGGGAAGCTTCATCTCCCACACCGTTTTCCAGCAGCCCACCCGTCTGGGAAAGGGTATCCTGGTCACGCCGACCGTTCATGGAAACCTTCTGGCAGGCCCCACGGCGGAGGATATTTCCGATAAGGAAGCCACGAACACCACGGCGGAGGGGCTTTCCCAGGTCATGGAAAAAGCCCGGCTCAGCGCGTCCCGCATTCCCTTAAACATGGCGATCACCTCCTTTTCCGGCCTGCGCGCCTGCGAGGAAAAAGGAGATTTCGTTCTGGGAGAAGCCTCTGACGCGCCCGGCTTTTTCAACGCCGCGGGCATCGACTCCCCCGGCCTTTCCAGCGCTCCCGCCATCGGCGTCCTGCTTGCCGGACAGATCGCGGAAAAGCTCCATGCCGGAAAAAAGGCGGATTTTCATGCGCAGCGAAAGGACATTCCCTGCGTCGCCGAAAGCTCGCCGGAAGAGATCGCCGCGCTCATCGCCTTCGATCCGGCCTATGGAAATGTGATCTGCCGCTGTGAGTCCGTGACGGAGGGAGAGATCGTAAACGCCATCCGACGTCCCCTTGGCGCCAGGAGCCTGGACGGCGTCAAACGCCGCACCCGCGCGGGCATGGGACGCTGTCAGGCAGGCTTCTGCTCTCCGAAGGTCATGGACATTCTGTCGAGGGAGCTTGGCGTATCCCCCCTTACTCTCACCAAATCCGGCGGCAGCTCCCGGCTTCTGGTCGGAATGACAAAATAGAATGATTTTCGTAACAGTTCTGCCGAAGGCTGAACTGTTACGGATTTTCAGAAAGGAAGACGGACATGACAGAATATGATCTGATCATCATAGGCGGAGGGCCGGCGGGACTTGCCGCG
>CALWGL010000333.1 GCA_944380025.1 uncultured Lachnospiraceae bacterium
CGGGGCTGATGATGATATTTTCCGGCGCGATCCCGGTTTTTCTGGTGACGATGTCCTCAATCTGGGCGCGCTGGGCGTCGGTGAGGGAGGAAGCGTTGACCACCACGTCCACGCTGGCTCCGCTGATGCTGACCACCACGTCGGAAAAGCCCTTGGCCTCCAGAAGGATCTCTGCGGCGGTCTCCTTTTCCGCCATGTCGGTGAGATTGATCATGCCGTTGATGGCGTCCTGCTTCTGCTCCTCGCTGATGCTTTCATTGTTGATGATGTCAAGCAGGGTTTCCTTGTTTCTGGCGCGGGTCTGCTCCTTCTGGAGCTTCGCGCCGGCGAGGGAGCTGATCCCGGAAGAGCTGGTAAACACCGCTTCTCCGGGAATGCTGCCGTCAGATACGCCGCTTTCCGCCTGAGCGAGTTCCTCTCCGGCTTCATCCGCGGCCTCTGCGGACACGGCAAGTTCCGCCTCCGCAGAAACGGGAAGATCCTCGTTTGCCAACCCGTCTGCCGCATCCGTCCCCGCATCCGCCGCGGCCCCGTCCGCTTCTCCGGCCAAAGCGCTGTCCGCCATGCTCTCATCCAGATAGTTCTCAACCGCGTCGGCCTCCTGATCGGAATCCAGGCTCTCAATATCGATGGAAGCGCTGTCCTCCAGATCGGATGCGATATCCTCTTCCGACAGATCCAGAAGGGCAGTCATATCCTCTTCCTCTGCGTCTGACACATCCGCGCTGGCAAGCTGCTCCTGGCCCGCCTGTGTCCCGGCGAAATTCAGATATCCCGCCACGGCGATCATGATCGCCAGAGCCGTGATCATGATCTGATTGCGTTTCAACACATTTTTCACTCCTGTTCCCTCTGCTTTCTGCTATTTCATCTTAACTACTTTTATCTTATGAGCCTCGATATCAAATAATGCCTCTATCACCTCGGTTATGCTTTTCTGGATCCTTGCATCGTCTCCCCCCTGGGCGACCACGGTCACGCCCTCGACCCGGGGCTGTATGGTTTCCGAAACGTACGGGGTGCGGCTTCCGTCCTCCTCCGTAATATATACCGTGCTTTCTTCCCTCCTTTCGCTCCGTGTCTGTCTGGTCCCGCCGGCGCTGTCGGTTTCCTGCGTCTGCTCCGCTTCCGCCGGAATGTCCTTTTCCACCACCTGCTGTCCAAAGGAACGCAGCGTGACCATCACCTTTACCTCCCCCACCCCTTCCATGGCGGAAAGAAGCTCCTGCAGCCTTTCCTCCAGCTGTCCGGCATATTCCTCCTCTTCCCCTTCTGTCCGGACCTCTCCGGCAGGGCCCTCACCCTCCGCCGCTTCCCCGGAAAAGATCCCTTTCTCTGCATCCGCCTTTTTTTCTCTTCCGCCCGCGGGTATGGCGATCACCATGAGCAGAAGCCCCAGAAGGGCTGCCACAGCCATATTTTCCCGCGTGAGCTTTTTCTTCCATTTTTCCAGATATTCCTTCATTCCAGATCACCTCCCCAGGTCACCTCCAGCCGTTCCGGCTCCATCTCCAGCTCCCGGGCAAGGGCCTCCCTGAGCGTCTCCAGCCGGTCCTTTGTCTGCGCCGCATTCCCGGAAACTCCGGAACCTGCCGCCGCAGTGCCGTCCTCCCCGCCCTCTGCGTCCCCGACACGGACCGCCTCCACTTCGATTTCCGCCACGCCATCTGCTATGTCTCTTCCGGATGACTGCGGCAGATTCTCCCCGGCTGTCTGCGGCAGAGCCGTCACAGCCACACGCAGCAGTCCGTCCTCATCAAAGCCGGCGGAGACAAGGCGGATCCCCTGCTGTGCGCAGAAGTCCTCCAGGTGTTCTGAAAGCGACGCAAGCAGGCTCTCCTGCACAGGATCTCCTTCCGCAAGCCCTGCCCGCTCCACCTGTTCCTCAATATCCGCAAACTCCTGTTCATACCCGGAAAGCGCATCCGCGAAAGCCTGCTGCGCATCAAAGCCTCCCAGAGAAAGAAGAGGCAGCGCCAGCCGGGAGATCACGATCACGCCGATGATGATCCGCGCATACTTCTCATAGCCTCCCTCCGGCAGCAGACGAAGGATCAGCTGTCCCGTCAGCAGAAAAATGGTTATCTCCTTCAGAAGCTCCGGAAAATGGCCTTTCATATCTCTCCTCCTCCGTCCGGTCAGCGCATCGTTCCCGCCAGACAGGTGATGATGGCAAACAGGATCAGAAAACAGGCCGCCGCCGTAAAGGCGATCCGAAGCAGAAGGAACACGGCGTCCCCCGCCCGGTCGATGCAGCCCGTCAGTCTCCGGTCCGCGCTCAGCCCAAGGAGGGCCGCACAGAGCTTCAGGATCAGCCCGTACAGGAAAAGCTTCAGGAAGGGGACCGCGCACAGCGCCAGCAGAAGCAGGATGGCCGCAGCTCCCAGACCGTTTTTGATCAGGACCGCCGAACCGATGAGAAGCTGGGCGGTCCCTTCTGCCAGCCCTCCCAGGCCCGGTATGGAAGAAAGATACTTCGCCGCGGAGCTGATCTTCAGGCTTTCCAGCACCGGCGTCACCATGGACTGCAGAAGTCCGATCCCCGTGATGCAGCCGAGCAGAAATTTCAGCCCTCCGTAAGCGCCCTTCCGGACCAGTCCGATCAGAGAGGAGAGTTTTTCCTCCTCCCAGATGCCGTTCATCACCACCAGCGCCATATAAATGTCTGCCGCCGGCAGCCCCACGCTTACAAGAAGCTGTTCCACTCCGTAGATCAGCAGCAGGATCAGTTCGTAATATCCGGCTGCCGTCATGGTCCCCGCGGAAAATCCCAGCGCAAGCATGAAGGTCGGAAGAAACAGCCGGACAAAAAGAAGGATGTTTTCCAGAAGCGCCTCCGTCAGGCCAGCCGCCTGAGAAAAAACGCCAACGGCGGCTGGCTCCCCATTTACGCGTTCGACTTAGTGAACCATGGCC
>CALWGL010000334.1 GCA_944380025.1 uncultured Lachnospiraceae bacterium
AGCAAACTCAATGTAAACGGCGGCGCCATCGCCCTCGGCCATCCGGTCGGCTGCTCCGGCTGCCGGATCCTGGTGACTCTGCTTTATGAAATGCAGAGAAGAGACGCCAAAACCGGCCTCGCCACCCTCTGCGTCGGCGGCGGCATGGGCTGCGCGGCTATCGTGAAGAGAGACTGACGCAGAAGCTGACAGCTGTGCGGAACAGACAGCCATATGGCTGAGAAACGGCCCTCCGGCAGATCCTCTCTGCCGGAAGGCCGTTTCTTTTTTCTGAAACCGGCTGCGCCGTTTTTTTTTTTGCGAAAGGAGCATTCCACGGCCGCGTCCGCACGGCTCAGCCGCTTCAGTCCGCCGCGGCCGCATCCGCCGCCGTACCGGCGGCTTTTGCCAGCTGATCCCAGATCTGCCGTCTGCATTCCTCAGACTCCTGAAGGCGCTGCGCCAGGCCTTCCAGCCCGATGGGCGAACCGGCTTTTGCACCCGGGTCCTCCGGAAGCTCTGCAAGCGACCCGTACCAGTTCTCCCGGAAGGCCGACGACTGCCAGCCAGACTCCGGCTGCCCGGCAAAAGCGAAGACATTCCGGTAAAAAAGGTGGGACTGTCCCGGCTGATGGCAGCAGATCATGGGGCCGGTTTCCCCCGTATGCAGGAACAGATTCCCGTACAGCTCGGAGCGGATGCCGTAATCGTCCTGGATCAGGCAGCGCTCATCGTCCACGCTGATATTATAGCGGAGGATCGTCCCTTCACATTCCCGGTTCCGGTTGATCCCCGTGCAGTCCAGCCAGAAACCGCCTTTATTTCCATGGGTATAGTTATACTGAAAGATCGTGGTTCCCGCGGTGCCCCAGTCCGTATCAAAGGCTGTCCCGTCGTTTTCAAACAGCCGGGTACGGCCCACCTCGTTTCTCTGAATCAGCGCGTCCGACACGGCGCATACCCAGACCCCCGCGATCAGCTGAGTGTCCTCCAGACTTCCCAGCGCGCCGGCGTCCAGGCAGACGTTCCCGTCGATCAGCGGCGAGATGCAGTTCGCCACGATGATCCCGTCGCTCCCCGTCCGTTCGATCCGGTTTCCCCTGACCACCACATGGGTATGATGGATATCGTTGATAAAATCCTCCTGCTGGTTGACCCGGATCCCGCTGGTCAGCACATCATGCACATGGTTCTGGCTGATCAGGATGTCGTGCAGATGGCTGTTTCGGGAGGAGCGGCCCGGCATGGTCACATAGATGCCGGAATTCCAGTACATGCTCTCGTATACCCTCCGGGCTCTCCGGTTTTCTCCCTGCACGTCGAAAACCTCGCAGCCTTCGATCACGATCCCCTGCGTGATCCCCTCCGGCTTTCCGCAGATGCAGATCCCCTGCCGCACGCCGCGCTCCTCCGCCCGGTTGGTGACGGCGATATTTTTTACCTGCCAGAAGCTCACGCCTTCCAGGTAGACGGCGGCATAAGCGCCGTCGCCGTGGATGACAGGCCTGTCCTCTTCTGCTTCTCCATAGGCGTCCACCGTAACGGGGGCCTCCGCGCTCCCCGACCCCTTGGGATGCAGCATGCCGTGCCAGCTTCCGCCCCGCTTCAGACGCAGGGCGTCTCCCGGCTGATATTCCTGCGCGTTCGCCCGCTCCAGCGTCCTCCAGGCCTCCTCCGGGCTCAGCCCTGTACGGGTATCGTCGCCGTTTACACTGTCAAGATAAAAGCTTCTCTTTGGATTCCCGTTCAGATGCATCATAATCTCCCTTTCCTTTGTTTCCTTTTTCTGCGCCGGGACCGGTACGCCTGCAGAGCCGTACTTCCCGCCAGGCAGGTAAATCCGGTAAGCAGCAGCGCACGCCCCGCTTTCTCAGCTGCTTCCTCCTTCGTTGCCGGACAGAATCTGTAAAAAAGATCCTTCACCGGCTTCGCCGCCTTCTCTCCCACCAGCTCCCGGTAGGAAAGCAGCCGGGTCTCATAGGCCGCCGGAGCTTCCTCATGAAAAACAAATTCCCGCGCCGCCCGGTTCACGCTGTCTCCATAAGCATTGAAGCCGCAGGAGGGAGTGCAGCCCAGATCCACGCCGAGCCACCTTCCCATCAGACTGTTCCTGTGATCATGGCCGCAGTAGACCGCAAAAATATCTCCCAGCTCATGCAGGGCTTCAAATTCTCTTCCGCCCGAATCCGGAACGCTGACCGCCTCCAGAAGCCTTCCTGCCCTGCACCTTGCCGGATCCGGCAGATAATATTCTCCCGCATGGGTGCGGCAGGCACGTACCGCGCCCTTTGTCCTGCGTTCCGTCCGCTTCAGAAGCCGGTAATATTCCGCCAGAGGGATGTGCTGAAACACAATGCCTGGAACCGGCCCGCCGTTCTTTTCGGCAAAGGCGTCCCGCACTCCCCTGTACCAGAACAGGTCTCCGGGCGGCAGAGGCAGATATCCCCCCTGCGGCAGCTCCGCTCCCGTATCAAACAGATAAACTGCCATGGCCACCCTGCTTTCGTCGCTGCTGCGGATACCCACGGCAAAGGTGCCCTCTCTCGTACCGTGATGGATCTCCTGTCCTCTGCTGTTGAGCCAGTCCACACAGCCGGGCAGGCTGCGGTAGATCTCCATCTCTTCCTCATTCGAAAGGCCGCATCGCCGGTCCTGATCCCCGAAGGTCACGGCAAACGGGATCTTCCGATCCGTCACAGGCTTCATGATCCGTCTTATGGTTTCCTCCGCCCGCTCCCCCTTTTCGGAAAAACGCCTGTCCGCGCCCTTCAGCTGATCCCCGGACAGCACCACCAGATCGGGCTTTGCCCTCTCCAGCGCCGCGTTCATGAGCCGGAGCGTATCCTCCGATACGTCCGGGATTTCCTGTATATCTGCAAACTGTAATATATGAAAGGTTCCGTCTTCTCTGAATTTCATTCTGCA
>CALWGL010000335.1 GCA_944380025.1 uncultured Lachnospiraceae bacterium
TTTTCTCATAATAGCTTCTCAGGTTCATCATGCCCGCCAGATCGTAGCCGGAAAAATCATCCTGCACGATGGAAAGCTCCTCCACCTCCGGCACCGTGATCCCAAGCTCCTCAAGCAGGGCCTTTGCCCCGATGTAGGCTCCCAGGCTGTTCCAGTGGGTGTCATAATGCCAGTAAAGGTCATACTGACCGCTGTATTCCAAAAGCTCCTCCCTCGGATAGACCACCCGGATCCCCACTTCCCGCAGACAGTCCGTCACCTGCTGCGCCCTGGTCAGCTCTCCGCGCTTCGTGATATGATCCGGAAGATGGTCGGAATAGATATCCTCTTTATTGGAAGGGATCAGGATCACGAATTCAATGCCCCTGCTTTCCAGATAATCCCTGGAAGCCAGGCAGTTGTCCCGGATCAGGGCGAGCTCCTCCTCCGTGTACAGATTGGTCCCCTTATAGTCCTCTATGCTTCCCTCATCCGCGTAAAACAGCCAGTTATCCTTCCCCAGGATCACGCTGTCCGAAGCGGAATCTCCCAGCACCTCCACGTTCAGAACGCTGTTCAGCCAGATGAGCTGGCTCCGGAACGGTACGTGGTCATTGAAAAAGCTGTTGAACTGTGCAGGGAAAGCCTTCAGGCTGTCCGCAAGCTCCTTCCCGCCCGCAAAGGAGAGAGAAGGCATCTCTGCCAGCTGCCGGTTCTCCGTGTTTTCCGTATTCAGAAAGGGACGGGCAAAAGCATACGCCGCTCCCGGCCCCAGCAGAAGGAGCGCGAAGCAGATCAGCCAGGCTGCCGCTTTTCTTTTCGTCATAATAGTCTCCATTTCCGGGGGCCCCGCCGCTCCGGCGCGGCCCCCTTTTGCTTTCCGGCTGCCGTCAGAAAGTCATGTACAGGAAGGCGCTGTAAGTGCTGCTCACCATGGCGATGATGCTGCAGGAAAGCAGGACCATGCAGAATGCCAGCTCCGCCGCGCTGTTCCTGAAACGCCGAAACGCCTTCTGTATGATGCCGCAGCCCAGCACAGCACAGACAAACACCAGCAGGGCGCGGTGATCCACGATCTCCTGCAGGGCATAGCCGGACGTCTGATACATCCAGGGAAGGAACATCCGCTTCAGATACTGAAGCGAAAGCATGATGTCTCCCGCCCGGAAAAACGCCCAGCCCACACATACCACCAGCCAGGTATAAATATGTTTGAGCGCCTTTGTCTTCTCCAGGAGCCTTCCCAGTCCCAGCCGTTCGATCACCTGGAAGGCGGCGTGGTACATCCCCCAGCAGATGAAGTCCCAGCTCGCCCCGTGCCAGAGGCCGGAAGCCATGAACACCAGGAAAACATTAATATAGGTACGGACCTTTCCCTTCCGGCTTCCTCCCAGAGGGAAGTACAGATATTCCCGGAACCAGGACATGAGGGTCATATGCCATCTGCGCCAGAATTCCGTGATGGAGGAAGCCAGATAAGGATAATCGAAGTTTTCCGACAGCCGGAAGCCGAACATCTTCCCCAGGCCCACAGCCATATCGGAATAGCCCGAAAAATCATAGTAAAGCTGCATGGCGTAGAACAGAACAGCCGTCCACGCGAAGACCGCGTTCACATTTCCGATCTCAAAGCCATAGATCCTGTCCACGCAGAAGCCCAGCGTGTCCGCGATCAGCACTTTTTTCGCGAGACCGTAGATGAACCGGCGGATCCCCTCTCCCGTCATCTGCAGCGACTGCCTGCGGCCCGCCAGCTGCGGCGCAAAATCCCGGTACTTTTCGATCGGTCCCTGGGTGATCTTGGGGAAGAAGGCAAAATACAGCGCCATGTTCAGGATATTCTTTTCCGCCGGGATCTTCTCCCTGTACAGGTCGATCAGATAGGTGAGCGCCTGGAAGGTGAAGAAGGAAACGCCCAGCGGGAGGGCGATCTGACGCATTTCCAGCAGCTGCGTGCCGAAGACGCGGTTCAGCGTGTTCGCGAAGAAATTAAAATATTTGTAATAGCCCAGGATCCCCAGGTTCACCAGAAGGCCGGCGAGCAGCACCGCAAACCGCGCGGTCCTGCCGGAAAGGGTGCCTTTTTTTGCACCGAGGAGCAGACCGAGCAGATAATTGGCCAGGATGGAGACCAGCAGCAGCCACAGATAATCCGGCTGTCCCCAGGCATAGAAAAAGAGGCCGGCGATCAGAAGGAGGATATTCTGGGGAACCTTTTTCTCCAGAAGTCCCTTTCCCGAAGCTCTCCCGCGGTCCGCCGCTCCCCTGCGGCCGCTTCTTCTGCGCGCCGCAAGTCCCGGAAGCCCTGCCAGCCTGTCCAGCATGAAAACAATGGGCAGAAATGCCCAGATGAAGATCATCGAACTGAAAACCATTTCTTTTCTCCAGTGTACCGTTTTTTTCCTCTGTCCTACTTATTATAAACGGTAACCGGGTTTTTTTAAACCCTTTTTATTTTCCATTCCCTATTGACCGTTCCGTAAGATTCATGTATAGTTTAGGTGTATTTTGTGTAAATTTCGGCACAAATGAGGAGAGGAGTGTTCTATGGACGTTTCTTTTTCGGCCTTCCTGCAGGGAATGGCCTCAAGTCCAGTCCTGCTGATCACGGTGGTACTCACTCTGGGCGTTATCTTCGTCAATGGCTGGACGGATGCCCCGAACGCGATCGCCACCTGTGTCACCACGCGCTGCATGAATGTCCGTTCCGCAATTCTTATGAGCGCGTTCTTCAATTTTCTGGGCGTATTCGTCATGACCCAGATCAACAGTTCCGTTGCATCCACGATCAGTAATATGGTAGATTTCGGCGGCAATTCAGGGGAAGCCCTGATCGCTCTGTGCGCGGCGCTGTTTTCCATCGTCGT
>CALWGL010000336.1 GCA_944380025.1 uncultured Lachnospiraceae bacterium
GACGATGTGAATATCATCTTCGGCGCGATGTATGATGATACCACGCCGGATACCTGTACGATCACGGTGATCGCCACAGGCCTGGAGGACAAGGCCCTGAATCAGCAGCAGGCAGGCAGGCTCGGCTCTTCCTTCAGCGTGAAGCCTTCTGCGGGCGGCGTGAAGCAGGTTCAGCCGAATGCGGCGAGAGGTTATCGTCCGACGGCAGGTACGTCGCCTGTTCAGCCCCGTCCGGCAGTGTCGCCGCAGCCCAGACCTTCCGCACAGCAGCAGCCGAATCAGGGGCTTGGCGGAATCCGCAGGACGGGAAGCCTGAGGAGCAACGTGGAGGAAAAGACGCTGAAGATCCCGGATTTCCTCCAGAAGAAGTGATTCCGGACAGAATGGAATGATATAGGAAGCATATACATAGAGCGGAGCGGTTTATCGGCTCCGCTCCTTTCATATCAGGAATACATACGCCGCTTCGCGGCAGAAAGGAAAAGAGGCAGGTATGTACAGAGATCATACGAAAAAGATCAGGATCGGGGACAGGGTGATCGGCGGCGGAAGTCCCATCCTGATCCAGTCCATGACGAACACGCGCACGGAGGACGTGGAAAAGACCACGGAGCAGATCCTGCGCCTGGAAGCGGCCGGCTGCGAGATCATCCGCTGCACGGTCCCGAACCGGGAAGCGGCGGAGGCCATCCGGGAGATCAAAAAGAGGATCCACATCCCTCTGGTGGCGGATATCCATTTTGATCATAAGATGGCGATCGCGGCCATAGAGAACGGGGCGGATAAGATCCGCATCAATCCGGGCAACATCGG
Source organism: uncultured Lachnospiraceae bacterium (assembly GCA_944380025.1). GTDB lineage: Bacteria > Bacillota > Clostridia > Lachnospirales > Lachnospiraceae > Eisenbergiella. The sequence goes on from CALWGL010000336.1 coordinate 814, forward strand.
CTCCCGGGAAAATGTGGCGGCTGTGGTCAGGGCGGCGAAGGAAAGAGACATCCCCATCCGAGTGGGCGTCAACAGCGGCTCCCTGGAGAAGGATCTGCTGGAAAAATACGGCGGCGTGACGGCCGAGGGGATCGTGGAAAGCGCGCTGGACAAGGTCCGTATGATCGAGGAGCTGGATTATGACAATCTGGTGATCAGCATCAAGTCCTCCGACGTGCTCATGTGCATCAGGGCCCATGAGATCCTGGCGCAGAAGACGGATTACCCTCTGCATGTGGGGATCACGGAGGCCGGCACGCTCTGGAGCGGCAATATCAAGTCCTCCGTGGGAATGGGGATCATTCTGTACGAGGGCATCGGCGACACCATCCGCGTGTCCCTGACCGGGGATCCGGTGGAGGAAGTGCGTACGGCGAAGCTTCTGCTGCGCACGCTTGGCCTGAGAAAGGGCGGCATCGAGGTGGTGAGCTGCCCTACCTGCGGCAGGACGAAGATCGATCTGATCGGCCTGGCCAACCAGGTGGAGAAAATGGTTGCGGATATCCCGCTGGACGGCGTGAAGGTGGCAGTCATGGGCTGCGCGGTGAACGGTCCCGGAGAAGCGAGGGAAGCGGACATCGGGATCGCCGGCGGCGTGGGAGAGGGCCTTCTGATCAAAAAAGGGCAGATCATCCGGAAGGTGCCGGAGAGCGAGCTTCTGAACGTGCTGAGGGAGGAGCTTCTGAACTGGGAAAAGTAAGATGGAGGAATCATGGCAAAGGCTTTTTTTGATGTGTTTCCGGGGCTGAAGCTGGAAGGGAGAAGAAAAGATCTGTTCGCGCAGACGCAGGTGGAGCGGGTGACCGCGACGCGTGCGAAGGATTTTGTGCGCGTTTATCTGGCAAGCGACCATCTGATCCTGAAGGAGGATGTGTTCGCGGTGGAAAAGGAGATCCAGAAGCAGCTTTTTCCCGGCATGCGGATCACCGTCCGGTTTTATGAGAGGTTTCACCTGTCCTCCCAGTTCAGCCCGGAAACCCTTCTGGAAGCCTATCGGGAGAGCATCCTGCTGGAGCTGTCTCACTACAGCCATCTTCTTTTCAGCATGTTTAAGCATGCCGAGATCAGCTTCCCGCAGGAAGGGCAGATGCGGCTTCTGATCGAAGATACGGTGCTCGCCCGTTCCAAAAGCGGGGAGCTGGAGCAGATCCTGGAAAAGATCTTCGGGGAGCGCTGCGGGCTGCCGGTGATGGTATCCTTCGACTATAAGGAAGCGAAGGCCGGCCGGTTTAAGGAGGAGGACGAGATCCTCATGTCCCGCAGGATCGCGGAGATCGCGGCCCGTTATCAGGGAAGGAGCGGACAGACGGCGGATTCCGCCGGAGGCGTTTCACAGAAAACGAAGGGCGGGGGAAATATCCGTCCGTTTCCGGGAAAGGAGGGCGGCGCGCATCCGGAAGCCGGAAGCGTGTCCGGTCGGCCGGACCGCCTGACAGCGGCTTCGGCAGACGGGGCAGGGCTTCCGGAAAGCCCGCAGGCGGATACCGCCTACGAGGCCTACCTGGCGGGGATGGCGCAGCAGGAGGCCGCGGCGTCCGACGCAGCGGGCGCTTCTGTCGGCGCAGCGGGAATTTCCGGCGGCGCAGGAAGAAATTCCGCCGGCGCAGCGGGCGTTTCCGGCGGCGCGCAGAATGCGGGAGGCCGGGAAGGGCGCTTTGCCGGGAAGCGCTCCGGCGGCTTTTCCAGAAGAAGGGGCGGGGACGGCGATTTTTACCGTTCTCCGAAGCGGTCTGACAATCCGGACGTGATCTACGGAAGGGATTTCGAGGACGAAGCCATCCCCATGGAGGAGATCGTGGGAGAGATGGGAGAGGTGACGGTGCGCGGCCGCATCCTGAAGCTGGATAAGCGGGAGATCAAGAACGAGCGCACCATCCTGATCTTCGACGTGACGGACTATACGGACACCTTCACCATCAAGATGTTCGCGAAAAACGATCAGGTGGCCGAGCTGTGCGAAGGGATCAAGCCCGGCGCCTTCGTGAAGCT
>CALWGL010000337.1 GCA_944380025.1 uncultured Lachnospiraceae bacterium
TCGTACATCGAAACTCTTATCTGTGATTCCACATCCCATAAGCGGTGGATCAGCGCGTTCGCGATTGCTTCCCGGAATGCCGCCTCCGGTATTTTTTCTACCGTTTTCCGCTCAGGTCCCTGTATTTCTTCATATTGGTAATAATCCCTGAACACCTCTAATGTTTTTTCATATACTGCTAAAATGGACCTGTTGTCAAATGTCGCTCTCTTTTGGATCACACTGATATTTTCACCGAACTTCACAATATCAATTCCGGGAAAATGATTTTTATCTGCCAGAATACCGGCCGCATTATTATATCCGGTAGCGCTGTTATATAAATTCAGCGTTTTCAGGGTATCCTGGCCGAAGGTTTCAATCTGAATGCATTCTTTTAATTTCCGGCCTAAAATATCAAACGTCATGTCCTGATCTTCACACGGCAGTTCTTCAAATTTAATATTTTTCCCCTCCAGGATCAGCCTTGACAGCTCCGGCGTGTCAACCTCTATGGTTGCGGTATCATTCCGTTTATATGCCTTTGATTTATATAAATATGGCTTTTGAAGCCCGCCTTTTACGATCAGTTTTATCGTCCTGTCGTTATTCTGCAATTCCAGCGTATAATCAGGCTGCGGAGCAATGCTGTCATTTATTTTATTTTCAATATCCAGACATGCCTGTTTTACATCCGTCAGCCCTTTGATATTGCCGTCGTCATCAATACCAAAAAATATTTCCCCGCCGTCATAATTTGAAAAGGCGCTTACCGTTTTTAAAAATGTATTCGTAATCGTTTCTTTAAACTCAGTTGTTCTTGTTTCACGCATACACTGGCCCTCCTTTCCGGTTTTACTGCTTCTATTATACGCAGAAACGGCCATAAAAACAATCGTATTTTTTTACAATTGTTTTTATGGCCGTTTCCGGGCATTTATCAGGGTTGTGATTGAGCTTCGCTGTTTGAAAGGTTATCGTCGCAATTTTTTCTGAAAGTTTCATCGGAGGTTCTCCCTCAAAAAAGCATCGTTAAAAGCAGCTCCACGCTCCATACGGGAAATGAAAAATCTGCGTATAAATCTCCGCTCCGCTCTTGAAAGCCGGGACGCATTGTGCTAGGATACATGCTGTTGTTTTTTGATGGAAAGGATACGCATAAAAAAGAGGGAACGCCGCGCGGGCGTTCCGAAACGGAGATTCCTATGACAAAAGATCTGACTCAGGGGAAGCCTTTTTCCTCCCTGCTCCTGTTTTCCCTGCCGGTGATCGGCGGGAATCTGTTCCAGCTTTTCTATACTCTTGCGGACACGGTGATCGTAGGACGGACGCTGGGCGCGGACGCGCTGGCCGCGGTGGGGGCCACCTCCATCATCGTCTATCTGGTCCTCTGCTTCATTCAGGGGATCACCAGCGGCTTCGGCATCTGCCTGGGCCACCGCTTCGGTGCGAAGGACGAGCGGGGCATGCGGCGCAGCATCGCCGTTTCCGTTCTGCTGTGTCTGCTTTTCACGATCGTGATCACGGCGCTCTGCGGCCTGCTGGCGCATCCCATCCTCCGGTGGATGAGTACGCCGGAGAGCATTTACGACATGGCCTATGACTATATGATCGTCGTTCTTTTGGGCTCCGGGGCGACCATTTTCTACAACATGATCTCCAACATCCTGCGCGCGCTGGGAGACAGCCGGACGCCGCTGGTCTTTCTGGTCATCTCGTCCCTTCTGAATATCGTTCTGGACATTGTTTTCATCGTGCCGCTGCAGGGCGGCGTGGCGGGAGCCGCATGGGCCACCGTGCTCAGCCAGCTGCTTTCCGCGCTCCTGTGCACCTTTGCGGGGATCCGCAGCTTCCAGGTCCTGCGGCTGAAAAGAACGGATTTCCGCGATCTTCTGTCGGAAGCGTCCCTTCATATGAAGGTGGGCTTTCCCATGGGCTTTCAGATGTCCGTGATGTGCATCGGCCAGCTTGCGATGCAGGCGGCGGTCAACGCGCTCGGCGCTTCCGCCATCGCGGGATACACCGCCGCCACCAAGGTGGATCAGATCTCTGTTCTGGTAAACGGCGCGATGGGCATCGCCATTTCCAACTATGTGGCGCAGAACTTCGGCGCGAAGCTGCATGGCCGCATCCGCCAGGGCGTCCGCGCCAGCCTGATTCAGACGGAAACGCTCAATGCGCTGATGTGCGTCCTGATCCTTCTGTGCCGCTCCCTGGTGGTTCCGCTTTTCGTGGATCAGCCCACGGAGGAGATCATCCGCTATTCCAACGGCTATCTCCTGACCGTGGCTCCCTTTTACCTCCTGCTCGGGCTCCTTCAGATCTACCGTTCCGCCATCCAGAGCATGGGAAACGCCGCGGCTCCTTTTGCCGCCTGCATCATCGAGCTGATCATGCGCATCAGCGGAACCTTCGGTCTCTCCCTGTTCCTGGGTTATACGGGCATCTGCTTTGCCACGCCGCTCGCCTGGATAGGCGCCATTTCGCTGCTGATCCCCGTCTATTATCACATGCTGCGGCGGTTATGCCCTGTCCGTTAATATCTCTTCCAGAGCGTACTTTACCATATGGGCGATATTTCCCACTCCCGCGAAGCGGGAGGAATCGGTGAAGTCTTCGTCCGCGGATATCCACAGAAGCTCGTTCTCATCGCCCCGGATATCCACATCCCGCTTCAAAACGCCTGCATAGCATTCCAGAATATACGCTTCCGTGCCGTCGGACTTATGTGGATAAGTGAAATTCACGATGTTATCCAGCGTGATGTCCTCCCGGGTGATGGCGGTTTCCTCCCGCAGCTCCCGGTAGGCCGCATGCTCCCGCTCCTCGCCCGGCTCCACCTTGCCGCCCACCAGGTTGAG
>CALWGL010000338.1 GCA_944380025.1 uncultured Lachnospiraceae bacterium
CAGGGCGCAGTGGATTGCAGCGACGGCCGCTGCCGGGCAGGCTTTGGCGGGCATGCGGGGCGTCGTCTGACTGCTGTATCCAGCTTATCATATCCTGCGCCGGGTGACAATTTCTTTTGAAAGGACCTTATGGGACTCCCCCCCAACCTACGGTACAAAACCGGAATTTCCTGTTTTGGCCGTAGTGCGATCCCGATTTCCGCAGGTCAGCATGCTATTTTTCTGATTTCTGCCGCAGAAGCATGATTCAGCCTCTTAATTTCTGGTGCGTTTTTGCTCCTGGTGTGATATACTACTCTGCGTAACCGAAAATCCTGCTTCTCCGATGAACGGCCGGCGCAGAACCGAACGGAAAAGCAGGCCAATTCCGGTTTTCGCTGAAAGCGGAGAAAAGCAGGCCAATTCCGGTTCCGCCCAAAACGGAGAAAAGCAGGCGAACTCCGGTTTTCGCCAAAAACCGGAGTTCGCTGCGCATTTGCTTTATGCGTTCTGTTTTTATTTCAGGAACAGCTCAATGACCGGAACCAGGGTATGCGGCTTGACCGGAGGAAGATAGAGGATCAGGTCGTCTTCGGCGCCTTTTTCATTTTTGGCCGAGAAATGATCCACCGTCCCTTCGGTGAACAGCACTTCGCTGGCGTCGTGAAGGAACTGGGCGTATTCCACCTTTCCCGCCAGCCCGGGCAGACGCAGATGGGCGAAGGGATAGGCGAACAGATGGAGATACAGGCGGCTGCCGTCAGCGCTCTGGGTATAGCGGCAGTCCGCGGGGGCGGTAAATTCCGGTTCCGCCATGGTGCAGCCGTAAATGGAGCGGCTGTTGTATTTCATCCAGTCGGCATAGACCTGAAGGGCCTCTTCGGCGCGGTAATCCAGATAGCCTCTGGCGGTGGGGCCCACGTTCATCAGCAGGTTGCCGCCGATGGAAACGGTGTTGACCAGCATGCGGATGAGCATTTCCGGGGATTTCCAGGTCTGCTCGTCCCGGAAGTAGCCCCAGGAGCCGGAGAAGGTCTGGCAGGCCTCCCAGGTGACAAGCTCACCGGTTTCCGGATGGGTCACCCACTGCATGGGCTGGTACTGCTCCGGGGTCCAGATGTCCTGATCGATCTCCGAGCGGTTGTCAATGATGATATCCGGCTGCAGGGAGCGGACGGTGGCGATCAGCTTTTCGGATTCCCAGTCGTCCTTCCCCTTTCCCTTCATCCAGGCCCGGTCTCCGGTTCCGTTGAGATCGCTGTAGGAAAAATCCAGCCAGAGGATATCGATCTTTCCGTAATTGGTCAGAAGCTCCGTCAGCTGGTCGCGCATGTACTGGGCGTATCTCTTCATGTCCCGGCCCTGGTTCTGCTCAAAGGCGTCCGGATCGTCCCTGCGGGGATGGTGCAGATCGATGGTGAAATCCGGGTGGTGCCAGTCGATCAGGGAATAGTAGAAGCCGACGCGAAGTCCCGCCTCCCGGAAGGCGTCCACGTACTCCCGCACCAGGTCCCGCCCGCAGGGCGTGTTGGTGGACTTGTAATCGGTATATTTGCTGTCGAACAGGCAGAAGCCCTCGTGATGCTTGGTGGTAAGAACGGCATATTTCATGCCTGCGGCCTTTGCCTGGCGTGCCCATTCCTTTGGATCGAACAGATCGGGATCAAAGTGTTTGAAATAGAGATCGTACTTGTCCTCGGGAATCTCTTCCATGTTTTTGATCCATTCATGGCGGGCCGGAAGGGCGTACAGGCCGAAATGGATGAACATGCCGAACCGGTCGTGGGTGAACCAGGCGGTATCGCCGGGGGTTTTGCGGGTAATATAGCTTGTCATGGCAGTTTCCTCCTTTTTTTGTGCTGTCTGCTATCTGCTTCTATTGTAGGAAAACGCGCGGGAAAGCGACATGGAATTTTACGGATAAAATATGGAGTTTTCGATATGGAGATCTATGAAAACAGAAAAGTGTTCCGGATCTGGAAGGACTTTGAGCTGAATATCCTGTATTCCGGTCTGGCAGGAACAGGGCCGGAGTGGCAGGCGGAGCATGTGCGTTCCCCATTTTCCCGGCTTTATTTCATCCTGGAGGGTGAAGGCCTTGCCCGGACGGAGGAGAAGACGCTGCGCCTGCGGGCGGGAAAGATCTATCTGATCCCTGCGGAGATGGATTTTTCCTATTCCTGTGAGGAGCATATGGAGCAGCTTTTCTTTCATGTGAATGTGAACGGGCAGAACGGAATGGATTATTTCCGGGACTGCCGCAGACTTCTGGAAAGAGAAGGGAATCCGGAACGGACCGGGCTGATCCGCCGGCTGTACCGGTCGGAAGGGGCGGCGGACGCCTTCCGGTTGAAGGGGATGATCTGGGAGGAGCTGGCCGCCTTCGCACAGGAAGGGGAGCTCCCGGAGCCGTTGGAGCAGAATTATTCCGAGCTGGTCAGCCGGTTCTTTTTTCTTGCCCAGAACCCGGTCAGCGCCGCCAGCCAGATCAGAGGGCTGGCGGAGGCGCTTCATGTTTCGGAAAGCACGCTTTCCAAACGCTTCCGCCGGGAAACGGGGATCGCGCCGGGGGCCTATCTGAACCGGCTCGTCCTGGACCGGGCCTGCCGGCTGCTGCTTTCCGGTGAGATGAGCATTGCAGAGGTGGCGGAGCGGCTCGGCTTTTCCGACCAGTTTTATTTTACCAAATATTTCAGACGGCAGATGAGCATGACCCCGAGCGCCTATCGGAAGCTGATGCGCAGGGGATAAAGACAGCGTAAGGAGAGCGGCATGCATTACGGTTTTTATGAATTGATCCTTTATTTTTTCCTGTATTCCTTTCTGGGGTGGTGCGCGGAGATCGCCTACGCGGCGGT
>CALWGL010000339.1 GCA_944380025.1 uncultured Lachnospiraceae bacterium
ACCGGCCTGTTTATGGCATTTGCAGCTCTCACGAGACGCAAAGAAGAAAAGCAGTAATTTCTGATTGCTGAGGTCAAATAAGCGCGAGGCCGTCGCGCCGCGGGTGGAAACACCCGCTGGTGCGGCGGCCTTTTGGCGTGCGCTTTTTCGCGGCGGATTGTAAGCGTCAAATCCGCCGCCTTCCCTCCGTCTCATTTTCTTCCTATACTGAAGACAGTCTCAAAAATTCAAATATCAGGAGGAGCGAGCATGAAGCAGCATATTTCACACAATGGACGGGAGGAGCACTGGAGAGCTCTGATGACTGCCTGCGACCAGCGCCCGGCTGGCCAGTCCATCACCGACTGGCTGAGGGACAACGACATCTGCAAACAAACCTTTTACCGCTGGCAGCGCCGCTTTAGAGGACAGGCGACGGAAAATTCGGTGGACGACGCCGTTTGCCTTCCCGGTTCAGCAGAGAAATCGGAACTCTCCTTTGTGGAAATTCCCCTTTGCAGCCCAAAAGCTGAGCCGCAGAAAGCCCCCTTGTATGCGCCGGCAGCCGTAATCCACACTTCCCATGCCGTGATCGAACTTTCCGCTGAAATCTCCGATCCGGTTCTGTGCCGGATCTTGCGGGAGGTATTGGGCCATGCTTGAGGATGCCGGAGGAATCCGCCGTGTAGTGCTGGCCTGCGGCTTTGTGGATCTGAGGAAAGGGATCGACGGCTTGGCCACCATCATCGGGGACCGGTACGGGCAGAACCCATTTGAAAAGGGAACGCTGTTCCTCTTCTGCGGGAAACGACTGGACCGGTGCAAAGGGCTGCTGTGGATGGGCACGGGTTTCGTCCTGCTCTACAAGCGGTTTGAAAGCGGAAGACTTTCCTGGCCTCGAAACAGCCAGGAGGCTGCCGAGCTTACGGAAGAACAGTACCATTACCTGATGATGGGTCTAAATCCCCTGGACCCGAAAATCAAAGAAGTGAATCCCTGGAAGACGGGCTGAGAACTTGTGCAAAACGGAGAAATTTTCCTGCCGGATTTAATGGAATCCATTTCCGCCTCTGGCAGGGAAAATCCCCCTTTGCAGGGCAGCAGACGGCATGCCGGCCCATGGGTGGGAGCGAACTCGAACCTTGAAAATTTAAAGTTTTGGGCGGGCAGAACCCGCTCTGGATGCTTCACAGAAGACGGAAAAATGACGGATGACAGCGACCGCAAAAGTGGCATTTAAAGGCGATTTCTGGTATACTTTTCTTAACTAAGAAGAAAGAGGCGGCCTGCATATGTGTCAGAAATATACTCCCGAACAGCTGAATCGGATGAACCACGAAACCAAAAACGATCTTATTTATCAGATGCAGGACCGTCTGGACCGCCTGGAACACGATTATGAGAACCTAATGGAGCAGATCCGTCTTGCAAACCAGCAGCGCTATGGACGGCGCACGGAAAAGCTGGACCAGATCGCAGGACAGCTGTCTTTTTTTAATGAAGCGGAAGCCTCCTGTCAGGAGAACTGTCCGGAACCGACCATAGAGGAAGCCGTGGCCGCAGCGAAGACGCCCAGAAAGCCGAAGAAAAAAGGGCAGAGGGAGGAGGATTTGAGGGAATTTCCCCAGGAAGAAATCCTCCATGACATCCCGGCCAGTGAGTTGGATGCGGCATACGGTGCAGGGAATTGGAAGGGGATGCCGGATGAGATCTCCTGGCAGCTGCGTTTTGAACCAGCCCGGTGGGTGGCGGAAAAGCATGTGGTCAAGGTATATGTGGGCACAGGAGGATCCCATCAGGACGAGTTCCTGCGGGGAGACCATCCGGATACCCTGTTTAGAGGGAGCATAGCAACCCCCTCCCTGGAGGCGGCCATCATAAATGCGAAATACGTTAACAGCAATCCTTTGGATCGGATTTCCCGGGATTTCCAGGCCAATGGGTTAAATCTGTCCAAACAGACCATGTCAAACTGGACGGTCTGGACGGCAGAGAGGTATCTCAAGCCGGTCTATGAACGAATGAGGGAGAGACAGCTGGAAGCCCATGTAAACCAGTGCGATGAAACGCCGTTGGAGGTGATCCACGACGGGCGCCCGGCCGGGAGTAAGAGTTATATGTGGGTTCACATCACAGGAGAGCTGAGCTCGGATCCGCCGGTGATCGTCTATGAATACCAGAAGACCCGCCACAGCGAGCATCCGAAAGAGTATTATAAGGATTTCCGGGGAGTGCTTGTGACAGATGGCCTGGAACAGTACCATAAGCTGGCTCGTGAGACGGAGGGGATTGAGAATGCCAACTGCATGGCCCACGCCAGGCGTCATTTTGCCAATGCAGTGAAGGCTATGGGGAAAAAGAATGAGGCGGCGGTGCGTTCGTCCATCGCGTATCAGGCACTGGTACACATCGGAGCTTTTTATGATCTGGAAAAGGGTCTGAAAGAGCTGCCGCCAAAGGAGCGGGAAAAGGAACGGCAAACCTCAATCGAACCGCTGGTTGAGGCGTATTTTGCGTGGGTAAAGAAAACGCTGAGGGAGGGGAAGGTGCCGCCCAAGAGTGAGACGGCAAGCGGTCTGAGATACAGCCTGAACCAGGAGAAGTACCTGCGGGTGTTTCTCCGAGACGGGGAGGTGCCGATCGATAATTCCGCGTGTGAGAGGGCACTGAGGAATTTTACCATAGGCCGAAAGAATTGGGTGATCATGAACACAGTGCGGGGTGCGCAGGCCAGTGCGATGATTTACAGTGTCACGGAGACAGCCCGAGCCAATGACCTGAACGTGTACTATTATATCCGCCATCTGCTGAGCGAACTCTCCCGCCACTTTGCCGCCAGAGGAACGCT
>CALWGL010000340.1 GCA_944380025.1 uncultured Lachnospiraceae bacterium
CAATCTTTGCCATATTCTTCTCCATTCCTTTTCTCGCCGATGCCTCACGGCTTCAAAAATTTTACCTTTATATGCTTCGAAAGTCAACCGGGTTCCCATGCTGCTCTTCCCATCGGTAAAGAGGCGCAAGCTTCGGGTCTTCCCGTTCCGGATCCCCGGATACGATCCGTCCCGCAAGCTCCGACGCCTTCAGCACAAGGTCGCTGTCCCGGTAGATATCTCCGATCTTAAAATCCAGCTGGCCGCTCTGGCGCACGCCGAACAGATCTCCCGGCCCCCGCAGCTTCAGGTCCTCATTGGCGATGAAAAAACCGTCATTGGAGGTGTTCAGGATCTTCAGCCGTTTCATCACCTCATCGCTTTCGTTGGAACTGATAAACATACAGTAGCTCTGGGCGCTGCCCCGTCCCACGCGGCCCCGGAGCTGATGCAGCTGGGCCAGGCCGAAGCGCTCCGCGTTTTCCACCATCATGACCGTGGCATTGGGCACGTTGATCCCCACCTCGATGACCGTGGTGGAAACCAGCACATCCGTTTCTCCCGCGGCAAATGCCTCCATGATCTCATTCTTGCGCGCGCTCTTCATCCGCCCGTGCAGCACGCCGATCCGGATCTCCTTCGGCAGGGCCGCTTCCAGCTTTCCTGCATAATCCGTCACATTTTCCAGCCCGTCCATCTCCCCTTCTTCCACCATGGGACAGATCACATAGGCCTGATGTCCGGCCTTCACCTGGTCTGCCAGGAACGCGTATGCCTTCGGCCTCCAGGCGGTTCCCACCACACAGTTTTTAATGGGAAGGCGGCCCACAGGCATCTCGTCCAGGATGGAAACGTCCAGATCCCCGTACAGCACGATCGCCAGGGTACGGGGAATGGGCGTAGCGCTCATCACCAGCACATGAGGCTCCCTGCCCTTTTCCGCCAGGCTTTCTCTCTGACGAACGCCGAAGCGGTGCTGTTCATCCGTGACCACCAGAGCCAGGTCCCGGTATTCCACCTTCTCCTGGATCAGGGCGTGGGTGCCGATGATCACATTGTATTCTCCCCGGGCAATGCCCGCATAGATCCGCTTCTTCTCCCGCGCCGGGATGGAGCCGGTCAGAAGAACGGGCCGGATGCATAGTCCGTGCTCCGCGCAGAGTCCGGAAAGCGCTTCGAAATGCTGGGCCGCAAGCACCTCCGTAGGCGCCATCAGACAGCCCTGTCTGCCGTTTGCCGCGCACATCAGAAGGGCCAGAAAAGCCAGGATCGTCTTTCCGCTTCCCACATCCCCCTGCACCAGACGGTTCATGGCCGTATCCTTTTCCATGTCCGACCTGATCTGCTCCCAGGCCCGAAGCTGGGCTCCGGTGAGCCGGTAGGGAAGCTTTTCCAGAAGCCGCTCCGTATCCGGCACGCTATGAAGAGGGTCCGGAAAGCTCCGCCTCCGGTTCTCTCCTTTCAGACGGGAAATCCCCAGGAAAAACGCAAGAAATTCCTGAAAGGAAAGCCTCCTTACCGCCGCGGCGATATCCTCCCGGTCCGCCGGGCGATGGATCTTTCTCACTGCCTCCAGCCAGGGGATCAGATCATATTCCTTTCTAAGCTCCTCCGGCAGGAATTCTGCCAGAAGTCCGCCATCCAGCCCTTCCAGAGCCCCCCGCACCGTCCGGATCATCATCCGGTTGGTCAGTCCCTTTGTCAGGGCATATCTGGGCTGCAGGGTATCCTGCAGCCCGGCATACTCCTCCGGGCTGAAAATGGCAGGCTGCTCCATCTGCATCAGCGCAGAGCCCGCTGCCGGCCGCCCCGCCTTTCCCGCGTATCCCGGCTGGCAGAGCCCCCGGAAGATGTGGACGCTTCCCGGCTTCAGGATACTTCTCAGGTAGGGCATACCGAAAAAAGTGAGACGAAAAAAGCCGGTCGCATCGCCGGCCTGTACTGTGGCTATGACCAGAGAACGCACCCTCTTTACCTGCGGCATGCCGATCACGGCCGCACGCACAGCGCACACCCTGCCGGGCGTCAGCGCCGATACGGTCACAGGCGCATCCATTTTTTCATAGTCTCTGGGATAATGCTCCAGGAGCTCTCCCACATTTGTAATATGGAGTCTGGCGAAAAGCTCCGCTGTCTTTTCGCCGACTCCCTTAATTGACGTCAGTCCTGTCTGAATCTTCATGCCTTTCCGGTTTCCACCATCCGGCATCCGGCTTTCCTCCGCTGCAGCGGATACTGCCGTTACTCCGCCGAAATGATATAGTAATAGATCGGCTGTCCGCCGTACTGCAGTTCAATATCGCAGGAAGGATACCGTTCCTCCACTCTTGCCTTCAGATTCTCAGCGTCCTCCTGTGTCACATCAGCCCCGTAGTAGATGCTGATCAGCTCGCAGTCGTCATCCATCATGGCGGCAGTCATGTCATAGGCCACATCCGCGATATCCGATCCCACTGCCAGGATCCCGTCGTCTCCGATGCCCATGTAGTCGCCCTGACGGATCTGTCTGTCGTCGATCACCGTATCGCGGACCGCATAGGTCACCTCTCCTGTCCGCACATGAGAGATCTCTTCCGTCATGGAAGCCTCGTTTTCCTCCGCTCCCATATCAGGCACAAAATTGATCACTGCCGTGATGCCCTGAGGGATCGTCTTTGTGGGAACCACCACCACATTCTTATCCTCTACCAGATATTTCGCCTGGCTGGCCGCGAGAATGATGTTCTTATTGTTGGGCAGCACGTAAACCGTATCCGCGTTGACCTTCTTTATCGCATTGACCACATCTTCCGTGCTGGGATTCATGGTCTGTCCGCCCTCG
>CALWGL010000341.1 GCA_944380025.1 uncultured Lachnospiraceae bacterium
CACGCGGATATTCGACGGGCAACGGACAGGGAGCAGCACCGCTGCGAGCTGGCCCGGCCAGCGGCCGGCAGCCTTGCAGGAACGGCCGTTTGCCAGGCCGCAGTTTTCAGGGGCGAGTGGTCATTGCCCGGGGAAGCCGGAAAATCGTATAATGAAATCTGTCTGAACAGTAACCGTGTACAAACCGGGGGCGTAAAAACGGAGAGCTTTTCCATTTACACGCAGGAATTCAGGCGTTATACTGAAGACATTCGGGACAGATACCGGAAAGGGATCGGAAAAAAGAACAGGAGGCAGGACGGCGTGAACCTTCGGTTCACGCCAAAGAATGGCTGACGCCATTCTTTTGTGAATAAATGCCGCCTGCGGCGGCTGGAAAGAGGGAATCATGAATATCACGAAAAAAACGGAAAACAACGTTCTCACCATCGCGCTGGAGGGCAGGCTGGATACGGTGACGGCTCCGGAGCTGGAAAATGAGATCAGAAGCAGTGCGGAAGGCGTTTCGCGGCTTATCCTGGATTTCGCGGAGCTTGCCTATATCTCGAGCGCGGGGCTCAGAGTGCTTCTGAGCACGCAGAAGAGGATGAACGCATCCGGCGGAAGCCTTCTGATCCGGCATCCCAACGAGGTGGTATCCGAGGTGTTCGAGGCAACGGGCTTTTCGGATATCCTGGAGATCAAAGCGTAGGAAAGCGGGCGGATATGAAGGATTTTCTGGAAAATATCAGATGCCTGCTGACGGGCAGGTATGAAGAAGGCCGCACGGACCTGAATACCCTGTGGAACCCGGCGCTGATCCGGGTGGACCGCAGGATGGTGACGCCCTCCCTGAAGCATGTGCCAGGGCTGTCCGTCAGGCAGAAAAGGGCGGTGAGGAGCTTCTACCGTCCCTATGTCCGGCGGATCACGGACCGTTATCATCGCTATTATTCCCATAAAAACGGGGTGTTCCGTCCGGATTATCTGCCGGAGGAGCTGTATGTGACGGAGGTTGACCGCTATTTTTCCCATAGGGAAGAGGCCCGGTTTCTGGACAATAAGTGCTACTATTACCGGCTCTTTCCTCATATCAGACAGCCGGAGCTGATCGGGATGAGGATCGGAAGGACCTGGCTGGATGAAAATCTTGCGCCGGTTCCCTTTGGAAGGGTGAAGGAGGCCGCCGCAGGGGAGCCGGAGCTTGTGGTAAAGCGGGCCGTCAACTCCCAGGGCGGTTACGGCGTGAGCTTTCTCGGCCGGGGAGAGGCCGGGACGGGGCTGGAGGCGCTGGTCCGTCAGATCCCCTGCGATCTGGTGATCCAGAAGCCGGTGCGGCAGCATCCGGCGCTTTCCCGGCTGCATCCGGAATCCGTGAACACGCTGCGCATCGTTTCCCTTCTGACCGGCGAGCGGGTGAAGATCTACGCGGTCTGCCTGAAGATCGGCGTGGGAAAGGAGCGGGTGGACAACGGCTGTCACGGCGGCATCTATTGCGGCGTCCGCCCGGACGGGAGGCTTCGCCCTTTGGGCATCACGGACAGCGGGCGGACAATCAGACGCCACCCCCAGCTGGGCTATCGCTTTGAGGAACAGAGGGTGCCCTGCCTGAAGAACGCGCTGGAGCTTGTGCGCCGGGCGCATCCCTTCCTGGGGCATTTCCGGCTGATTTCCTGGGATGTGGCCATCGATGAAAACGGGGAGGCCGTTCTGATCGAGGCGAATCTGTCTCTCGGCGGCATCAACGACGTTCAGCTCTGCTCCGGCCCTCTGTTCGGGCGGGATACGAAGAAGGTGCTGGACGAGGTGTTCGCCGGAAGAAGGCGGAAATGGAGCACATGGTTTTAGACGGCGGACGCCGCCGGCCGGGTCCTGCCGCGTTTCGCGGCGGATCTGCAGCAGTAATTGATTTGGAGGAAAAATGCTTCGTGATGACCGTTTCCTGCGCCGGGAATATGGACGGACGCTGATCCCGGTGATGTTTTCCGTCCTGGCGGGGACCATCAATACGCTGATCGACAGCGCCTTTGTGGCGCAGCGGATCGGAAATGACGCGCTTGCCGCCGTGAACATGTGCGGGCCGCTGTATCAGCTGATCTGCACGTTCGGTTCCCTCCTGGCGGGGGGAGCCTCCATCCTGTCCTCAAAGGAGGCGGGAAGGGACGATATGGAAAGCAGCAGAAGGTATTATCATACCGCGCTGCTTCTTGGTCTCGCGGTCGGGGCGCTGGCGACGGCGGCGGGGCTTTTTTTCTGCGCCCCGATATCCCTGCTACTTTCCCAGGGCGGGGAGCTTTCCGGCTATGTATATGACTACAGCCTTGCCACCTTCGCGGGGCTGATCCCGGTCGTGATCGCCTATATCCCTCTTTATTACCTGCAGCTGGAGGGAAAGGGGAAGGAGATCATGATCATGATGGGGATCGTGATCGGCACGGACGTGGTCCTGGACTGGGTCTTTCTGTATCTGTTCGATCTCGGGATGGCGGGAGCCGCCGCTGCCAGCGTGCTTTCCATGGCGGCCTCCTGCGGATACGGCTTTCTGGTGCTTCAGGAGGAGCACTCCGCCTACCGGTTTGACGGAAGGCTTCTCGGGTTCAGAGGAACCTGGGAGATCCTGAAATACGGAAGTCCTGCCGCGGTGGGAAATCTGATGGACGCGGTCCGGCTTTTCCTGCTCAATTCCCTGATCCTTCTTGCGCTTGGAACGGAGGGGGCCGCCGTCTGGGCGGTGCTGAACAGCCTCAGCGAGCTGTCGCTGTGCATTTCCTCCGGCGTACCCCAGGCGGCCG
>CALWGL010000342.1 GCA_944380025.1 uncultured Lachnospiraceae bacterium
ACTTTCATTACTTCAGTTCACCTTCCTCTATCATTTTGTCCAGGGTCTGTTTGATCTGCGCGATCACCTCGGAAGCCCTCTTATCCGTGATCTGGCAGCCAGCCATATTCATATGGCCGCCGCCGCCCATCCGCTCCATGACCACCTGCACATTCGCCTCGTCAATGGACCGGGCGCTGATGAAGATCTTTCCCTGAAATTCCGTCAGCACAAAGCTGGCTTTTACTCCTTTGATGTTCAAAAGCTCGTTCGCCGCCTGCGCTCCGATAATGGTGGGACTCTGCAGCCCCTCGCTGGTACAGGTGGAGATCGCATAATAATTCCGGTAGATTTCCGCCTGTCTCACCGCGTCCGCCTTGGCCTTGTATTCCGTGACGCCCTCCCGGAACAGCTTTCTGACTCTCGTCACATCCGCTCCGTTCCTGCGCAGGAAGGCCGCTGCCTCAAAGGTGCGCACGCCGGTCTTGGTCAGGAAATTGTTGGTATCGATCATCATGCCGGAGTACATGCAGTCGGCTTCCTCCACCTTGATCCGCACGCCTCCGTCGATATACTGCAGGATCTCCGAAACCATTTCACAGGTGGAGGACGCATAGGCCTCCACATAGGAAAGCGTGGCGTTCTCGATCCGCTCCGTTCCCTGCCTGTGGTGATCCAGCACCACGATGGACTTGCAGATCTTCAAAAGCTCCGGGCACTCCGTCAGGCTCGGCTTGTTCACATCCACCACGATCAGCACCATATTGCTCTCCGCTGTCTCGATCGCCTGCTGGCTCTTTAAAAACATATCCGGCTCGTATTCCCGGTTGTTCTGGAACATCTCGATCAGCGGCTGCACCGATGTGGTGATGTCGTTGATGACGATCTGCGCCCGGCGGTCCAGCGCCCTGGCGATCCGGTAAATACCGATGGCCGCGCCGAAGCAGTCCACATCCCCCAGCTTGTGGCCCATGATCAGGACCCTGTCGCGGCTGGTGATGATCTCATGCAGCGCATGCGCCTTCACCCTTGCCTTTACGCGGGTGTTCTTCTCCACCTGCTGACTCTTGCCGCCGTAATAGCTGATCTGCTCCGGGGTCTTCACCACAGCCTGGTCTCCGCCCCGCCCCAGCGCCATATCGATGGCCGCCCTGGAAAACTCGTAGTTCTGCGAATAGGTCAGCCCGTCCAGTCCGATCCCGATGCTGATGGTCACCGCCATTTCATTTCCGATATTCACGGTCTTTACGTCGTCCAGGATCTCAAAACGCTTCTCGCTCATCTGAGCGACCGCTCTCTTACGCAGGATCACCAGATACTTGTCCTTCTCGATCTTCCTGCAGATGCCGTCGAAGCCGGAAACATACTTGTTGATCTTTCTCTCGATCAGCGCGGTGAGCAGGGAACGGCGTACCTCCTCCACGCTTTCCAGCGCCTCGTCGTAATTGTCCAGATAGATCAGGCCAACCGCAAGGGACTGGTCGTCGTTTTCCTTCAGGGCGATCTTCAGCGCCGTCTCATCGAACAGATACATGGCGAACAGACAGCCCTTATAATCCGCGTCCTCAATGATATCGCTGTCGCTTGCCGCCTCCCGCAGGGAGATCCGCGTAAATTTTGCGGAATACTCGCTGTCCCCGTAGGAAAGCTCGAACTGCGTGCAGCCCTCCTCCTCGGAAGGGAGCCTGTCCCTGGTCACCGGGGAAAAAAAAGACGTGACTGACCGCCTCACCGCCTTCTCATTATGTATGACCCGTGAAAAGGCCCGGTTATTCCAGATGATCTTCCCGTCCTCATCCAGCAGCGCATAAGGGATATCCAGCTCCCGCAGCAGCTCCTTCTGGATCTGCCCGTACTGAGTGGCGAAGCTCACCAGCTCGTTCAGGATGATCGGCCTGTTATAAAACATCAGATAAAAGATCATCGCAAAATACAGGATCAGAAAACAGGATAAAAGGAAACCTGCCCTCAGGTCCAGCAGATATATGCCAAGGTCCACCAGAACCAGAAGCAGCCCCAGATACAGCGAGGTCTGCATGTAGATCCTCAGCCGCCCCTTCAGTTTTACTTGTTTTTTCTTCATATCCGTACCCATTTTCCCGAATGGGCCGACCCCCTTCGGAAAATTTCTTTCCTGTCGCACAAACCGCAGCTGCTTTCCCTCTGCAGCTGCAGATCTGCACATAAACACATTCCCGCGTGGACAAACCTGGCCTGCCCCGCAGTGCGCATGCATTTTTGGAACAACACCGTTGCTATTATAACATTTTTCCCGCGGGAATTCCATACTTTTCATATTGTTGTCCGCTGACAGGGTATGACAGGATATGACAAAAGGCAGGGCCGCCGTTCCCGGCAGCCCTGCCCGCTCAGTTTCCTTTTTCTTCTGCTCTCTGCGGATTCCTTTTATCCCGCTTCATTTCTCCCGGATACGGATATCTCCGTATTCTGTTTCAACAGTGACTGCGGCAGCATCCTGCCCTCTGCCCAGTCTGACAAAATCCGTGCTCTCCTCTTCCTCATCCGGCTCTACCGCTCCCTGCGGGATGCGGATCGTGCCGTATTCCGTATGAAGGCTGACACCGAAATCCTCCATGCTTCCGTCCAGAGTCAGGTCCACTTCCCCGTCGCCGCTGTAAGCCTCAACGGTTCCGCCGTCCACGCCGGCGGTCAGATTTCCGTACTCCGTTTCCAGGACAGCCAGCTCTGCATTCAGGGAATCGATGCTCAGGGAGGCATATTCGCCGGTTATGGACACGTCCTCTCCCTTCAGCGTCCCGGCTGCCAGAT
>CALWGL010000343.1 GCA_944380025.1 uncultured Lachnospiraceae bacterium
TTCAGGGTGCTGTAGCGAACGTCGGTCAGGCGTACCAGTTCGCCGATGGTAACGTATTCCGCCTGCTGTATGGTTTCCATGCTTCGCTGTCTTGACATGACTGCCTCCGATCCTGAATGCCTGGCGTCAGGTGTACGCTGGTGTCAGATGCATACCGGTGTCAGGTGGATGCCGCTATGAAGACGACGATCATATCCAGCATGCTGTTTACATAATCCAGCATTTCCTTTACCAGGACTCCGTCCGGGCTTTTTACGATGGCGGCCAGCCGTTCCTTCATATCCTTCTGTTCGTATCTGGAAAAATATTCCCGGATCACACCGCTTTTTTCCAGAAGGATCACAAGAGCGGCGATATCCTCCGTGACCTCCCCTTCCTCCAGAATCTCGGAGCGGACCAGATCGACCACCCGGTGAATGGCGTCTTTGGATGGAAGAAAGCGTCCGACGCCCTCGAACAGCCCCGGCTCCGCAGACTGCGCCAGCCCCTCCTGCGCCAGCGATTCCCCAATGGAACCGATCAGGGCGTTCAGCCGTTTCCCGGAGAAGGAATAGTGGTAATCCTCCAGGATTTTTTCCATTTTCATGGGCTTTCCCTGATTGAGATAATCATAGAGCGGCCGAAGAAACTCCTTCTCATCGGGAAGCGGACCGGTCACGGACACGCTCTTTCCGGATCCGGTGAGCAGGTGCTTCTTCCCGTCGTCTATCCTGATGCAGCCGGAAAGCTGCAGCTCCAGCATGCCGGAAGCGAGCAGACAGACGAGACGCTCCACGTTGAAGCCGGAAAGATTCGGCCCGGCAGCCGGCGGGCTGCTCCGATACGGCAAAAAACAGGATTTCCATGATTTTACCCGTAGGGAAAGGCCATTTAGTACAGAAAAAGGACAGCGGTTGTATTTTCAGCGGTTTCCCTTATAATAGAACTGTGCGGATGGAAGCCGGCCGTCCGCCTCCACGAAAAGCGCCGGCTGAAAAGAGAAAAACAGGACCGGAGGCTGACAGCGGATGAATACGCCGGCGATTGAAACGGAAAGACTGATTTTAAGGAAATTTACGGAAAACGATCTGGAAGCGCTTTACCGGATTTACAGCGACGAGGAGGTCAATACCTTCCTGCCATGGTTCCCTGTGAAAACCATGGAAGAGGCGAAGCGCTTCTATGAAAACAGGTACGAAACAAAATATCGTGAGAAAAACGCATACCATTACGCGGTCTGCCTGAAGAGAGACAATATTCCGATCGGTTATGTCAACGTCAGCATGGACGACAGCTTTGATTTCGGCTATGGCCTGCGCAAAGAATTCTGGCATCAGGGAATCGTCACCGAAGCCGGAGAGGCGGTGATCGGGCAGCTGAAAAAGGACGGGATCCCCTATATCACCGCCACCCACGATATCAACAATCCGCGCAGCGGCGCGGTCATGAAGCGTCTGGGGATGAAGTATCAGTATTCCTATGAGGAGCAGTGGCAGCCAAAGGATTTCCCGGTGATTTTCCGCATGTATCAGCTGAACCTGGACGGAAAGGAAGAGCGGGTTTACGACAAATACTGGAAGGCTTCCACCGTTCATTTTGTGGAAACAGGAGATTTGATATGAATATACGGGAAAAGGCGGCTGAAAAAGACTTATTGCTGGCCGTCGATATGTACGGCTGTCCCAACCGCTGCAGGCACTGCTGGCTGGGACACATGCCAAACAGGAAGATGGAGGATGGGGCAGATGAATGGATTGTGGACTGCTTCAGGCCTTATTTTAAACGCATCAGCTTCTACAGCTGGCTGCGGGAACCGGATTTCTGCGACGATTACAGAGAACGCTGGCAGAGAGATATTGCCCTGTCGGTTCAGACAGTGCCGGAACGATATGAGCTGGCAAGCTTCTGGAGAATTGTCCGGGATCCGGAATATGTGCCGTTTTTAAAAGAGGTGGGCGTAAAGGCTGTTCAGCTTACGTTTTTCGGACTGGAAGAAACGACGGACCGGTTTGTGGGAAGAACGGGAGCCTTTCGGGAGCTGCTGCAGGCAACCAAGCTGTTGGCCGCGAACGGAATCGCTCCCCGGTGGCAGGCGTTTCTGTATGAGGAAAATAAGGAAGAGATCGTTGAACTGCTGAAGCTGAGTGAAGAACTGCATTTAAAGGAACGATGCCGCGGCTTCGGCGCGGAATTCCGCTTTTTTGTACATACAGGCAGCTGCGACGGCGAGAACCGGAAACAATATGATATCTGGATCAGAAAGAAAAATATTCCGGAGGCGCTGATCCCTTTTTATTCAGGCTATGAGAGCCTTCTTACGGAAAGGGAATGCTGTGAACGGCTCAGAAGGGATGTCACGCATTGGGTGCATCATAATGAGAAAGAGATCGTTTTACTGATTTCCAATACCTGCGACGTGTTTTTCAATTTTACCCATATGTCCAGAGAGTGGAAAATCAGGAATTGAAAAACGGATAACAGAGAGGAGCTGATCCGCAGAGTCGTGGAAGAGGATATTCCCGCGCTGAATCTGGCGGGGAAAGTTACCCTGGGAGAACTGGCGGCAAGGTATGGAAATCCGGAGTCGGACAGAGCCTTCCAGCTGAACGATTATAAGGACTATCTGTTAAACCGGTATCTGGAAGATGTCTGCTCATAAAAAGAAATGCATTACCAAGGAGGAACTCATGGATTTATTCACATATATGGCGGAAAACAGAAAGGAAAAGGAAGCGCCGCTGGCGGCCAGGCTGCGGCCGGAGA
>CALWGL010000344.1 GCA_944380025.1 uncultured Lachnospiraceae bacterium
ATGATGCAGGATTCCTGATGCGCCAGCTGGCGTATGATCTGGGACTGCACATTGAAAAGCATATCGTTCAGAGGAAGTCCGAAGCCTGTCATTTCGTCCGCATATTCGCTGGGAACCGTATAGAGCCAGGGATTGGCCCGCTTTTCGTCCACATCCTTCAGGTATTTCTCGCTGATGCAGCTTTTTTCGGATGCCATGCGGATGAGCCGGCTGTCATAGCACTCGATGCCCAGCCTTTCAGCGGCCTGTTTTCCGATCTCATGTCCTCCGCTTCCGAATTCTCTGCTGATGGTAATGATGGTATTCGCCATGCCGATGCCCCCTTTCCGTGGAAGGAACAGTTTTCTTTTCTGATTTTATAGTACCTCTTTTTGTAAAATATGTCTATAAAAAAAGAAAAAGCGCAAACAAAAACGTCATTCTGTACAAGCGTACCGGAATGACGTTTGATAAGCCTGGCCTTCGCGGGATGCGCATCGGCGGGAATAAAGCCGTCAGACAGCCGTATTCTGAGGGATATTCCGCTTCAGCCAGTTCCCGCGCAGATAATAGACGATGAACATGACGGAGGTGACCGTCCAGGTCAGAGGATAGCTGAAGGCCACAGTGGCCAGATCCCGGTGAATGGGGACGATCCCGAGGATCCAGATCACGCGCAGGACGCAGACCCCGAAGCAGGTCAGCAGCATGGGGATGATGGAATCGCCGCAGCCTCTGGCGGTTCCGCCCAGGATCTCAATGCAGATATAGGTGATATAGGTGGGAGCGATCACGTGGATGATGGACATGCCGATATCCGCCACGCCCGGATCGTCCGTGAACAGTCCCAGGAAAAAGCGGCCGCCGACGAGCACAATGGCGCTTAAAAGCACGCTGGTAAAGGCGGACATGCTGATGCAGACGCGCACGCTTTTATGGATGCGGTCATATTTGCCTGCGCCGAAGTTCTGCCCGGCGAAGGTGGTGATGGAAACGCCGTAGGCGCTCATGATCATCCAGAACATGCCGTCGATCTTGCTGTAGGCCGTCCAGGCGGCGATGGTATCCGTTCCGAAGGAATTGATGCTGGCCTGGATGATCAGGTTGGAGACGGAATACATGGTGGACTGCAGGCCCGCCGGAAGTCCGATCCGGATGATGGCGGACAGGATGCTGGGGGAGAAGCGGATCTCCCGCAGGTACAGCCGGTACATGTCGTCGGTCTTCATCAGCGCATACATTACCATGGCCGCGCTGGCAACCTGGGACAGGGAGGTGGCGATGGCCACGCCCGCCACGCCCATGCGAAGGACCAGAACGAAGAACAGGTCCAGCACGATATTGGTCAGCGTGGACGCGATCAGGAAATAAAGGGGACGTTTGGAATCCCCGACGGCGCGCAGGATGCCGGATCCCATGTTGTAGATGAGGGACGGGATCACGCCGAGAAAATAGATCCTCATATAGGTCAGGGACATGCCCATGATGTCCTCCGGGGTGTTCATGGCCCGCAGGGCGACGCCGGCAAACGCGATGCCGAGCACCATGATCACCGCGCCGCCCGCGATGGAAAGCGCGATGGAGGTATGGACCGCCTTGCGCACGTCGTCCTTATGCTTCGCACCGTAGAACTGGGAAATGACCACCGTCGCGCCGGAGGAGAGGCCGGTAAAAAAGCCCACCAGCAGGTTGATCAGCGTGGAGGCCGGGCCGCCTACGGCCGCAAGCGCCTGTTTTCCCACAAAATTTCCCACCACGATGGCATCCGTCGTATTATAGAGCTGCTGGAAAAAGGTGCCGAACAGGATGGGGAAAAAGAAAGCGAGAAGCTGCTTCCAGATGACCCCTTCCGTGATCTGATTGATGTTTGTTTCCGCGCCGGTTCTTTTTCTGCCGAGCTGCATTTTCCCGATTCTCATGGCCGTCCGCCTTTCTTTTAGCTGAATCACGGTTTTATCATACAGGATACGTCACCCCGGAAACGGATTCCGGGGCGAACGCCTTTATTATAAGAGAAGAAGGACGGAAACTCAAGAGGGGAAAGGCGGCTTTCCAAAGATTTTTGTTGGCAGATTTTTGTTGGCATCCGGCCATTCCAATCGCTTCGCGATGGGCCGGATGCTTCCTTCTTGTACGTTTTCGTACGGTCTGCACAGTAAATGCGCAGACCTGGCTGAACAGTAACCCGAATTGTTACAGTTTTGCCTTCGGCTGAACGCCCCTGTCCGGAAATCCCCTTTCCGGCGTGGACAACGGCGGCTTTCCATGGTAAAATGGCGCAGAACAGAGGAAATATCCGGGAAAGGGAGCGGCGTATGAACATACTGGTGAGCGCCTGCCTGCTGGGCGTCTGCTGCAGATATAACGGGACAGGAGAGGAAAATGAACGGGTGAAGCGGCTGGGAGAAAGACACCGGCTGATCCCGGTCTGTCCGGAGATCTACGGCGGCCTCGCCACGCCCCGCCCGCCGGCGGAGCGCGTGGGAGAGCGGGTGCTGACAAAGGACGGCACGGATGTGACCGCGCAGTACGAAAAAGGGGCAAAGGAGGCGCTGCGGCTGGCGCGGTACTTTGGCTGCACGGCGGCCGTCCTGAAGTCCAGAAGCCCCTCCTGCGGAAAGGGGAGGATCCACGACGGAACCTTTTCCGACGGGATGACGGACGGAAACGGCGTCGCGGCGGAGCTGCTGGAGGCCTGCGGCATCCGCGTCCTTGACGAAACGGACGAGCGGCTGGAAACGCTCTGACAGCAGG
>CALWGL010000345.1 GCA_944380025.1 uncultured Lachnospiraceae bacterium
TAAAGGGCCTGAATATCCGGCATCTCGCTCCTGCAGGGCGGGCACCAGGTGGCCCAGAAGTTCAGGAATACCGTCTTCCCCTTATAGTCGGAAAAGGTATGCGTGTTCCCGTACTGATCCGTCAGGGTGAAATCATACGCCGGGATCTCCTCCCGTTCCGGCTCCTCCGCTCCGGCGGACTCACCCGAATCGGCTTCCGCGTCCGCGCTCTCCCCTCCGGCGGATTCCTCCGAAGCAGCTTCCGCGTCCGCGCTCTCTCCTCCGGCGGACTCACCAGAAGCAGCTTCCGCGTCCGCGCTCTCTCCTCCGGCGGACTCACCAGAAGCAGCTTCCGCGTCCGCGCTCTCCCCTCCGGCGGACTCACCAGAATCGGCTTCCGCGTCCGCGCCTTCGTTCCCGCCGTCCGTTTCCTCCTCCGAAGCGCTCTCCTCCACCGCCGCGGTCCCGCCCGGAGAGATCCGGGAAAGATACCCGGTGATGCCGTTCATGAATCCGGTCAGCGTCATGATTCCCATCAGGATCAGCAGCACCGCGCCGATCTTCACCGTGTACCTGACCACGTTCCGCTTTCTGCGGAAGAAATCCAGCACAGCTCCCGTAAACAGCCCCACCGCGAGGAAGGGCAGAACAAAGCCCAGCGTGTACACGCCGACCAGAAGGAAGCCCCTGCCCGATGTGGCGGAAGAGGAGGCCATCAGAAGCACGCTCGCCAGCGTCGGCCCCACACAGGGCGTCCAGGCGAAGCTGAAGGTGAAGCCCAGAAGCAGGGCCACGAACGGGTTCATGGTAAAACGGTCCAGCCGGAAGGGCAGCCTGTGCTCCCGCTCGATCGCTCCGGAGCGGCCGAACAGGCCGAGCTGATACAGACCGAAGAGGATCATGATAATGCCGCTGATCCGCGCGAACCAGATCCGGTTATCGGTAAAAAAGCGGCCCATCGCTGTAAATCCGAATCCCAGCAGGAAAAAGGTAAAACCGATTCCGATCACAAAAAACAGCGTGTTTACCAGAATCTTTTTTCTCGGATAATGGATCGTACCATCCTCGTCCACCCGCTGCGCCCCTCCTGCCAGATAGCTCACATACAGAGGCACCAGCGGCAGCACACAGGGAGAGAAAAAGCTCAGGAGTCCCTGCAGAAAAACGGTTATCACCGGAACCGAAGTCTCTATTGTCAGATTCATGTTGTTTTCCTCCTGTTTTTGCCGCCGCAGGCGGCAATTCATTCATGAAAGAACGGCGTGAGCCGTTTTGGGGCAGGAACCTCAGGTTCCTGCCGGCCTCCTGTTCTTCAGCCGCTTCTCCAGATCCGCTACCGTAATCCGTTCAAGCCGCTCCATACACAATGCATCCATCTGCTCATACAGCTCCTGCATCACCTGTGCCATCCCGGAAGCGTTCAGGCAGTCCATATCGATCTCTGCCATACCGTCAGGCACTGCCATGTCATCAGACGCTGCCATACCATCAGACGCTGCCATGCCGTCAGGCGCTGCCATACCGTCAGGTGCTGCCGCGCCCTCCTCCGGGCCGGGACAGCCCTTTCCCATGCGGAAGCCATCGGCAAAATGCATTTCCGTCGCCTCCGCGATATGCCTCAGCGTGATTTCTCCCGCCCCCGCCGCGCAGCTGTAGCCTCCGTCCTTTCCCTCTCTGGTCAGAACAAGCCCCTGCTTTTTCAGCATCAGCATGACCTTTCGCACCCTCGCCGGATTGGTGCAGATCTGCTTCGCCAGTTCCTCGCTGGATACGGTGCTCCGGCTGTGATACAGATAAACCAGTCCGTGTATCGCCACACAGAAGTTGCTGCTCATAACCCTCTCCATTCCGCCGCCTTTTGCGCGGCTCCTTTTTCAGAAACTGTACCTGTAAAAATTACAGTTTATTTCATAAAGAGTACCATAGATGACGTGAGCTGTCAATAATGCCAGACGTCTGAAGCGTCTGAAAAACATTCCTGGTTGTAACAGTTCAGCCTTCGGCAGAAAGCATCCGGCCATTCCAATCGCTTCGCGATGGGCCGGATGCTTTCTGCCGATACGTTTTCGTACGGTCTGCGCAGTAAATGCGCAGACCTGGCTGAACTGATACGGAAGCGTAACGATTTATACTGATTTTTACAAAATAAGTGTTTTCATATCTGTCAATGTGGTGTACACTATACCTGATGTGCCTAAACCGGAAGGATGGCGTCTGCGCGCATCCGTTCTGTTCTTTTACAACATATGAGAAAAAGGAATGAGGAGGAAATCCATGTTAAAGAAACCGGCAATGCAGAATTTTGACAAGGAGCTTTTCAAGAGAAGCGTCCTGAACAACATCAAGACGCTCTACCGCAAGACCCTTGAAGAGGCGACGGACCAGCAGATTTTCCAGTCGGTCGCTTACTCTGTAAAGGATGTGATCGTTGATAACTGGATGGCGACGCAGAAGGAATATGAGAAAAAAGATCCCAAGACGGTTTATTATCTGTCCATGGAATTCCTGATGGGACGCGCTCTGGGCAACGACCTGATCAACCTGCAGGCCTATGACGAGGTCGCCGAGGCGCTGGAGGAGCTGGGCGTTGACATCAATGTGGTTGAGGATCAGGAGCCGGACGCCGCGCTGGGAAACGGCGGACTGGGACGGCTTGCCGCCTGCTTCCTGGATTCCCTGGCGACCCTGGGCTATGCGGCCTACGGCTGCGGCATCCGTTACCGCTACGGCATGTTCAAGCAGCA
>CALWGL010000346.1 GCA_944380025.1 uncultured Lachnospiraceae bacterium
TGAAAAAGAGAGGCTTCAAATACCTGGGCTCCATCACCATATATTCGCATCTTCAGGCATGCGGGATCATAAACGATCACGAGCCGGGCTGCTTCAAATACGAAGAGCTCCTGAAGGAAAGCCGGGTGAAGTACATTGAAGATTGATACGGAATTTTATCGGAGCCATAAAAAGCTTCTGCTTTTCCTGGTCAGTCAGGCCGTTTCGCAGATGGGATCGGCGATGACGGGGCTGGCGGTCGTCATATGGGCGTATGGCAGCACCGGGCAGGTGATGGCGTCGTCCCTTCTGGCGGTCTGCAGCGCGGCGCCGTATCTGCTGGTCAGCCTGTTCGGCGGCGCTGTGGCGGACCACAGAAATAAGAAAAAGATCATGCTGATCTGCGACATGATAGCAGCGGCGGGTTCCCTTATCCTTCTGCTGTGCGCCTCCTTTCAGGCTCTGGAGCTGTGGGTCCTCTGTGCCGTCAATGTGCTGAACGGCCTGATGAACGCTTTTCAGGGGCCAGCTTCCCAGGTTTCGGTGACGCTTCTTCTGGAAAAGAAGGATTACGCGAAGGCGGGAGGGATCCAGTCGGCGCTGGGAGCCGTATCGGGCATGCTGAGTCCGGTCCTTGCGGCGGCTCTGCTTGGATTTGGCGGGCTGCGGCTGGTGCTTGCGGTGGATCTTGCTACTTTTGCGTTCGCCTTCTTTGTCCTGCTTCTTTTCATCCGGATACCGGACAGCGCAGGCAGAAAGGAGAGGACGGATCACGGCGTCCTGAGACAGAGCATGAAGGAGGCGGTTGTTTTTCTGAAGGGACAGAAGGACATCCTGCTTCTGCTGGTGCTCTACAGCGTGCTGGAATTTCTGGGAGCCGTTTCCTTCGACAGCATGTATTCCCCGCTTCTGCTCGCGAGAACGGGAAACAGAGAGATCGTTGTGGGGATCGTTTCCTCCGTCGCGGCGGCGGGAGGGCTCTGCGCGAGTCTGTGGATGTCTTTTTCGAAGCAGCCGAAAGGAAAGCTGCGGGTCATGTTTACAGGAAGTGTGATGTGCCTTGCGGGTATCCTGCTTTTCGGGATGGGAAGAAGCCTTCCGTGGTGGTGTATCGTTGTGTTTATCGGCTGCTTCGGATCGCCGGTTTATCAGACCTATCAGACCGTTCTTCTGAGGGAAAGGGTGCCGGTCTTTATGCAGGGGCGGATTTTTTCCCTGCAGGGGATGATCACATCGGGCCTGACGCCGGTGGGATGTCTGCTGGGAGCGGCCCTTGCGGATTCCGTGTTTGAGCCGTATATGCGGGAGGCGGGAAATGTGCCAAAGCTTCTTTCCCGGCTGGTGGGATACGGAGACGGCGCGGGTATGGGACTGCTGTTCGTGCTCGCGGGAGCGGCGGGGATCGTGATCTGTATCCTGATGAGCGCAAATTCCGGCATCCGGAAGCTGGAAGAGGCAGGCCAGGAACATTCGGACCTTTAAAAACGAGATCCGGTAAAATGCCGTCCCTGCAGGCTGCGAATCGGCCCGCGCGAAAATCATTCATGTGTTCTTCTTCCTCTGCATATCTTTTGAAAAGAAAACAGGTGAGGAGCCAACGGAATGGAAGATCTGAACGCGGGCAGGACGCGGACGCACAAGGTTGTGATGACGGACCGGAACGTGTGCAGCATCACGGGCGTCTGCGATGTGCTGTCCTTCGATGTGGCGGAGGTGCTTCTGGAGACGGAGCAGGGCATGCTCATGCTCAAGGGAAGCGACCTGCATGTAAGCCGTCTGATGCTGGACAAGGGCGAGGTGGATGTGGACGGGAAAATAGACAGCCTGACCTACTCGGAAAGCGCGGGATACGCGGCGAAGGGAGAGTCGCTGTTTGCAAGGCTCTTCAAATAGCGCGGAGGGGCGTGCGGAAACGGGGTGGGTATGAGCGGTCAGATCACGGCGGAGGGATGGTTTGTGCTCCATTCCTTTCTTCTTGGCGCGGGCATCGCCTTTGGCTACGACCTTTTTCGGATCCTGAGAAGGGTGATCCCCCACGGAATCCTCTGGATCTCCCTGGAGGATCTGCTTTTCTGGCTGCTGACGGCGGGCAGCATCTTTTCTCTCCTTTATTATGAAAACAACGGCATGTTCCGCTGGATCGCCGTGTTCAGCGCGGGAGCGGGCATGCTGGCGTATAAGAGGACGCTGAGCGGGAGGCTTGTCCGTCTGGTTTCCGGCGCGGCAAACGGAGCGCTCCGCCTGATGAAAAAGATCCTGCGGAGGCTGACGGCTCCCTTCCTGCGTTTTTTGCGCTGGGGAAGGCGAAGAGCAGAGCGGGCTGCCCGCAGGGCGGCTCCGGCGCTGCGGGCCCGGCGAAAAAGGCTGAATTTCCGGTTGACGGCATGGAAGAAAAAGCTTAGAATAAGGGTTACAGAACGGGGCAAAAAAGGGGTGTGAGCGGTGATAAAGAGGAGAGTGGTCTTCCGCAGGAAACGCCAGAACCGTCTGGGCATGTTCCTGGTAACGCTGGTGGTGCTGATGCTTCTCGTGGTGGTTTCCATCAACAGCGTCGGACTGCGTCAGAAGTACGCGTCCTATCAGGAGCGGGAACAGGCGCTGGAGGATCAGATCAACGCGGAAGAGGACCGGAAGCTTCAGATAGAAGAATACAGAAAATATACGCAGACCAAGAAATACGTCGAAGAAGTGGCGAAGGATAAGCTGGGTCTGGTCAATCCGGGCGAGATCATCTA
>CALWGL010000347.1 GCA_944380025.1 uncultured Lachnospiraceae bacterium
CTCAGCAGATCCTGGGAAGCCCCTCCCCGATCAGCTCCGGCACCACCCGAAGCCCGCCCAGGGACGTGTGCAGGATCACCTTACCGTCCTCTCTGTGGGAAATCTTACCGATCATGGCCGCGTTTTCGCCATAGCGGCTTTTCTTCATGCAGGAAAGCGCCAGCTCCGCGTCCGCCGCATCCACCACCGCCGTCATCTTCCCCTCGTTTCCCATGTAGAGGGGATCCAGGCCCAGCAGGCCGCAGAAGCCCTTTACGGGAGCGGATACCGGCAGAGCCTCCTGGAAAAGCTCCACGCAGCAGCCGGAGGAGCGGGCGAACTCGGAAAGCACTGTGGCAAGTCCGCCTCTGGTCACATCCCGCATGGCATGAACGCGCACGCCCGCCTGCCGCATGGCGGACACCATCTCGTTTAAGGGAGCGCAGTCGCTTCTGATCTCATTTTCAATTCCCATCCGGGAGCTTAAGATCGCCGCGTGGTGCTCTCCCAGAAAGCCGGATACCAGAACCGCGTCCCCCTCCCGGCAGGCGGAAGCGCTGATGGAAACGCCCTCCGGCACAAAGCCCACGCCGGCGGTATTGATGAACACGCCGCCCTTTCCTTCCACCACCTTGGTGTCTCCCGCCACGATCATCACCCCCGCCTCCGCGGCGGTCTCCGCCATGGAGGCGGCGATCCTGAAAAGCGCTTCGCTGTCCGCCCCTTCCTCAATGATGAAGCCGCAGGTCAGGTACTTCGGCACAGCGCCGCTCATCAGCAGGTCGTTTACCGTTCCGCACACGCACAGCCTGCCGATATCTCCGCCCGGAAAAAAGAGCGGGTCCACCACAAAGCTGTCCGTGGTCATGGCGAGCCTTCCGCTTCCCGCGACCACGGCGGAATCCTCCATTTTGTCCAGCACCTCATTATGAAAATTTGCCTCAAAAATCTCCCGGATCAGCTGGCCGGTCTCCCGGCCGCCGCTGCCGTGCGCCATTGTGATTTTCATGACCTGTCCGTCCTTTCCCTCTTTCTGACCGGCTGTACCGAAGACCCGGCCGGTTATCCTGCCCTGCCTTTTCAGACCTCTTTGTATGCGGAGCCGCTTCGTGTGCGATCCCTCTTCGCATGTGGCCCTCTTCCCGTTCTACAGTCCCTCGGACTGCCAGCAGGAAAAGCAGCTTCCTTCCGTGGAAACCATACAGGCTCCCTGGGGCGTCTGAGGTGTGCACACTTTGCCGAACAGCGGGCATTCCCGCGGCCGGATCCTTCCCATCAGTACCTGCGCGCAGCGGCAGGCGGGATTTCCTCCCGCATCCTCCATCAGCGCTACGCTTCCCGCATCGAAGGCTTCATATTCCTTTCTCAGCTTCCTTCCGGAACCCGCGATCACGCCAAGCCCTCGCCAGGCCGCGTCGCAGGGCTCAAAAAAGCGCGTAACCCGCTCCTGTGCTTCCCTGTTTCCTTCTTCCGTCACCGCCGAAGGGTACATGTTCAGCACCCTTCCCTGCCCCTGCAGCTTCACCAGCGCGGCGATGGCCGCCAGGATTTCCTTTCCTTCAAAGCCTGCCACCACAAAGGGAAGGCCATACTTTCGGGCCAAAGGCTCGAAGATACGGCTGCCTGTGATCACGCTCACGTGTCCTGGGGCGAGAAAGCCGTGAATCCCAAAGGATTCACCGGAAAGCCGTATCCCGGCGGATTCCTGGTCTTCTCCGAATCGTTCCTCTCTGGCGGGAGCCGGTCCTTCGGCGTTATGGGCGCAGATCCAGTCGATGGCGGGCGGCATCACCTTCAGGGAGGTGAGAAGGCGCAGGTTTGTGACGCCCTGCTCCAGCGCTTCCTGTACCAGAAGGGCGTACACAGGCGTCGTGGTCTCAAAGCCCACGGCCGCGAAAATATATCTATGATCCGGATCCGCTTTTGCCAGCTTCAGCGCATCCATGGGGGAATAGACCATCCGCACGCTGCAGCCCTTCGCGCGCGCCTCGCTCAGGCTCATGCTGCTTCCGGGAACGCGGAGCATGTCGCCGAAGGTTACGATGCGATTCTCCGGATCCCTGCCCAGTTCGATCAGCCGGTCAATGTAGGCGCTCACCGTCACGCAGACCGGACAGCCAGGGCCGGAAACCAGCTCAATGGACGGCGGAAGCAGAGCCGGGATCCCGTTTCTGTGAATCTCCGCCGTATGGGTGCCGCACACTTCCATGAAGCGGAGCGGCTTTCCGTCATAGCTTTGCAGATACTCAAGGATTTTCATCCGCCATGACCTCCTCCAGCTCGTCAAACAGCTCCTGCATCCGGTCTCCTTCTTCTTCCGAAAGCACCTGCAGGATGCAGCCCGCATGCACCAGCACCCGGTCGCCGGGCTTCACCTTTACAAGCCCGGCCTCCGCAGTGACCTGGTTTCCCTGAAAATCCACCACAGCCTTACTCTCTTTTACTGTCAAAACCCTTCCGGGCAACGCGACGCACATAAGTTATCTCCCTGTTATCTGAAAATGACATAATTACCGTCTTATTTTCCCGGCCCATGGTCGCCGGAGGAACATGCGGGCATATCCGCCTGTCCCGCTGCCTGCAGGAACAGGCAGCTTTCCCGCCTTCTCGCTTCTGCACACAGCTCTGCGGGAATGCAGACCGCCCTTCCTATTATACACCCTTCCTTCCGGATTTCCATCCTTTCGCGGTTTTTCATGCCGGATGCTTCCGC
>CALWGL010000348.1 GCA_944380025.1 uncultured Lachnospiraceae bacterium
AGCGCAGCCGGGAAGCCGCGCGGCTCAGGCCGCAAAGGTCTTTCAGCCGCGCGCCGCTCCGGCTCCGCAAGTTTTTTTATCCGCGCGCCGGGATCCTGATCACCGTCAGGGACAGGGCAGGGAAACGGTAAGAGAAGCTTTCCCCTTCCAGCGTCAGGCTGCTCTGCACGGGGCTGACCGCCTCCGGTTCCTCGAAGCTGTTCTCCTGCTCCGGCCTTCCCGTCATGGTAAATACCCGGGCCGTGACAGGGAAGCTTCTTCCTTCCGTCTTCTCCAGGCCGTCCAGACGGATCTGTGCCTCCTCCTCCTTTTCCTGCAGATTTACCACCTTCAGGATCAGAGAGCCGTCCTCCTCGTCCAGGGCCGCCGAATGATAAAGGCGTTCCACCTCCGCCGGATGCTCCGTGACGGAAAGGTACTCGTTCCCGTCAATGGTCACGGATATCCTGCGGTCCTGTACCCGGAGCTTCAGGTCGTACACCCTTCCCGGTTCCGCCTGAAACCACCCTTCCGTCAGGTCGCAGCCCTTTCCGCCGATCTGCCTGTGAAGAAACAGATCCAGATTCTGCCAGCCGCCGAAGGTAGCGGCCAGATAATTGTCCTCATCCTTCCAGCCAAACAGGATCTGGAAGCCCTTCCAGCCCTCCAGCTCACAGGCCTTCAGGGAAATCTCATAGTTCTCCCAGCTCTCATGCTCCGCGCCTTCTTCTGCGCCCTCCAGCCAGGCGTGCTCTCCCGCTTCCGTCAGGAAGCTTCCGAAGAAACGGGTCTCTCCCGTATCCAGATTCCGGACAGATACGTCCTCAAAGCGGGATCTTGTCTCATAGCCCTCCAGGCGGATCCTTCCTCTGTATTCCGGGGGCGTGCTTCTGACCACGCCGCAGTTCTCCGCGGAAATCTCCAGCCTTCTGCTGCCCTGATGGTTCATAAACAGCTTCTGCACATAATAATTGGCCGTGCCGTATGCTCTGCGGTTGTCGAACCAGATCATGTCAGGACGCCAGTTCACATAGGAAGCATTCGCCAGCATGGGCGCGTAGCAGGCGAGCCCCACGGAAGCCGCGTTGCGCTCCAGGGCCGTCATATAGGAGGCCTCCACCAGCGCGTTGTACCAGGTATTCCCCCAGGAAGCGTACTCTCCCAGAAATACCTTCGGCCCGTTTTTCGGGAAATCGTCGTAACGGTGATGGTTCGCAAGAAACCACTCGGGGGCCATATAGTAATGCTCGTCGATGAGATCGCTTCCGTTTTCCAGGGCGCTCTTCCAGCCCCGCTCATATTCCGTCCCCGCCGCGAAGGGGCTTGCGGTATTGATCAGCCTGATCCCGGGATATTTTTCTCTCACCGCCTGGTGGATCAGCGCGTAACGCTCGAAAAAGGCGTCTCCGACTTCCTCGTTTCCGATGCCCAGGTATTCCAGCCCGAAGGGCGCGGGATGGCCCAGCTTCGCGCGGTATGCGCCCCATTCGGTATCCGTCCCGCCGTTGGCGAACTCGATCAGATCCAGGGCGTCCCGGATCCACGGTCCCATCTCATCCAGAGGCGTGATCCTCTGATGATGGGGATCATAGCCGCCGGGAAGGACAGGGAGCGGCTTCGCTCCAATGTCCTCGCAGAACTGAAAATATTCATAATAGCCCAGTCCCAGCGTCTGATTATAGCCCCAGTTGCTCCTTCTGGCCGGACGGTTCTCCGGCTCGCCCAGCGTGTTTTTCCAGCGGTACATGGAATCCCGGTCCTCCGGGTTCAGGGAGCCGTCATGCACCAGACAGCCTCCCGGGAAGCGCATGAACTTCGGCTTCATGTCCGCAAGCAGCTGCGCGATGTCCGCCCTCAGGCCGTTCTTCCTGCCGCGGAAGGTCTTTTCCGGGAACAGGGAGATATGATCCAGCAGCAGCTCCTTCCCGCCCGGGATGGTCAGGGTCAGCCTTCCTGCCGTCACCGTCCGCCGCGCGGTCAGAAGCAGCTCATACTTCTTCCACTCCCTTCCGGAAACAGTGAGTTCGGCGGCAGCGCCGCAGTCCGCTCCGCCGTCCTCCTCCACCCGGAGGAACAGCGGGCAGTCTTCTCCCACCGGAGCCGCCGCATAACAGGCGAACCGGTATTTTTCCCCTTCCTCCAGATAGATCCCGTCTCCGAAGCCAAGGTTCCGGATCCCCGCGCGGCCGTTTCCTTCCGCCCTCAGGGAAAGATAATGGGGGCTGTTCGGATGAAAGGGCCGTTCCGTTTTGATCTCAAGGCCGGCTCCGGCCCCTTCCTCCGCCTTTTCCCACGCATAGAGGGGATGGTACTGCGGATTGTCCACCGGCGCGAATTCAAAGGAGCGGTTCTGCACCAGCTCCGCATACAGGCCGCCGTCCGCGGCGTGGTTGATATCCTCAAAAAAGATCCCGAACAGATCCCCCAGCGGCTCCCGGGGATGAGCCGTGTCTATGGAAAGAACGCAGGGTCCGGATCCTTTTGCTGTCCTGTTCTGCTCACTCATAATGATTTCTCCTTCTGCCGCCGGAGGCGGCGGTTAATGTAATCATTATACCGCAAACATACGTTTGTTTCCAGTAGTTTTCTCATTTCTTTTTTCTTTCCAGGGAATCCGGTGTTACTGTTCAGCCTTCGGCAGAACAGTAACGGCATCCGGCCATTCCAATCGCTTCGCGATGGGCCGGATGCTT
>CALWGL010000349.1 GCA_944380025.1 uncultured Lachnospiraceae bacterium
GAAAGCATCCGGCCCATCGCGAAGCGATTGGAATGGCCGGATGCCGTAACAGTTCTGCCGAAGGCTGAACTGTTACCTGTTTTCAGTTTTTCCAGAAGGCAGCGGTCCTCGCGGCCATCCGTTCCGCCTTCGCCTCACACAAGCCCCAGATAAGCGAACGCCTTCCACAGTCCGTCCTCTCCGATGTCCGCGGTCACATAGTCCGCGGCCTCCTTCAGCTTCGACACCGCGTTTCCCATGGCGATGCCCACGCCGGCCTCGCGCACCATCTCGTAGTCGTTCATGCTGTCGCCCACCGCGGCGGTTTCTTCGACCGGGATGTTCCAGTGCTCCGCCAGCCTTTTCAGGCCGTAGGCCTTGGAGAGGAAATGAGGGAGCACATCCGCGCCGCCCCGCTCCTCATCCATGATGGGGGCGCGAAGCAGCGGAAAATTCTCCGCGATCAGCTGCGCAGCCTCCACGGAATCATCCAGATACAGGCCGTGCATGGGAACGCCGATCAGTTCCCTGGCATCCCGCATGCCTCCGGCATGGAGCGTTTCGTTTCCGCCCCAGCGTTCGATCTGCTTCCGGCGGTTGGAGGTATACCAGACGCCCTGATACAGGCCGCCCAGGCACAGGCCGTTCTGATAGGCAAATTCGATGACCTGCCGCTGCTGCTCCGGGTCGATCCGGGTTTCCTCCAGGTCCATACCGTCCGCCTCGATCAGCGCGCCGTTGGCGTGGATCACGCCGTCCGGGCGGATCTCCCGAAGGAGCGGCGCGTTCCAGGAATCCCGGAAAAACCGGCCGCTCGCCAGCACGATGCGGCATTTTCCGCGAACGGCGGCCAGCGCCTCCCTGGCGCTCTCCGGGATCTTCTGCTGTCTGTGGTCGTAAATGGTGTTGTCATAATCCAGACATATCATCCGTATCATTTCGACGGTTCCTCTCCGCGTCTGCCGCGCGCCCCCTGTTTTCCGGTCCCGGACCTTTTTGCGGGATCCTTACTGCCTGGAATCCCTTTTTCCGGAATCCTTCTTCTCAGCTTCCTTCTTTTCAGAATCCTTCTCCGCGTCGTCCTCGTCCGCCTCTGCGGGAGGCAGCTTCTTGATCAGCGCCTCCTCGATCCTTCTGTCCTCGATCTTTTCCACATGAATATCCAGCCCGTTCACCTGCACATCGAACTGGCTGCCGTCCGCAGGGATGGTGTGCAGGCAGCTGAAGATCATGCCGCCTACCGTATCATAGTCCTCATCCTCGGGGATCTCCATATCCAGCGCTTCCGCCAGCTCGTCGATGAAGACGCTGCCGGTCACGCGCCACAGGTTGTCGCCCAGCTTCTCCATCTCAGGGGATTCCGCCGGATCGAACTCGTCGTAAATATTTCCGACGATCTCCTCCAGAAGGTCCTCAATGGTGATGATGCCCGCCGTCTGGCCGTACTCGTCAATCACGATGGCAATATGGATCTTTTTGGTCTGCATGTCGCGGAACAGATCGTCCGCATGGATGCTCTCAGGCACAAAATAAGGTGTTCTTAACAGCTCCTTCAGGCTGCGGGGATGCTCCGCTCCCCTCTCCAGCAGGAAGTCTCTGGCATTCAGAGTACCAACGATGTCGTTGATATCCTCGTCATATACAGGGTAACGGGAAAGTCCGGTCTCCCGGATGGTATGTATGATCTCCTCGGCTGTGGTATCGAGGGAGAAAGCGACCACATCCGCCGTTCTGGTCATGGCCTCTCTTACGGAGATATCGTCAAAGCGGAACACGTTCTCGATCCACTCCTGCTCCTCCTGGTCGATGGTGCCCTTCTGGCCGCCCAGGTCGATCATCATGCGGATCTCTTCCTCGGTCACGGTCTCTTCTTCCGCCTCAACCTTCAGGCGCAGCAGCTTCAGCATGCCGTTGGTGGATACGGACAGCAGCCAGATCACGGGACGCATCACCGTAGCGACGGCGTTTACCACGCCGCTGGTAAAGCAGGCAACCTGGAAGGACTTCTGCATGGCGATACGCTTGGGAACCAGCTCGCCGAATACCAGGGAGAAATAGGACAGGATGATCGTCGTAAGGACCGTGGCGATGCTGTTCATGACTCCCTCCGGGATCATCGTCAGCCCCAGGCCATAGACGCCGTCCACAATATATCCTGCAAAGCTGTCCGCCGCGAACGCACTGCCCAGGAAGCCGGACAGGGTAATGGCGATCTGGATGGTGGACAGAAACGCCGAAGGTGTCTCCACCATCTTCAGAAGCCGCTTCGCCCGCTTGTCGCCTTCCTCTTCCATCTTCTTCAGCTTCGTCGCATTCAGGGACACGACCGCGATCTCCGTCGCCGCGAAGAACGCGTTCAGTCCGATCAGGACAACCTGCAACAATAGTTTACCAACAATAGAACCCACGAAATTTACTCTCCTTTTCTCTTTTTCGTTCCGGTTTTCATGCGGGCAGCCCGCGGCATAAATGCCGCTTACTGTCCGTTACCCGTCGGATGTCCGCATGTCTGTGCAGGCAGGCCTGCCCATCCGCGCGGCCGCCCTCCGGGTTTATCGCGCAAAAAGGCATAGCCTGCCGTCCGTCAGGACAGGCAGACCATGCCTCCGTATGTTCTGTATATCATGTTATGATGGTTCGTTTCCCCGTCAGGGTCCGCGTCGCTCATGAAAACCTTTCCTCT
>CALWGL010000350.1 GCA_944380025.1 uncultured Lachnospiraceae bacterium
TGCCTGAGCGGCAAGGCGCTCGGGCGTCATGACGTTCCAGCCCGCGTCCAGATTCGCATAGGTGATCCCCTGATTCTCATAGCCTTCCGGCATCAGCTGTGTCCGCAGGAATTCCGCCGACTTCTCATAGCGCTCCTCGTTCAGACGGAAGGCGAGCCCGGCCCAGCTGTTGAAGCCGAAGGGAACGCCGTGCTCCCATTTCAGGGGAGGACGTTCGGCCGAAAGGAAGCCGCCGTAGGCTTCCAGAAGCCTGCGGTAATCCGGCCCGTACAGGATCCCGAAGCGGGAGGAGGAGACCTGAGCGCCGTGCAGGATGCCGTGCGGCTGCGTGTCATGGGTCCCCTCATCGGCCACGCCGCAGCGGGCCTCCAGCGTGTTGGCATCCGTGGCGGAGCAGACGACCCCGTTCTTCCAGCGGTCAAAATCCAGAGCGCCCACCAGGATCCCCTCCCGGCTGTCTTCCGAATAAAGGACCGTCAGATCATAGCTGCGGCGGCCCGCCCTCAGAGGAAGGGCCTCATAACGAAGCCACATGGTATTGTCATAGGGAACGCAGAGCATACGGACCCACAGATCCTTCCAGATGGCCGGAGCGCTGCCGCTCTCCTTTGTATCGGGAGCGGAGAAGATGAGCGGGATGAGGAGTCCTGCGGCGGCGTTGGAACCGTCCGCCTCCTGCAGAGTGCAGTCCGCCCATGCCATTCCTCCTTCTGACACAGAGAGGCGCTCCGTCAGGATCAGCCCCTCGTCCCCCAGAAATCGAAGCGTCAGGATCCCGTTTTCCTCCATCCGGGATTCCAGCCTGGCCGTGCGTGTGTCCACCTGCCTTCCGTCCGCGCTTTCCGCGCGGGCACAGGCCTTCAGAATGCGTTTCCCTCCGGCTTCCAGCTCCCAGAAGCCGTTTTCCATATAAGTCCAGCCTGTCATGTTTCCCTCCTTCCGAAGCGCCTGGCGCCTCTTTTTTGTATACCTCTGCTGTATGGTCCCGGCGGCGGATCCCTTCCCTTTCCGAACGTTCAGCCATTTGGCAGGGCCCCCGAAAACCCGCGCCTTCAACTATACTCTATATGATTTATGCTGTCACAGCAATGTAAAAATCCACCACTTTATGTATATTTTTAACAGAAAAGAGCGCCGGACCGTCTCGCGGCCCGGCGCTCCTGCGCACTTTTCTGCGGTTTCCTTATGAATTTTTCATAACGACGCTTTCCACGATATCCGCCACATGCTCGCAGGCATCGGCACATTTTTCCAGATAGGAGTAGATCTCCCTCCAGGTCATGACCGTCATCGGGTCGCCGCAGGTGGTATGGAGCCGGTGCATGCTGTCGATATAGACTTTGTCGGCTTCCTCCTCCATGGAATTGATCCGGACGATCTGCTCGTGAAGCTTGCTGGAAGAGTGGCGGAAATCCGGGAATTCCTCCATCATCCGCTTCACCGCTTCGCAGCAGCGGCATACGATCCGCATAAGCTCCAGCGCGTCGGGACGGATCTGTTGAATATTGTTATAGTAGATTCGGATCAGAACATCCTCGATGTTGTCCGTCAGCTCGTCGATGTTCTGGCTGAGCATCATGATGTCTTCTCTGTCGATGGGGGTGATGAACGCCTTGATCAGCGTATTGAGGAGCGCGTGCTTCTCCATGTCGGCGGAATGCTCCACGGTATGGATCGCTTCCATCCGCTCCTCCATCTTTGCCGCATCGAAATTTGCCATCGTCTCCTCCAGCATATGCGCTGCCTGGCAGGAATAATCCGTACATTTGATAAAGCTGTCAAAATAAACGCTGTCCTGTTTCTTAGCCATAGCTTCCTTTCTGCCGGCGCCGCCGGCATGGTAAAATTAAAAGATCGCAATGAACAGTTTCGCCATGATAAAGCTGATCAGTCCGCAGCCCGGGAAGGTGAAGATCCAGGTGAGCACCATATCCTTCACCACGCCGAAGTTGACGCTGGAAAGCCGCTTTGCCGCTCCTACGCCCATGATGGCGCTGGTCTTGGTGTGCGTCGTGGAGACCGGGATGCCGGAAAGGCTGGAATACAGCAGACAGAGCGCCGCGGAAAGATCTGCGGAAAAGCCCTGATATTTTTCCAGCTTCACCATATCCATGCCCACGGATTTGATGATCTTCTCGCCGCCCACGCTGGTGCCGAGAGCCATCACCACGCTGCACAGAAGCATGAGCCATACGGGGATCGTGGCTCCGTCCACGCTGTTCTGCCCATGGCTGAAGGCGACGCCGAGAAACAGCACGCCGATGAACTTCTGGCCGTCCTGCGCGCCGTGCATGAAGCTCATGGCCGCGGCGCCGAAGATCTGCGCGCCCCTGAAAAAGCGGTTGGTCTTGCGCCGGTCCATCTCCCGGCAGATCAGGGTGACGATCTTACAGATGAGCCAGCCGGAGATCAGGCCGAGGGCAAGGCTGAGCACCAGGCCGTACAGGACCTTCGCCCATTCACCCATATTGATGCCGCCGATGCCGCTCTGGATGGCGATGGCCGCGCCGGAAAGGCCGGCGATCAGGCTGTGGCTTTCACTCGTGGGAATGCCGAAATAAGAAGCCCCCACGCTGTAAACGACGATGGAAAACAGCGCCGCGCACAGAGCGATCAGGGCTTCCCCTGAATTGCCGCCGAAATCTACCATATTACT
>CALWGL010000351.1 GCA_944380025.1 uncultured Lachnospiraceae bacterium
CTGTGATC
Organism: uncultured Lachnospiraceae bacterium; assembly: GCA_944380025.1. GTDB lineage: Bacteria > Bacillota > Clostridia > Lachnospirales > Lachnospiraceae > Eisenbergiella. The sequence goes on from CALWGL010000351.1 coordinate 9, forward strand.
CGCCACAGCGCCGCCAAACAGACTGACCAGCAGATACGGCACCGCGCTGCAGACCGCCAGAAGGGACGACGCCATCACCTGACCGGTGCTTCCATACGCCCATATGACAACCGCCAGGCCCGTCATCGCCGATCCCATCTGCGAAACGGCCTGACTGACCAGAAAAAGCAGAAACTTTTTGTGGCTCCGATAAAATTCCGTGTCAATCTTCAATGTATTTCACCCGGCTTTCCTTCAGGAGCTCTTCGTATTTGAAGCAGCCCGGCTCATGGTCGTTTATGATCCCGCATGCCTGAAGATGCGAATATATGGTGATGGAGCCCAGGTATTTGAAGCCTCTCTTTTTCATATCCCGGCTCAGCCTGTCCGACAGCTCATTCCTGGCCTCTCCCCGCTGGTGCTTTCTGTAGATAAAGGTATACCCCTCCGAAAAGGACCAGATATATCTGTTAAAACTGCCCCATTCGTCGATGACCTTTAAAAAGCACTTCGCGTTATTGATGATCGCTTCGATCTTCCTCTTTGAGCGGATCATGCCCTCCGTGTTCAGGATGCGCTCTACATTGGCTTCCCCATACAGCGCGACCTTCCGAAAATCAAAGCCGTCAAAGCATTGCCTGAAAATTTCTCTTTTCTTCAGCATCATCGTCCAGTTCAGCCCGCACTGCATCGCTTCCATCAGCAGATACTCAAAATGCTTCCCGTCGTCATGGAGCGGCTTTCCCCATTCCTCATCGTGATAGTTCCGGACGATTTCTTCACCAAGACACCATCTGCAGCGTTCCATTTGCGGTTCCTCCTTCCTTTCGGCATCGCTTATTTTCGTCCATCATACCGCATGGCTGCGACAGCTATATGTCGTAATTTGATAAAAATTTCTGAGCGGTTTCAATCAGCTCTTTCCGGTACGACTCGGGTCCTGTTACTCTGACTTTATCTCCGAAGCTGAGCAGAAGCGCCTTCCATAACCGTTCCTTTGCCGGAACATCAATAAAAATCCGGCTTGTCGTTTCCGTCAGCTCCTCCGGCGGGCAATCCGGAAAATATTCTTCCATCAAGCCTGTATTTTCCTTATCAAACTGCACCTCGATATGGATACAGGTCTGATAATACTCCTGCTCCGAAGCTTCCATAAGCTTCTTCACGTCTCCATGCTCCTTTGTTGAAATTCTGTCCTTTCGCTGCAGGTTCTGCATCCGCGCGACCTTGAATGTTCTGTATTGCTCCCTTTGAGGATTATATGCGAACAAATACCACGCATACCATTTGTAATGAATTGCCAGCGGCTCCACACAAGGCTTCGACTTTTCTCCGTTTCCGTTTCTGTAGTCAAACACTATGAATCTTTTTTCCGATATCGCCCGTTCCAGAAGCACATTGGCATCCTGTACCTGACTGTTTTCCTTCGTCACTCCAAAATCCCAGAAGACCTTCTGTCCGCCTTCCCTTTCCACGAGCGCATTATATTTTTCAAGCAGCAGTTTCAGCGTATCATTTGTATAGGATGTTGCCAGACTCTCCAGGGCCTTCCGGATCATCTGCTGTTCCTCCGCCCTGATATCGCTGTTCTTCACCTTATATGTCGGAAGAATGGAATAGCCCCCATGCTTCCCCCCGTCCGCATAAACGGGAATCCCAATTTCAGAGATGCTGACCATATCCCTTTGTACCGTCCTGACGGATACCTGAAACCGCTCCGCCAGATAACTGGCCGGAACGTTATCATGGTTAATCAGATAGATAATCATTCCCAGTATTCTGTCCACTTTTGCCCGCGAGGTTTTCATACTGCTTTTCCTTTGTTCTGTTCTCTGTCACTGAATTTATTGTTTCACTGTACTCAAACAAAATGGATGACCTTCCGGATCAAACATCACTGTCGATGTATCAAAATATTGTACGTCGGACTTTTGGGCGCCGCATTTTAACGCATGGGTTACACTGCTGTCCAGGTCTTCCACATAAAAATCGATGTGTGCCATCTGCTGTTGTTTTCCTTTTTCCCATGGCCAAACCGGCTATATCTTTTATCATATTTATTTCCCCCTACGTTTGTCCTGTTTCCTCTATTACTTCACGCGACACCGCTTCCTCTATCGTCTCACCGTCTATCATATCTCCGGATACAACCGTCCATTTAGATTCTGAAATATAGTTCTGTTTTAAAAGCAGTATTTCATTAAGTTCATTTACTACTAAAACTTCAACAACAGGGAATGGACTACTTCCATATACTTTTTACAGAATGGACAGATTTTGCAATCGTCATTCCCACATTTAATATCTTCCAGCTCATGACCACATGCTGCACAATATTTAAAGATCATAAGGCTTTTGCCTCCATAAATTCTTATATATCCATGCTTCCCGTCTTTATCGCCACTGCTGAATCCCACTGACGGAACATCTCCCGCTGAAAGGAAGTAAATTCGGTCCATTTTTTATCTTCTACCGCATCCGCGAATTCCATCCGAATTTCTTCATTCGGGATAAACGCAGTCCGGCTTCTCTGGTCATAGGCGAGATATCCCAGATGGATCAGGGATTTCCTGAAACGGCGCGGACGGCTGTTGCAGATAAAAGCGTTTTCCGTATCCATAACCTGATTGGTATATTCCAGCAGGCCGG
>CALWGL010000352.1 GCA_944380025.1 uncultured Lachnospiraceae bacterium
CATGGATTTATTCACATATATGGCGGAAAACAGAAAGGAAAAGGAAGCGCCGCTGGCGGCCAGGCTGCGGCCGGAGACGCTGGAGGAGGTGGTGGGGCAGCAGCACATCATCGGAAAGGACAAGCTGCTTTACCGCGCCATCAAGGCGGACAAGCTGGGGAGCGTTATTTTTTACGGCCCGCCCGGAACGGGAAAGACCACGCTGGCCCGGGTGATCGCCAACACCACCAGCGCGCGTTTCACGCAGATCAACGCCACCGTGGCGGGAAAAAAGGATATGGAAGAGGTGGTGGCCGCGGCGAAGGAAGCGCTGGGCATGTATGGAAAGAAGACCATTCTTTTCATCGATGAGATCCACCGCTTTAATAAAGGCCAGCAGGACTATCTGCTCCCCTTCGTGGAGGACGGCACCGTGATCCTGATCGGGGCGACCACGGAAAATCCCTATTTTGAGGTGAACGGGGCGCTGCTTTCCCGGTCCATTATCTTTGAGCTGAAGCCGCTGTCCCAAGAAGACGTGAAGGAGCTTCTGCGCCGGGCCGTCACCGACGAAAAGAAGGGGATGGGGGCATACGGGGCCGTGCTGGACGCGGATGCCGCGGAGTTCCTCGCGGATATGGCGGGCGGGGACGCGCGCCTTGCGCTCAATGCCGTGGAGCTGGGCATTCTCACCACGCCCCGGAGCGAGGACGGAAAGATCCGCATCACGCTGGACGTGGCGGCGGAGTGCATTCAGAAGCGGGTGGTGAAGTACGATAAGACGGGGGATAACCACTATGACACCATTTCGGCCTTCATCAAGAGCATGAGGGGGTCGGATCCGGACGCCGCGGTCTATTATCTGGCAAAAATGCTCTATGCGGGGGAAAGCGTCGCCTTCATCGCGCGAAGGATCATGATCTGCGCGTCGGAGGATGTGGGGAACGCGGACCCGCAGGCTCTGCAGGTGGCGGTCAGCGCGTCTCTGGCCGTGGAGCGCGTCGGCATGCCGGAGGCGCAGATCATTCTGGCAAACGCCGCGACCTATGTGGCCTGCGCGCCCAAGAGCAACTCTGCCGTCTGTGCCATCAGCGAGGCGTCAAAATGCGTGCAGGAGACGGGAAATCTGCCGATTCCGCCCCATCTGCAGGACGCCCATTACAAGGGGGCCGCGAAGCTGGGGCACGGCCTGGACTACAAGTACGCCCACGATTATCCGAATCATTATGTGCGGCAGCAGTATCTGCCCTATGAGCTTTCCGGGAAGGAATTCTACCGCCCCAGCGGGAACGGCTATGAGGCGAAGATCCGGGAGCACATGAAGCGGATCAAAAGGGAAGCGGAGGATGCTGCCGGAGAAAAGAACGGAACGCCTTAGAAGAGCTCCTTCGTCAGATAATGGTAGATCTCCTTGTTTTTTTTCTGCCAGTTGTCGCAGATGGAGGCGGCAAGCTCCTCGGTGGGGACGGACAGGCGGATGCCCACCAGATCCACGTCCCCGTCCTTTGCCACGAGCTGCGCTTCGTATTCCCCGTTTACCAGCTTGTAGTAGTCGCACTGAATGGAGGATTCGTTCCGCAGCTCCAGCCGGTGGCTGGTGAAATAGTCCCGGATGTCGTCCTTGATGGCGTCGCTGATGCGGTTCTCAAAATAATGGAGCGTGTTTTTTCCCTCCTCCGTCAGCGAAAGCTGCGTCCGGTTCAGAATGGTCTTGGAGTGGGCAAGGCCCGTCTCCGTCAGATCGGAGAAAACGGTCTGTAGGGTGAGAAAATTGGTGTAGTCCCGGTCCAGGATGAATTCGGCGATCTGCGCGGTGGTCAGGGGAAAATTCACGCAGTTGAGCATGTAAAGAACCATAAGCTTGTAAAGGGTGGTCGGTTCCTGATTCATGGCGTCTCCAGTCCGGCAGTCTGTCCCTGCCTGATGGCGTTCTGCTTCAGCCTGCGGTGAAGCAGATTCAATACGTTTCGTTTATCCGCGCTCCATAAGGGGGCGATGAGAAGGCGCTTGGGTCCGTCTCCCGTGACCCGGTGGATGACGATCTCCGGAGAGAGCGCCGCGATGCAGTCACAGAGGAGAGAAAGATATTCCTCCAGCGAAAGCGTCTGAAAAAGGCCTGCCCGGTAATCCGCGGCCAGGTCGGTTCCTTCTAGCACGTGAAGAAGCTGCAGCTTGACGCCCCAGATGCCGCAGCCGTTCAGGTAGCGGACCGTCTGCAGCATCATCTCCCGCGTTTCTCCCGGAAGGCCCAGGATCACGTGGACGATGACGGGGATATCCGCCGCGCGCAGCGCCCTTACGGCTTCGTCGAAGCGGGAAAGGGGATAGCCCCTTCGGATGTAGGCGGCGGTTTTTTCGTGGATGGTCTGAAGCCCCAGCTCCACCCAGATGAATTTCCCGGGGAAGCTTTTTTTCAGCCGGAGAAACAGGCCGATCACCTCTTCCGGCAGGCAGTCCGGCCGGGTGGCGATGGAGATCCCCGCGATATCCGGTTCGGACAGGGCTTCCGAAAAAAGCCGCTCCAGCCGGGAAACCGGGCCGTAGGTATTCGTATAGGCCTGAAAATAGGCGATGAAGCGGCTTCCGGTCCTCTTCCGGGAAAGCAGCGCCTTTCCGGCGTCCAGCTGCGCCC
>CALWGL010000353.1 GCA_944380025.1 uncultured Lachnospiraceae bacterium
AAGGCAAAGCCCTCTGTCGCGAACACGCTCTCCGGCAGCCCGGGAACCGCTTCAAAATCACTGAAGGACGCCTGTACCTTTACGATATCCACGACGGTTCCCATCAGAAGCTGCATACCGGTTCCGAAAATGGACGCCGCGGCAACGGCTCCCCGGTTCTTCGGATTTTTCACCAGACGGCCCGCCAGATAGACGCCGATGGTAACGGTGATAAACTTTTCCAGTTCTCCCAGACCGCCGAACTGTCCCAGCATGATCTCGCTGAACACCAGCTCTCCGGTCGCCGCGCCCAGCGCCGCGGACAGCGGATCGAACAGGATCGCCAGGGTAAGGGGAATGAACAGAAAATACTCCACGGAAAATTCCACGATGCCTGCCTGAAATTTGGGGATCAGCTCCGTGATCAGGGTCGCCAGTCCATAAAGGGACATGGTCAGAACGAAAACCATCAGCTTCTGCGACTGATTGATGCCGCCCGTTTTGTTGTTTGCCGGACTCATGATTCTACCTCCACTCTTTTCTCTTGCCTCTGCATCTGCGGCGTCCGATTCGCGGACACCTGTAGGTTTCTTATTGATACAGATTTATTATAAGGAGTGAATGTAAATTTAGAAAGCAATCGTTTTTAAAATGTAAGTAAACTTTCATTTTTCAGTAGATTGTAAACCGAAACACACAGAAGTTTCTCTGGAAAGCTGTTCCGTTATGGAAAGAAACGGCGCAGCCATGCCGATTTGGAAACATGGCTGCGCCGCTTATCTGACTTTCCGATATTTTCTTTTTTCGGAAGAAATTATCCGTTTTGGACTTCCTTCAATCCTGTTTTTTCCAGAAATCCCTCCACGGATCCTGCCTTTGCAGCCTCCTTCAACCAGACAGAAAGCAGCTTAATATCATCCTCTTCCAATATACGCCTTTCCGCATATTCCGGCACCTGTCCATACAGTCCAAGGACTTCCAGCACCGATTCCGCTTTCCCTTCTGCTTTTCCTTCCGCTTTCCCTTCCTCTTTTCCGATCTGATGTTCTCCTTCTCTGAGTTTCCTCATTTCCTCTTCTTCGTTATACTCGAAAATCGACATGGCGATCACCTCCGCTCTCTGGCCGCGCAGAAAATCCGCAAGAATTCCTTCCTTTATGCATTCCGTCACAGCCCTGTCCACCGCTTCCCCGATCGCTGTTTCCCTGGCCGCATATTTCCTGATCCGGGACACAAATTCGCTGTACTCCCGCAGGGTCCTGCACCTTTCCATCAGTTCCCGGTTGCATCCCTGATTGATGTTCAGATACCGGACCTTCAGCTCCAGCTCGGGTTCTTCTTCCTTCTGTAAATAGGCATCCGACAGCTTAATGGTGGCGTCCTCCGGCTTCTCCTCTTTTCCGTTGTAAAATACTACAAAATGGGGCGCCGGAAGCCTGATCTGCCCGGACTGATACAGCGATCTTTTGTTCACATACTTTTCCATAAGCCGCGCGATATAGATCAGGTCGCGCAGGGGCATGTTCGGATTCCACGTGGACTGGTGCTCGTACAGGGTCATCCTTTCATCCAGAAGAAAGGATACGTCGTTCTTCATTGCCATATAGACCGCGTTTTCCAGCGTGGTAACCGTCAGGTCGTCCGGATCCTGATAGTCCGTCCCGTTCAGGGCGTTGTACAGCTCCAGAATGGCTCTTTTGTCGCTGTAGAGCATCCGGAATACCGTATCCTTATGTTTCCTGTTGGCATGCAGTTCTTCGCTCATCGTACCTCCGTTTCCGCGAAGGCCGCTGTCTCTGTTATCCTGTTCTAATACAGAAAACAGCGTCTCCGCCTTGTGCGGCGGGTACGGCACTCCCTTCGTCCGCTCCCGCCTGGTTTCTTTTGGCTGCGTTTGTTCTGGAATCAAGCATAGAGCTTCTGAAATGGAATGTCAGAATAGACATGCGGCGGGGAATCCGCCGACAGCCGAACGGCTTACAGAATTTTTATGCTTAGCTGTATTGTAGCATTTCATCCGTCCCGGTTCAACAATTTTTTCAATAGTAACAAATTCGTACGGTCTGCGCAGTAAATGCGCAGACCTTTTTCAATTGATAAACCGTTTCAGGCTTTGGTTTTTTCGGCAAAGCTTCCGTCACATCCCGCCGCCATCCTCATAATCCTGCGCCACGTCATAATCCAGGCTGGAAAAATCAACGGCCCCGAGGCTGTCCGGCCCTTCCCCTCTTCTGAAATTCCGGCTGAAATCCCGCACGGTTTCCAGAAACTGTTCCCCGTACTTTTCATATTTAAAGGTTCCGACGCCGGAAACGGTGAGCATCTGTTCCCGGTCAGCAGGGCGGACAATGCACATATGAGCCAGGGTTTTGTCCGAAAAAACAATGTAGGGAGGCACGCCTTCCGCGCTGGCGATCCGGCTGCGCAGACGGCGCAGCACCTCAAACAGCTGCTCTTCCTCCCCGTTCAGGGCAAAGCCGCCGGGGGTACGCGCCTTCTGCTTCTTATCCGCCGCTCTTCCGGCCTGTCCTGTTTTCCCGGAAGGCTCCTGTTCTTTGGCCATTTTCATGACGACCCGTTCGCCCTCCTCCAGGATCCGCGCCGACTTTTCCGTGAGCTTCAC
>CALWGL010000354.1 GCA_944380025.1 uncultured Lachnospiraceae bacterium
AGATGCTTTTCTCCGGCCGCCGCCGGAGTCTCTGCCGTATTTGGAGACAGCGGCTCAAAGGGACGGCAGCAGTCCGGAAGCGCGGCGTCCGCGGCGCCCTCCAGCGCCTCCAGAAGGACGGTTCGATTCTTGTCCGTCAGAAATACAGGTTCCGTTTTCATGATTTCTTCCAATCCTTTCCGCCGCAGAACGCGGCTTTTTTCTTTTTCATTTTCCCTCTGTTTCACATCTTTTATACAGGCCCGTGTTTTACAGGGAATGATTTTTCCCGCCCGTGAAAAGCGGCGGCAGAGTGACGAAATAACGTCACAAAAAAACGCTGTTTACACCCTTCGCGAGGGATGATATTCTGGATGAGAAAAGCCCCGCGGAAAGAAAAAGAGACGGGGCGGAAAGGTTATTAAAAGAAAAAGGACAATGGGAACGAAACTGACAAAGCTTGAAAAAAAGCGGCTTGGCATCTTCGCGGCCGCGGCCTTCGGCCTGCCTCTTGCGATGGGTGTGCTGATGGGAATCAATTTTTACAGAGGAGCGGACGTGAGCGCCTTTCCCAATGCGCAGATGTACTATCCCGCGGCGGGCGTGATGCTGGCGGTGCTTCTTACCAGGAAGCCGGAGGAAAAGGTCCCGGTGAAATTCTATACAGGATTTCTGATTCTGACGGGGGTTATGATGGCGCTCTGCGTGGCGGGCGTATTCCTCCCGCAGATTGGCATGGCGGCGCCGGTCAATCTGGCGCTCATCGTGGGAAGCCTGATTTCCTGGGTGCTTCTGCTTCTGGAGAAAAAAGAAGTCCGAAAGAAATACGGCCTCGGCTGGGGAAGGGGAGCGCGGGGAAGCGAAGAAGGAGAAAGCCGGGAAGACCGGCAGGGCATCCGCCCCTGGCTGTGGATCCTTCTGTTTTTATTCCTGTATTTCCTGCGCATTTTCCTGAATTATGCGGCGGAAGGTATGCCGGGCGCGTTTTTCCCGCCCTTCGCGAACCCATACGTGTGGCTGAATCTGGCGATGCTTCCGCTTAATTTTTTCATGGTTTATACCGCGTTTTTTGGAGAGGAATATGGCTGGAGGGGCTTTTTCCAGCCTCTGCTTCAGAAGCGGTACGGAAAACGGCTGGGCGTGCTCATTCTGGGCGTGTGCTGGGGCCTGTGGCATCTGCCGATCAACCTGTTTTATTACAGTCCTGACACCTGGCTGCAGAGCGTGCTCACCCAACAGACCACCTGCATCGGACTGGGCATTTTCTTCGGTCTTGCCATGATGAAGACGAAAAACATATGGGTTCCCACGATCATGCACTTTTTCAATAACAACCTGATCGCCGTCATGGCCGGAACCGGCGACGTGATCAGCGGGCAGGTGATCCGCTGGGTCGATGTGCTGCTCCTTCTGGTATTAAACGGCGTGCTGTTTGCTTCCTTTATTCTGGCGAAGGAGTATCGGAAGGAAAAGCGGCCGGAGGATTCCCGGATAGAAGGAAATCCTGGGGACTCTGACCGATGACGGGAATTTCCGGGCGGCAGAAAGAATGAAAACCTATTCTTGACTGCGTATTGCCTGAAAACTTTATCGTACTAAAACTGCGTATTGTTGGAAAACAGAGACAATATTATGAAGATCAAAATACAGTATCGTTCTAAGGTCCTTGCGATTTTTGATCAGATACCAAATCAGGCAGCCATTTCTCCATATATGACGATATGCCTGTGAGACGGATATCAGCATAGCGGAACGACGCTGGAGGAGGCGCTTCAGGGAAGGACCTGTGTGGATGGGAAAGGAGGAAGCGATTGGAAAAGGATATTCTGTTTAAACAGGAAGCGTATATTTTTTCATATCGAACAGGCGGAATCCTTCTGCATGATGGGAAAATTCTTCTTCAGAAACCGCAAAATGACGATTATGCCATTATAGGCGGACACGTTACGGCGATGGAAGCGACAGAACAGACGCTGAAACGGGAATTTGAGGAAGAGATCGGAGCAAAGATTGAAGTGGACAGCCTGATGGCGGTGGGAGAAATTTTTTTCCCATGGGGAGACCGGCCCTGTCATCAGATCTGTCTGTATTATAAGGTTCACTTATGTGATCCGGCAGCCATTCCGTTAAGCGGTATCTTTCATGGGTATGATGAACTGGGGAACGAAAGGATCGATCTGGACTTCTGCTGGGTTCCGCTGGAAAAATTGCGGAATGGGGCAAAGGTATATCCGCAGGAGCTGATTCCGCATATTTTATCCAATGAGGATAAGGTGTTCCATTTTGTGTCGAGGCAGCTCTGATTTCGGTATTGACATCCCCTCCCGCCGGTGATATCCTCTGTGACAAACAAAGAAGGAGAAAAGTGCCGCAGGATGACGGTTCCGCCGTGCCGGAACGGTTCTGCCGGGCATTGGAACAGGAAGAATGTACAGGAATCAGACCTTACAGCTTCACAGGGACGACGATCGAGAGCGCCTGTATCCGTGATTGAATTTCAGCAGAAACTCATCACAGGTACAGACGCTTTACGTGCTGTACCTGTGTGGCAGAGCTTTTTCCGGGCCGGATCCGCACAGCAGCTCCCGACCCGGCCGTTGTATCTTGTGCTGCCTTG
>CALWGL010000355.1 GCA_944380025.1 uncultured Lachnospiraceae bacterium
TATTCCGAACGCTTCTCAGACCTGGTGGGGACAGCTTCTTACGAATACGGGCATGGTGCTCTGCCGCAACGCTTCCTCCGCCAACACGGACGTGACCGGCAACTCTCTTGCCATGGACGGCTCCGCTCCCGGCTGCAGCATCCGCCGCATTGCGGATCTGAAGGGCACGGACGGAAGCAATCCGGACGTGATCCTCATCTACATGGGCATCAATGATTTCGCCAGAAGCAGAACGCTTGGAAGCTTCCGCGCTCCCGGCGTACAGACGGAGGGCGAGGTCATGACCTTTACCGACGCCTATGAGCTGATGCTCCAGAAGATCAAAGCGCTCTATCCGTCCGCATCCATTTACTGCTGCACTCTCCTGGAGAGGTGCGACGCCTACGGCAATACCGGCGCTCCCGCGGTGAATCAGAACGGGGATACGGTAGCGGATTTCAACGCGCAGATCAGCGCCATCGCCGCCGCCTACGGCGCTTCCGTCATCGATTTCTACAACTGCGGCATCAACTATACCAATCTGAGCCTGTTCACGGTGGACGGCATCCATCCCACCTGGATCGGCGCGGGAGTGCTCGGGCAGTGCGCGACACAGGCAGTGCTTTCCTCTGCCGGCGCTTAAGCTTTCCGTATCCGTCCTCCGGCAGACCGGGCAGATAAAAAAAGACAATCCCATGGAAATCATTTCAGGATCTGAAACAGGAATTCCGTGAGATTGTCTTTTCTGTTGTCTGCTATTCGCTGCGGATCGCCGCCAGCGGACTCAGCCGCATCGCCCGGAGCGAAGGGAAGAAGCCGGATACCATGCCGACCAGGATGGCGAACACCAGAGAAAGCAGGGCCAGCCAGGGCGGAATATAGGAAAGCGTCATCGCATTTCCCATGGACTGCACCACCCGGTTGATCAGGGCAGAGATCCCGTAACTGAAGGCCAGACCCACCACGCCGCCGATCAGTCCGATGTAGGCCGCCTCAAGAAGGAACAGCATCTGGATATTTCTCAGATCGCAGCCAAGCACCTTCATGATGCCGATCTCCTTCGTCCGCTCATAGATGGACATCATCATAGTATTGGTGATGCCGATGGCAGCCACCAGCAGGGAAACCGCGCCGATCCCGCCCAGCACCAGCTGGACGTTCCGGTACTGCGCCTGAGTGGCCTGCACCCACTCCGCGTTGCTGGACGCCTGATAGCCCATGGAATTGATGGTATTCTGAACCTCCGTCACATTCTCAATGCTGTCCACATCCACATAGATCTGATTATAGAAGATCTCTTTATAGGGCTTCCCGCTCTTGGTCGTCGGCTGACCCGGGATCGCTTTGTTTTTGAAGATCCGCTTCAGCTCCGTCTTCAGGGATTCGATCTCGCAGTAAATATTGTAGCTGTAGCTGTTCCACTCGTCTTCGCCTCCCGCTACAATGCCGGCCGTATCGATCATATATCTTCTCGGAGGCGCTGCTACAGTTCCGCTTCCGTCTCCGGAGCCTCCGTGTTTGCTCTGATAATAGGCATCTATATCAAAAATATAAAAGATCGGGTCCTCCATCAGATCAATGTCCGGAATTTCATTTTTCTCATAATAGGGATAGGATCCCGTACTGGCCACATAAAAGTTGCTCTGCAGCGCCATGTTTCCGTAAAAGAATTCCAGCTTTCCCTCTTTTCCGTCCGGATAATGTCCCTCGCCGATAGGGATCTTCATAGCCTCAAACGCCTCCGCGCTCATCGCCTGCACATAAAGGTTTCCTTCATAGATGCCGCACCGGGCCAGAATGTTCAAGTTCAGCATGGGAGAAACCATCTCCACATGGGGGATCTGGCGGATCGAGTCCACCAGCGCGTCATCCAGCCGTTTTTCCTCCTGCGAATCCGATGTAGCCATGGAGGGATCATAGTAGCTTCCCGGCTCGTAGACCGTGATCGCGGTCAGGCTTCCGTAGGATTCCATTTCCTCCAGAGAGGACTTGTTCAGCCCCAGTCCCAGAGAAACCATCACCACGATGGATGCAACGCCGATGGTCACACCCAGCACGGTAAGGATGGTCCTGACCTTCCGCTTCAGGAGACTGCTGCTGCTCAGCCTGAGCAAATCCAGAAATTTCATATCCGCACCACATCCTTACTCCCGGCCGCCGTCTCCGAAACTGTTCAGGAAATCATCCTCCTGCTTCCGGGCAGCCGCCTTTTTCTTTTTCCCGCGGATGATCAGGACCACAACAACCGCGATCACTGCCGCCGCGCCGACAGCAATGCCGGCGATCAGTCCCACATTCGGCCCCTCCGGTTCCACAGGCATCATATCACCGGACATGTCCGGCTCCATATAGATCTCCTCGTAGACGTCCAGGGCAAATTCCCTTTCAAAGCTCTGCTGACTTCCCGATTCATCCTCAAAGCTGATTATGGCCTTTACCGTCCCGTTTGCGGAAGGCGCTGCCGCCGTCAGCATGGAGTCCACATTTGCCGTTTCTCCCGGCTTCAGCGTGCCGAGGAAGGTATCCCCGCCTTCGATGAAATCCGCCTCATATTTTACCTGCAGGTTATAGAAGGTAGTCTTTCCCATGTTGTAGATGCTGAACATGACGTTGGACT
>CALWGL010000356.1 GCA_944380025.1 uncultured Lachnospiraceae bacterium
GCTGCCGGAAAATACCCTGCCGGAGATCGCCTTTGCCGGAAAGAGCAACGTGGGGAAGTCTTCCCTGATCAACGGGATCATGAACCGGAAATCCCTCGCCAGGACCTCCGCCCAGCCGGGAAAGACGCAGACCATCAATTTTTACAACGTGAACGACGCCTTTTACCTGGTGGACCTGCCCGGCTACGGCTATGCCAGGGTGAGCGAGGAGGTAAAGGCAAAATGGGGAAAGATGGTGGAGCGCTATCTGAGACAGTCCAGGCAGCTTCGGGCCGTTTTTCTCCTGATCGATATCCGGCATGAGCCTTCGGCCAACGACAGGCAGATGTACGACTGGATCCTCAGCCAGGGGTATCATCCCATCATCATCGCCACCAAGCTGGACAAGCTGAAAAGAAGCCAGGTCCCCGCGGCCGTAAAGCGGGTGCGGGAGGGGCTGAAGGCGGAGAAGGGGACGGTGATCCTTCCCTTTTCCGCGCTTACGAAGCAGGGACGGGAGGAGATCTACGAGGTCATTGAAGGGCTGACTGCACAGGAATAAAAAGGAGGGAGGACAATGCGGCCGGGATTAAGAAAATATGTGAAAGCGGTGCTGAACCTTGTGACGGCGGTGGTGCTTCTGTGTCTTGCCGTGTTTTTGCTGCCGCGGCTTCTGCGCTTTTTCATGCCTTTTGCGGTGGGCTGGATCATCGCCATGATCGCCAATCCGCTGGTGCGCTTCTGTGAGCAGAAGATCCGGATCCGGAGAAAGGCCGGGTCGGCCATCGTGATCGTCGCGGTGCTTGCGGGCGTGATCCTGGTGGGATACCTCCTGATCTCCAGGCTGGTTACGGAGGCTGCGGGATTCGTTTCCTCCCTTCCCACCCTCTGGAAGGATGTGGAGAAGGAAATGAATGAGCTGGCGGCGAGTCTGACGGATTTTTATGACCGTTTTCCGCCGGCTCTGAAGGAAAACCTGACGGAGATCGGGGACAATCTGGGAAGCTACATCAGCGGCATCATGAACGGCCTGAGCGAGCCCACCGTGAACGCGGTGGGGAATATCGCGAGGAATATCCCCTCCGTCATCGTCAGCACCATCATGTGCCTGCTGTCCTCCTATTTCTTTGTGGCGGAAAAGGAGAATATACACGCCTTTTTCCACAGGCATGTGCCGGAGTCCGTCCGGGCGAAATTCCGGATCATGTCCTCCGGACTGACCGGGGCCGTGGGAGGTTATTTCGTGGCCCAGTTCCGGATCGAGATCGTGATCTACTTTGTCCTGTTCATCGGCCTTCTGATCCTGCGGGTACAGTATTCCTTCCTGATCGCCTTCCTGATCGCCGTGCTGGATTTTCTCCCCGTGTTCGGCGCGGGGGCGGTGCTCTGGCCCTGGGCGCTGATGGAGGTGCTGGCGGGAAATTACCGCATGGCCCTGGGCCTGATGATCATCTGGGGGGCGGCCCAGCTGCTGAGACAGGTCATCCAGCCCAAGTTTGTGGGAGATTCCATTGGGGTTCCGGCGATCCCCACGCTGTTCCTTCTGTTCATCGGCTACCGCATCGGAAGCGTGCTTGGCATGATCCTTGCCGTGCCGGTGGGGATCGTGGTGCAGAAAATGTTCGAGGCGGGGCTGTTCGATACCACCATCGACAGCGTGCGGATCCTGCTGTACGGGTTTAACCATTTCCGGAAGCTGGAAAAGGAGGATCTTCCCCCAAAGGAGCCCCCGGCGGAGGATCTTCCTTCGGAGGATCTGCCGCAGGCGGCCAGGTCCGGGGAGGAAGCGGCTTTCGCGGAGAAAAAAGCGGCAGGAGAGAACAGAGGAAAGGGAGGAGAAAAGAAATGAACCGGATTGCGGTATTTAATCTGAGAGAATTTGACGAGGCGGAATGGTTTGACCGGTATGCGAAGGAACTTGGGCTGGAGATCTCCGGCTGCCCGGACGCGCCGGATGTGACGAACATCGCGCGGGTGACGGAGGGCTGCGAATGCGCGGACATCATCACCTCGCAGATCACCAGGGAGCTGATGGAGGAGTTTGCCCGCTGCGGCATCCGGTATCTGACCACCCGCACCATCGGCTACGATCATATCGACATGGCGGCGGCGAAGGAGTTCGGCATCCGGGTGGGGAACGCTCCCTACGGGCCGAACGGCGTGGCGGATTATGCCGTGATGCTGATCCTGATGAGCATCCGGAACATGAAGCGGATCCTGGAGCGGACAAACATTCAGGATTATACCCTGCAGGGGATCCGGGGCAGGGAGCTTGCGGATCTGACCGTGGGCGTGATCGGGACAGGACGCATCGGCCGCACGGTGATCCGCCATCTGTCCGGCTTCGGCTGCCGGCTCCTGGCCTGCGATCCCTTTGAGAACGAAGAAACGAAGCGGTATGCTTCCTATGTGACGCAGGAGGAGCTTTGGAAGGAAGCGGATGTGATCACCCTGCACGCGCCTCTGACGGAGGACAATTTTCATCTGATCGGCCGGGACAGCCTGGCGAAGATGAAGGACGGCGTGGTGATCGTCAATACCGCAAGGGGCGCGCTGATCGACTCCGACGCCCTGATCGAAGCGGTGGA
>CALWGL010000357.1 GCA_944380025.1 uncultured Lachnospiraceae bacterium
ACGGCTACCGGCACGCGGGGACGGACGAGGTGGTGAAGCGGGCCTCCATCAGCAAGGGGCTTCTGTTTCATTATTTTGAGAGCAAGCTTGGGCTCTACGTTTTTTTATATGATTATGCGGTCAGATTTATGCTGCTGGAGCTTTCGGGAGGGGCGGAGAAGCCGGAAGGCGGTCTTTTTTTCCGGATCCGTCTGATCGAGGAGGCGGCGCTGCGCGCCTGCAGACAGTATCCTTACCTGAAGGCGTTTCTGGACAGCGTGCAGGAGGAGGACTGCAGAGAGGCGCTGCAGGCCGTTGCGGAACAGAAGGAGCAGTATGAGAAACGGATCGGAGAGCTTCTGAAGCCGTCGGATGCTCCTCTGATGCATCCCGGGGCCGGGCAGGAGCGGATCCTTCGCATCACGGCATATACCTTCCGCGGGCTGACGAGGGAGCACTGCCGCCGGGAGACGTTTTCCGCGGAGGAGCTGTTCGGAGAGATCTTTTCCTATCTGAGGCTGCTGGAAAGGCTCTTTGAAGGCGGATAACGGATCAGGGAGCGCCGGCGAAGGCAGAGGGGCGGCAAAGAGCTGGGTCCGGTAAAAGGGCCGGCGAAGGGAAACGGCGAAAACAGGCCGGGCGTCTGGCAAACGTCCGGCCTGCGGCGGTTTACTTGTTCATTTTATAGACCGGGTCGGCCGGATAGCCGCCCTTCAGCTTCTGCATGCCGCGCTGCACCGCGTCTTTGGAAGTCTTCCAGTCCGCCGTCTTGTTGCGGTAGTCGAACTTTTCAATGAGCCAGTCCACATCGGCGGAGACCCGCTCCATGTTTTTCTCCATCAGATCGAACACCACGGGGAAGAAATCCTTTTTCTCCGCTTCGGAAAGCTTCGCGTCCGCGCCGTTTAACAGATCGCGGAAATGGTGCAGGCAGAAGCCCTTGCTCTTTGCCAGCTTGTCCCGGAAGGCGCTGTCGTTTTTATAAAGGTAGAAAAAGGTGTCCAGATAGCGGGCGTATTCCTTTTTGAAATAGTCGCAGATATAGCAGCTCTTTTCTTTTTCTCCGATCCAGGCGGAAATGGGGTTTTCCTCGGAGGGCTTTCCCTTCAGCCGGTCCACGAGGGAGGTTTTCCCCGGCGTATAGTGAGCGAACTGCTCCTTCATCTCACGGATCAGCTTCTTGTAATGGGTCTTCAGGATCCAGCCGTTTCCCAGGGTGTTTCCGTAATCGTACATTTTCTTATAATGCATGCGGCAGAAGCCGGCCTTGTCCGTGGCGTCCCTCGTGTCGCTTTCCATGTAGGAAGCGCAGGAGCCGAGCACGTAATCCAGGATATCCTGCTCCACATTGCGCTCGATATAGCAGAACGGGCACTCGTCGTCCGCGTTCATGGCGTCGTTCAACGGGATGGTATATAATTTTTCCTTCATGTCCTCCTCCTCTTTTCCTGAAAACTCTTTTTTTATTGTAGCCGATTCGGCCCGGAAACTCAAGGAAAAATCCATTGTATGAACGGAACGTTTGTGGTAGAATTGATAAAATTGGTTCAAATACTTATGAGGAGGATATCCATATGGAAAACAAAAGAATCATTCAGGTGGATGAGAAGGTGCCCATTAAGCTCCTGATCCCGCTTTCCATCCAGCATCTGCTGGCCATGTTCGGCGCCAGCGTCCTGGTGCCCTTTGTGTTCGGCATCAATCCGGCTGTCGTTCTGTTCATGAACGGCGTCGGCACCCTGCTCTTTATCGTGGTGACAAAAGGAAAGGCGCCCGCCTATCTGGGCTCCAGCTTCGCCTTCCTGGCGCCCGCCGGGATCGTCATCAGTGAGATGGGCTATGAATACGCGCTGGGCGGTTTCGTGGTGGTCGGCTTCTGCGGCTGCATTCTGGCGGCGATCATCTACAAATTCGGATCCGACTGGATCAACGTGGTCCTGCCTCCGGCGGCCATGGGCCCGGTGGTGGCGCTGATCGGCCTGGAGCTGGCGGGAAGCGCGGCGGAGAACGCGGGGCTTCTGGACGAGACGATCCGGATGGAGAATGTGATCGTATTTTTCGTGACGCTGGGCGTCGCGGTTTTCGGCTCCGTGGTATTCCGCGGCTTCCTGTCGGTCATCCCGATCCTTGTGGCGGTGGTGGCAGGTTATGTGGCGGCGATCCTGTGCGGGATCGTGGACTTTACGGAGGTGGCGGCAGCGCCGGTCTTCTCCCTGCCCAATTTCCAGCTGGCCAAGTTTGATCCGCAGGCGATCCTGATCATCCTTCCCGTCATCCTGGTCATCGCCTCCGAACATATCGGCCATCAGGTGGTCACCAGCAAGATCGTGGGAAGAGACCTGCTGAAGGATCCCGGCCTGCACCGCTCTCTGTTCGGAGACAACTTCTCCACCATGCTTTCCGGTCTGGTGGGCTCCGTTCCCACCACCACCTACGGTGAGAACATCGGCGTCATGGCTGTGACCAAGGTATACAGCGTGCGCGTCATCGGCGGCGCGGCGGTGCTCTCCATCGTCTGCTCCTTCATCGGAAAGCTGTCCATGCTGATCCAGACCGTTCCCGG
>CALWGL010000358.1 GCA_944380025.1 uncultured Lachnospiraceae bacterium
CCCGCCCATGGAAAGGCCGTTTCCCAGCATCCCCCCAACCATAAGGGCGGGAACGCAGATCACGGAACCGATCCAGACCATGGCAATGGATCCCCAGCTCTGTCTTTCTTCCTCCCTGATCTCAAAACCAGTGGATTTTTTCATGCCATTTCTCCCCTTTCTGCAGGTATTGGATCTCAAAAATCCTGATATTTATTATAATCCGGCAAAAAAAGGAGGTCATTATGGATACAGATAAACTTTTCCGCCATTCATTGTCCTTTTGGACAACAATGGATCTGCAAAAACGCTTCCCTGGTTCAGTCCGCCCGGTCAGAGCGCAGCATTCTCAGCAGAGAAAGCGCGCAGATCAGGCCGTTTGCCTGAGCGGCATCTCCCACATGAAAACCGAGCAGGTCCCCCGCCTTCTGCAGGCGGAATTTTACGGTGTTCTTATGGACAAAAAGCTGCTCCGCCGTCTGCGTGACGCTTCTGTTCGTATCCAGCAGAAAAACGGACAGTGTCCTGACGATGTCCGGTCCGTCCTTTCCTTCCAGGAGCGGCTCCAGCAGCGCGGTGCGGCTCCTCACCGCGTCCTTTCCCTCTTCGGCGATCCTCCGGCATTCCTTTACGAACTCTATTTCGGAAAGCATGAAAAAAGGCCGGCGTGGAAACACCCGTATGGCATCCTCCAGGCAGGCGTGATTGAGCTCATAGGCAGATTTTGCATCGGCGGTCTGCCGCAGCATGGGGCAGCGGGTGATCTTTGCCTCCGCTCCGTTTTCCCGGCAGAAACGCGCCAGCGCTTCGGCCCAGGCATCCATTTCCCGCAGAGTCCTCTTTCCGACCGGAAAGATCAGAATATCATTCTCATACGGCTCGCACAGGCTGATGTCCGCATAATGCCCGGATAATTCCCGGATCTGTTTTACCCACCGGGAAAGCTTCTGCGTTGTCTGGCTTTTCAGGATCCACATGTCGCTCAGGGCTTCCACATCGATATGGTACAGATCCCCCAGCCTGCGCATCTTGATGGGCTCATCCATCAGAATGGCGCGTACCAGCTCGGACAGATCCGTCTGGTCATGCTGTTTTCCCCAGACGCCCATGCTCAGCCGCACGCCCTCTGCCGTCTGCTTCCAGAGCAGCGGATCGAGCTTTCCTCTTTCCGAAAAGATCAGCAGCTTCATGCTGCCGGGGGAAAGCTCCGCCCGATAGATCCACAGGTGATCTCTCTCCCTGACCTCCCAGCAGTTCTCCGGCCCGGTATGCCGGGCAGCGATCCCCACCAGCTCCTCGCAGGCAGACGCTTCGGTGCGCGGCCAGGCCGCGGCGCTCAAAATATGATAGGCGGCGTCTGTGATCACCGCCGACGCTCTCAGCCGGTCGCTGGTGATGCGAAGGATCGTCCGCGCCGTCTGCTGCCCTTTGGGAAGCTTCGTCATCTGCTCCAGCAGGTCTGTTGCGAAGGAAGGATTATCGAGCTCATCCCTTATGATCGCGTCCATGACTTCCCGGATCACTTCGCTGTAGCGCAGGCTTGGCTCGTTTTCCGGCATACAGATCAGGACAAAATCCAGCTCATCCGCCAGACGGATCAGCCGGGGATCCACCCGGGGCATGATCAGTCCCACATAGTAGAGGATCATTCCCACCTCCCCGGCTTCCGCAAGACGCCGGATATTTGCGCACTGCGCTTCCACGTCGTCCGCCACGCTGCAGAATCCGGTGATCACCAGCTCGCTTCCCCAGAATTCAATACTGTCGTAAAGCTTCTTCTGCATGGCGGTCGGCACGGCGTATTCCAGAACCGAAATGGTGGACACGATCCGGTTCAGCCCGTTCCTTCCGGCGAGCACCTTCGCCCGGCGCAGGCAGGGCAGTTCCATCAGCTGCGCTACTGTCAGGCTCATTTTGCTTTCTCCTTTCTCTCAACAGCGTCTCCGGGAACTCCGCTCCGGCCTGCGCCGACTCGCTCATTCCCGCATGGCGATCCAGGCCTGTCCCAGGCAGATGCCGCCGTCGTTTCCGGGCACCTGTTCATTAACATAAACCCCAAAACCGTCCTGCTCCAGCAGCCTCCTGCAGCGTTCCTGAAGCAGGACGTTGGCAAACACGCCACCGCTTAAAGCGATCCGGCCGATCCCGGTCTTTTCCCGCAGTCTCCTGCACATGGCAAGGACCATGTCCGCCGCCGCCTCATGAAAGGCAAGAGCGAGCTCCTCCGCCAGCTGCGTCTTTTTCCCGGCGTCCTTCGTCCCCTTCCCCTCCTTCAGCCCGCGCAGGATCGCCAGAAGGAGCGTCCTCCGGTCCGCGATCAGCATCTTCCCTTCTTCCCGTATCGGAAAGGGAATTTCCCGTTTACCTGCCTCATGCTCCGGCTCCTCTTCCCGCCTTTTTCTTTCCCGCCAGGCCGCATTTTCCAGGGCGACGGCGCATTCTCCTTCGTAGCTGTTTTCGGTGCGGATCCCCAGCAGGGCGCTCACCGCGTCAAAAAGCCTTCCCATGCTGGAGCTTCGCTGCACCTGAATGCCTGCC
>CALWGL010000359.1 GCA_944380025.1 uncultured Lachnospiraceae bacterium
GTCCAGTCCAGGAAATTCAGCTGGATCTGACAGAATTCCATATCCTTGCCATAGGCGTCAAGAAAACGCTTCATCACGTCCAGATTCCCATGGGCGGAAAAATTCCACCCCGCATTTTTCCAGCTGCTTCTCAAAGATTTCCTCCACCCTGTCCATATTGGAAAGGTCGTAGCCCGGGAACTTGGTCGCAAGGAAATAGCTCTCCCTCGGATAACGGCTCAGCGCCTTTCCCATCACGGTTTCGGAATGGCCGTCATGATAGCCCCAGGCCGTATCGTAATAATTCACGCCCTGCTCCATGGCGTAATCCACCATGGCCTGCGTTTTCGTTTCATCAATTCTGGAATCGTCCCCGTCGATGACCGGAAGGCGCATCGCGCCCATGCCCAGCCCGGAAAGCTTCATGTCCTGAAAATCTCTGTAAATCATCTTCTTTCCACCATAAGAAAAACTATAATCCCGCCCCTTCCGGAAGCTCCAGCCGCTCCACCGTGACCTGTCCGTACAGCTCCTCCGCCAGTTCCATCGGCACGCGGCCGCTTTCCAGGCAGGAGGCGCTTGCCGCGGAAAGGGCCACCGCCCGACGCAGCATCTCCTCTTCCCCTGTGTCCGCGATCCTGGACATCACCAGGGAAGCCACCACGCAGTCGCCGCAGCCCACGGTGTTCAGCGTCCTCACCTTTGGCGGCCTGGCATAAAAAAGCCCTTCCTCTCCTGCCATCAGAAGCCCTCTGTTCCCCAGGGAAACCGCCGCCAGATGGACGCCGTTCCCGCGCAGATACGCCGCCGCTTCCATCAGGCCGTCCCGTCCGTTCAGCCGGTGGCCGATCACATACTCCATCTCCTTCCGGTTGGGCTTGATCACCGTAGGCGCCGCTTTGATCCCCTCCCGCAGGAATTCCCCGCTGGTATCCAGCACCGTCTCTTTTCCCTGCGCCTGCGCGCGGCGGATCAGCCGGGCGTAGATATCCTCCGGCACGCCCCGCGGAACGCTTCCGGACAGCACCACGATGCCGCAGTCCGCAAGGAGCCGGTCAAAACGGACAAAAAATGCTTCCAGCTCCTTTTCCGTAATCTCCGGCCCGGGCTCCAGGATCTCCGTCACATATCCGTTGTCCGCCACCACGTTCATGCTGCTTCTTGTCTCCTGGCCGATCGGAACGAACTCACACCGCATGCCGGTCCGAAGCAGTTCCTTTTCGATCCACTCTCCCGAAAATCCTCCCAGGAATCCTGTCGCCGTCACCTCACAGCCGTACTGCCGCAGGATCCTGCTCACGTTGATCCCCTTTCCGCCCGCGATATTGGTCATGGAACGCATCCGGTTCACCCTTCCGCAGAAAAGCTCTCCCGTCTGATAAGTCTTGTCCACTGCCGGATTCAATGTCACTGTCAGTATCATATGTGCCTCTGTTTCCGCCGAAGCCGCGGACAGCCTGTCTGCCTGCGGTTTCGGACCTTTTTCCTGACCATATAGTATCACAATACAGGAGGGATCGGCAACTGCAAATCCTGTCCGGAACTACAGTTCGGCCTTCCTGTGCAAAGAAAGCTCCGCCGCCGTCCGCTCTTTCACTGATACTGCCTCATCACCAGCTGGAGCCTGGATTCCCCCTTCCAGCTATTGACGGAAGGATAATAGGTCACGGACAGCCGGATCTGCGCCTGCCCGGCCGCAGATCCGGCCGGAACACGGCCGGAGAAGGCTGCCCCGGAAAATCCTGTCCCGTACAGCTTTCGCACCGCATCGCTCCCGAATTTTTCTTCCAGATAAGCGTTCATCGGCGAAGGATCGCCGAAGGCCATCATCTCCCAGCGGCCTCCCGCGTCGTCCTGCACCGTAAAACGCACCGCGTTCCCGTTTTTTCCAAGGACTCTCGCGGAAAGAAACAGCAGATCCTTCTGAGCGAACAGGGGCCTGGGATTTCCGTTTCCGAAGGGCTCCAGCCGGTCCAGCTCGTCCACCAGAGAACGGGTGATATAGGAAACCGGCATGGGCACGTCGATATGGATCCGCTCCTCCAGATCCTGGGGTGTCAGCGTGCAGACCTGGTTGATCCGTCTGCGGAAAAGCTCCGTGTCGCCGCTTCGGATGGACAGGCCGGCGGCCATCTTATGGCCGCCGTATCGGGTAAAGATGTCGCGGATCTTCGTCATTTCCTCAAACATGTGGTAGGTCTCGATGGAACGGCCGCTGCCCTTCACGCCGTCCTCGGCGCAGGTCAGGACGAAAACGGGCTTATAATATTTTTCCCGCACCCGTCCGGCGATGATCCCGGCCAGGCTCTCGTGGCAGTCCGGCAGAAAAATGACCAGCACCCGGTCCTTTTCCAGTCCTTCTTCCTCCACCTGGGCCACGGCCTTTTTCACATATTCCTCGGTCATGTCCTTGCGGCTGTCGTTCAGGGCCTTCAGCTCCGAGGCGATGCGCACCGCCTCCGCCCGGTCGGTTTCCTCCAGAAGCCGCAGCGCCCGAACCGCCGTGTCCAGCCGTCCCGTGGCGTTGACGCAGGG